>JBFXAN010000249.1:0-7223 GCA_050184225.1 Dehalococcoidia bacterium | reverse complement strand
GAGCCGCTGCAGGCGTTCTACGATGCGATGCGGCGGGATCTTGACGCGGTGATGTCGTGGAGTCCGGATGTCTACGTGTGGCTCACCCTGCGGCTGGACGACTGGAGTGGAAAGGGCAGCGTTGCGGAAACGCTCGAGGCTGGCGAGATCTACGACCGCCTGACGCGGGAGTACGATCGCGTCATCGGTCACCACTACTTTGCAGACATTCGCGCTGGCGGGATGGCGTTCCATCCACAGTTGCGTGCGCTCGGAAAAGCGCTGGCCGGCGCGTGGGGTCCTCGGCCTGGTCGAGTGGACTATCAGATTCCACGGGGCCAGTCGCCAGAAGATGTCCTGCGGTACAAGCTCTCGCAGCGTCGGGGCACGTATCAGTTCACGCCGTCCGAGTGCGTGTTCATGACGCGGCTGTTGGATGGCATGGATCCGGGGCCGGTGGATCCGCCTGTGCCTCCAGTGCCCGGGGATCTGCCTGAGCCGCCTGATGGGTTCTGGGCGGTCGAGGCGGAATGGGCTATTCATCCGCCTGACGGCACCCACGACGGCAATCTGGCGTTCTGTCGACGTGTCGGTCAGCGTCTTCGGTTGTCCGGGGAGTTTCGGTGGGGCCTGAACTGGAAGCGCGGTGTGGAGGGCGATCCCTCGGTGGACATTCTTGCGTTTCGCTGGGGGCCGACCGACGGCGCTGCGCGCATTGTCGACATCATCGGCGCGTCGGATGAGCCGACATTGCCGGATGGATCGCCCAATCCAGACTTCCGGCCGACGTGGCATGTCCACACGGTCGAGGAAGCTGGTGTCGTGAAGTGGTACTGGCCGTAACAGGGGTTCTGCCATGCCGTTGAAGAAGGGGAAGTCGAACAAAGTCGTGAGTGCGAACATCCGGGATCTCAAGGCGTCCGGTCGTCCGCAAAAACAGGCTGTGGCGATTGCGCTGCGCGAGGCCGGGAAAGCGAAACCTCGGAAGTCGCGCTGATGTCCCTGCGTTGCGCGTCAAGCGTGGTGCGTTGCGCGTCAAGTAGGCTCGAGCGGCTGCCCGTCGCCCTCTGGGGTACGCGCGGATGAGCCGTTCGCGGCATCCGCGGCCACCTGGCGCGCGTCTTCGGCGCTGGTATGTCGAAGTGCTCGATCGGTCGGCGTGGCGTCGTGTGCTGCTGGTGTCGGGCTATCGGTCTATGGCGCCTGCGCTGCGTGATGGGCGCCGGCTGGGTGCGGGGTGCGTCTGTCGGGTTGTAGACGCGGATGGTCTGGTGGTGCGGCTGTATCCGGTGGTCAAGCTGGGTCGGCCAGTCCTGGCGCGTCGTCGTCGCCGGAAAACAGATCGGCCGCCGTCCGGGGATGGTCCCTAGACGGCGGCCGTTGCTGGCGTGTGGGGCTCTGCTGCTAGTCGGCTGCGCCTGACTTGTGGCAAGCGTCGCACAGTCCGTGCGATGCCGGGAGCCGGGCGTCGATGGCCTCCTCGATGGTGTCTCCGCACCATGCGCACACGATGGGCCCGGCGTACGCGGATCGTCTCAGTGGCACGTTCGGATCGCGCGGTGCGGGTAGGACGATGCCGATTGCCAGTACCGTGAGAATAACCGATACCGTCCGGCCACCTGCGGCGTAGAGAATGCCGGCGCTGAGGATCAACCCCGCGGCCACGGCCACGTTTGCGGGGCCTGGTCGCCATCCTGGCGGGGTCCAGTCCTGCTGTTTCATGTGGTTTTTCTCCTTCTGATGGGTTGTCCCACGCGGGCGGCGAACGTCACGCGTCGGGCATGCCTGAGTGCTCCTTCGGCGCTCTTGATCGCCCGTCGAATGGCATTCGTTGCGTTCGGCGCGTGACCGTCTTTCGCTTGATCGCGCGCGTCTCGCAAGTTGTTGAGGGCCATCTCGATCATCATCTCGTTGTCTAGATACTTGCCAATGAATGTAGGCTGTTGTTGTGTCATGACAGCGCGGCCTCAGTGGTGGTGATCGTGGTGGTGACGGTGATCACACTGGCGGCGGTCAAGTAGTCGAAGTCTCCAGCGATCCGTTTGGCCTCCGCGATGCTGGCCGGCGTTTTCTCTCCTCGTTTCAGTTCGTAGATCATCGTGGCGCGTTTGCCTTCCCGTGTGCGGCCGGCCACGTGGAGTTCAACGTGTTCGCGGTCGGTGTGCGTGCTGGTTTTGGTCATGCGTGTACCTCACTGATCAGTCGCTGCGTGTCGGCGTGGCGAAGTTGGACAGACGTGATCTTCCCGGCGCTCAACGTGATCAGGGCCTTGGCGCTGGCCTTGGCATCCTTGATCGTCTGGCGCTCGGTGCCGATGTACTCGGCGCTGTTGATGTAGTAGTTGATCCTGGTCATGCGGGGGTGTTACCTCAGAGGGGATCGGCCACGGTGGGCCATGCCGGAATGGCCACGGGCGCCGTGGGGCTGCTCGGGGCCGGGTGAGTGGGTACGCGGGAGCCTCCGCCACCTGTCGTGGGTGCGGGGGGCTCCTGCGCCAGTTGTGCGGCGATGTGTGCGAGGGCCTGCCGGCGCTGGGCGTGGCGTCGGTGGATGGTCTGGGCCAGATCGCGGCGGATATTGGTGAACCTGGCGCGGGTGGCGTCGGTGATGTCCGGTGCCGTGATCGGGTAGATGCTGGCGGCGTAGGCGTATTCGGTGGCCTCGTCGGCCATTGCGGCCGCGCACGTGTCTGATTCGACCATGAAGCGAAAGATCCGAAGGCCGTACGCGTGGGGATCTTCGTGGGGCTCACGGGCCGGGATCGTGGTGATCCCGGCCGTGATGGTGCGGTGGGCGGTCTGGTGCATGGCTACACCGTGACCAATTCGCGCGCGACGTCCAAAGCTTTCGCCTTGGCCGTCTGGGCGCTGCCGAACACCAGCGATTCGTACGCGCTGCGCTCGGCGCTGCGGGATTTGGTTTCTGCCGGGCGGACGTGATCCCAATATTCCGTGACCGCGTTGTAGGCTCCCCAAACGGAGGCGTACCCCTGTGGCATGTCGGCATTGGCGAGTTCGGCGCCGTTGCCGGCGAACACGAGCGAGGCAATGATCTTCCGGCGTTTGGTGATCGCGTCGCTGGGCTGCTTCGGGTCCGGGTGCGGGATTACACGTTCGATGTACTGGCGGATCTGCTCGGGGGTCATCGCCTGGCGTGCCATGTCGGAGAAGGTCTCGCCCGTCTGCTTCATGGCTTGGATCATCGTCTTGATCAGGCGTGCGGCCTCGTCAAGCCTGGCGCCGGCGTTGCTCGTGTGACGGATGCGTACCACGTCTGCGTTGTGCCGGCTGCCAAGTGCGGCGGTCAACGTGTTCTGACAGACGACGCGGATCGGGGTGCATCGGCCGCCGTACGCCAAACTGCCGTCATGCCCGTTGTGGATGAGGAAATAACCGCGCACGTCATCGCCTGCGATCGGCGTGATGGTCTGGTCATCCGGCATCTTGGCCAGCATCCACGTACGGCGGCCTTCGTCAAGGGCGCCGGCCACCTCGATCGTGACTCCGTGATCGCGGCAAACGTCGCTGAGCACGCCGAATGCGTCGTGGTTCTGGATCGGGGCGAACAGTGGGCCAACGTTGCCGATGATCTTGTTTCGGTCCTCGCGAATCACGGCGGATCGGTCGGGTACCTGGGCGCCGGCGGTGCCGTCGGAGTTGCGGAGGTAGACGGGGTCGAGTCGCACGGTCCAGCGGAGCTGGGCGGCCGTGAGTGCGGTCTCGACGTTCATCGTGCCGGGCATCCGTGTGCCGAGTTTGTGCCACGGGGTGGCGTTGCTGTAGGCGATAGAGTCGATCATGTGTGCCATGTGGTCATCTGCTCCTGTCGTGACCGATCGCGCGTCGTTGCGGGATCGGGGCGGGTTGTTCGTACCGCGCGATACCGGCATTGCTGCCGGCATTTCGGCCTTCCGGCCGTCGTCAGGCGCGGGGCGTGTCCGTCTCGTTCAATGGCGGCCGCTATCCGCCACGTGCACCGTGATCCCCTTGTCCAGTCGGTACAGGGAGATCACGGGTTTGCCGTCGTTGTCTCTGAGGGAGATCAGGCATCCGGCGCCGTTGCTGAAGGTGATCTCTGCGATGCGCTCTCCGGGGCTGGCGAAGTGATCCGCCGGGCCTCGGGTGATAGAGGGTCGTCGTCTTGGCATGGGCTACTCCTGCGTCTCTGCGGCCGCGCTGGTAGTGGTGAATTCAATCCATGTGAGATCGACACGATCGCGAAATCCGCGCGGGGTTTCTACGGTGGCGCTCTTGCCGTTCACGCGGATCAACGTCACAAGTCCGTATGGGTGGCACGTGACCTGTTGGCCGACGTGGGCGCGGAGTCGGTCTCTCACGGCGTCGCGGTGCTGCTGGCGCGCGCGTTCACGGTCGCCTTTGACGTAGGCATCCGGGCTCATGCGCGCGCGGTGTGCTGCGGCGGCGTTCTGTTCATCCCATGCGCGCTCCTGCGCTCGGTTGGCCTGCGCGCGCTGCGGGATGTATCCGGGCTGCGTCACGAGTGCCCAATCGGCGCGGCCGTCCGGGCTGGTGTCGCGTCCCATGAGGTGATCTGACCGGCGCTGATAGGCGTTCGCGCGCCGTTCGCGTGCCTGCGCCCATTCTTCCCGCCGTGCGTTCTTGCGGTCGATCTTGGCCTGGCGGAATGATCGGATGTCTTCAACGTCGGTCGGTTCGCATCCGACGCAAAAAACACCGGTTCGCTTCTCGTAGCGGATCGTGGCGCCGATCGGAATGTCCTGTCCGCATCTGGCGCATTGACCTGCATATTTGCTGATCAGTGTTCGCATCGTGTGATCTCCTTCGGTGTCCTGCGGGTGTCGACAATGGCGCACTGGCGTTGCGTGGCCTGATAAAAGGCGAAGCGGGTCGCGCGATCGTCTGGGATCGGTAGAGTGATGGTGCGTCCGGCGCCCGTGTCGCGGCTGTGTGCGCTGACCGTGGCGTATCCGGGCCATGCCTGGCGGATGATGATCTCCTGTGTGGTACGCATGGGGCCGGAGTCCCTCAGAGGGGGGTGCTGTCGGTGCTGGTGTCGATGGTCTGCCATCCTGCCGGCGCCGTCTGCTGGCGTTCGTACGTGGCGTAGGCGCTGATGATGGCATCGCGGAGCGGCTGCTGCTGGTCGGTGCTGGTCGTGGGCCTGAGCAGGGCGTACGAGCGGCGTTCACCGTTGACGGCGTACTGTCGGGCGGGGAACGTGACGTTGCGGCCACCGGCGCGGCGTTCCCAAACGGCAAAGCCGATCAGCTTCAAGCCGGCCATGTCTCCGGCTGTGAAGTGGATTTCGGCATCGGCCAGTTTGCCGGCGATCGGTGCGGTGGGTTCCTGGAAAACGATTCGGTACATGTTCGGATCTCCTATCTGCTGCGTGTCGGGTTGGTGGGGGTCATGCGTCGAAGTGCGGAGCCTGCGGTTGGGTACGATCGGGATGTGTTCCCCTGTCGGTCTGTCGCGTACCAGTGGGCAAAGTGCCCGATCGTGTGTCGGTATCCGGTCCAGCGTGTAAGCGTGATGCCGGTGGCGGTCGGCGCGTAGCACGTGAACTGGTCGATCTCCGGGAGTCGGCCAATCCTGCGCGCGGTGGTGGCGTAGTAGATCCTCATTAGAGGATTCCCCATTGATCCGCCATTGCATCCGCGATCCCTTGGTAGGTCCGGCCGCGTTCGGCTGCTCGTGTCGCTGATGGGGGTAGGCGATTCTGTCCGGTGTCGGTCTGGTTGCTCCAGCGTTCCACGGTGCGACCGTCGGCGCGTGTGGCGGCGGGGATCACTGCTCACGCTCCTGGTGGATGCGCTGCGAGTGCTTCGTGATGGGCGCCGGGCGGTTGCGTCGGGCGTCAAGGTGTAGGGCGTGGGTACATCGGTGGTGCCAATCGCGAAGCGCATGTCTTCGGCGCCTGTTGCGCGGCTGAAGTCGGCCACCCAACAATGGCCGGCCGTGTGTCGATAGATCGTGATGGTGGGGGTGGTCATCGGGCCACCTGCTGACAGTGGGTGTCCGTGGTGCACGGGGCGCCGTGCAAGTCCTGTGCGGCCATGGCCCGGAACGCATCGGCCTGTGCCCACGCACGCGGATAGCGGCGCCCCACCGCACCCATGATCTGCTGAGCGCGATGGGGCTGGCGCCGAACAAATTGCGCAGTCACCGTGTGTCCCCGTGGATCGGGCAGTCCGGGTCATGACAGATACCATCGTCGGTCGCACCGAC
Source organism: Dehalococcoidia bacterium (assembly GCA_050184225.1). Lineage (GTDB taxonomy): Bacteria > Chloroflexota > Dehalococcoidia > CAUJGQ01 > CAUJGQ01 > JBFXAN01. The sequence continues at coordinate 1,035 of JBFXAN010000249.1, read as the reverse complement.
ATCTCGATGGGAGCACGACTCGCCGCACTCGTCGCAGGTGTCGCCGGTCATCTGTGGGTGGTCGCAGGGGTCGCTCTCGATCCACGCCAGCGACTGGTCGTCGGCGGCCTCGTAGGCCACGCTGGTGAGCCCCTGCTCGCCGGTGTCCATGCGCTGCGCCCAGGTATCGGTCACCCGATAGGTACCGCAGTGCGCGCAGACCTCGCGGATGATCACCCCGCCGCCGTGCCCCCAGACGCCGGGGTTCTCCTCGATGCCGCCGACGACGGAGTAAGGACTCTGCCAGTCGTGATCGTGCCTGTCCGCGCATGCCGGCACGTCGGGGTCCAGTGTGACCGTATCCGTGGCCTCCTCACCGGTGACCTGATTGACCACGCGCACGTCAATCCAGAGCGTGCCGTCGGCGTCCTCGTAGTTGGACCTGTCCACGTTGCTCCGTGCCGCCACCAGCGCCTCCTCGGCCGAGTCGGCGGTGATGGTCGCATAGGGCTCGCCGGACCCCTCGTAGAGGTCCCAGGTGGTCGCAGGATAATCAGGATGGCCCACTCGTGCGAGCGCCGCCGCGTAGGCCTGTGGGTCGCAATCTCGCCAGTAGACCCCGAGATCGCCCTCGGAGTAGATGACCGCGGCGAAGTCATCGCCCACCGCATAGACGCGGTAGTCCGGCGTGTCATCGATGACTGTGACGTGCGGCGCGGACTCCAGCGCCGCTATCTCGCGGACCTCGGCGTGGGGGACGTCGCCGGTGGGGAGGGTGTAGGGGGTGGGGGTCGTCATGATCAGCTCTCTCTCAAGGGATACCGGCCTCATGCGGCGGGTATCGCTCGGGTTCCGGGGGGCTCAAGCGCTCACCGGGTGACCGGACAACCGGCCACGCGCAGACTGTAGCCGGGTTCCGTGAAAGTGTCAAGATCTAAAAGTTGACACGTCGAACTTTTCTTCCACGCGAAGCCGCGACAAACGCACCACGCGAACGGTGGGCATTGCCAAAACAGAGGGATTCGCGCTGTTTTGCGGTCATCGGTTCGGGCCTCG
>JBFXAN010000248.1:0-7242 GCA_050184225.1 Dehalococcoidia bacterium | reverse complement strand
GAAGAAGCTCGCGCTGGTCGCCTGCATGCGCAAGCTGCTCACCATCCTCAATGCGCTGCTGCGCCACCAGACCCCGTTCCAGGAGGACTATCATGACCGAACCCCGTGACCTTCAAGACCGTTGCTGAACGCAGTGAAGGATCTCGGAGGTCTAACTGCATCCGAGATCCTTCACTGCGTTCAGGATGACAGGATGGGCGGTTCGTCTGAAATATTACGGTGCGGTGAGGATCAGGGGGCCGTTCTTGGTGATGGCGACGGTGTGCTCGAAGTGGGAGGCGAGGCTGCCGTCGGAGGTGGAGACGGTCCAGCCGTCGTCGGCGCAGAAGGACTCGTCGCCGCCGAGGGTCGCCATCGGCTCGATCGCGATCACCATGCCTGGTTTCAGGCGGCGGCCGGTTCCCGGTGTGCCGTGGTTGGGCACGAACGGCTCCTCGTGCATGCTTCGGCCGACGCCGTGGCCGCCGTAGTTCTTGATCACGGACATGCCGCAGCCCTCGATCCGCCGCTGGATCACGGCGCCGATGTCGCCGAGGCGGCCGCCGGCGCGCGACTGCTCGATTGCGAGGCGCAGCGAGTCGTCGGTGACGTCGATCAGGCGCTGAGACGCGGCGGAAAGGGTGCCGCAGCCGACGGTGATCGCCGAGTCGCCGACGTAGCCGCGGTAGGTCGCGCCGAGGTCGAGCTTGACCACGTCGCCGTCCTGCAAGACCCGCGTGCCGGGGATGCCGTGGACGATCTGGTCGTTGATGCTGACGCAGACGGTCGATGGATACGGCGGTTGGTTGGGGTGCGGCTGATAGTGGAGGAACGTCGCCGTCAGCCCGCGGCGGGCGTACTCGTCCCGGACCGCTGCATCGAGATCGGCCACGACCAATCCCGGCCGCACCATGGCGGCGAGGATATGGAGGACTTCGGCGACATGCCGGCCGGCCTCGCGCATGCGGGAGATCTCGTCGGTGGACTTGAGGGAGATGGCCATATGATCCTTCCTCGATCGCTGCTGCCGCCTGGTGCTGACAAGCCGGCTCGTTTCATTTAGAGTAACACTACGTGTAAATAAAGGACCATCCGTCATGTGCCCTCGTAGATACCGTCTCGGCAAACGGGAAGCAGAGATCCAGGCGACGCGGGACGCGATCGTCGGCGCCGCCAAGGATCTCTTCCAGGAGTCCGGCTACCACCGGACCAGCATCGAGGATGTCGCCCGGCGTGCCGATGTCGCCCCGGCGACCGTCTACTACCAGTTTGGCTCGAAACCGGGTTTGCTCGACGCGGTGCTCGCGGCGGTGTTGGACGGACGCGACGGCGAGGCGGGGTCGATCGGGACCGACACATTCGACGATCTCGATCAGGTCGTCGTCGTCGCCGTTCGCAGGGTGTGTCGTGGCTGGGTCGAGGAAGCCTCGCTTCTGCGGTCGTTGCTCGCGCTGGGTTCTGTGGACCCGGCCTTGCGCCCGGTGATCGAGAAACACGACGAGGCGCGTCGGGCCGTGCTCCGGCGAGTGGCCGCGCAGCTGGCGGAACGCAAGGCGCTGGCGCCGGGCTACGACGAACGCCGCGCCGCCGATGTCCTGTCGATGCTGACCGGTTTCTCCAACTTCGATCACCTGGTCACGCGCGGCGGGTTCAGCGAAGCGGAGGCGGTCGCGTCGATCGCCGGATTGGCACGGGCGCTAATCGACCCCGATCACACGCTGTCGGGGCGGAATGGTGTACTGTCGAATCCGATCACCGCAACCGCGTAGGAAGCGATCGATGCAGCGAGCAGGATACATGCCGGCGAGCGGAGAGTCCCAGGCCAATCCTGAGGGCGTGGGCCACGGCAAAGTGCGCCCATGAAGAAGTTGACATAACATCTTTGGCAGGCGGCAACGCCTGCCCTTGTTACAACAGCGGTCGTGGGCCGGCATCGGGTCCGCGACCGTTTCTCGTTTTCGCGTCCTCTTGTGCCGGCCGCACGCGCCGCCACAGGAGCCGGCGATGGCGGTCATTTCCAGCCTCAAGAATCCAACAGTCAAGCAGATCCGCGCGCTGCGGCGGCGTGCCGAACGCGAGCGCACCGGCCTCTTCTTCGTCGAGGGTCTTCAGAGTTGTCGCGCCGCGCTCGAGGCGCAGGTCGAGATAGAGGCGCTGGTGCTCGCGCCGTCCCTGATCACGGCTGCCTCCGCTTGGCCGGTGATCCAGTCGCACTGCTCCGCCGGCGGTCGCACTCTGGAGGTGTCGTCGCAGGTCTTCGCGCGACTCTCGACGCGCGATCGGCCCCAGGGTGTGGCGCTCGTCGGACGGCAGCGCTGGCAACATCTTCCATCGCCCGTTTCGACTGACGAGGTTTGGGTCGCGCTTTGTGGCGTGCAGCAGCCCGGCAATGCTGGCACGGTGATCCGCACCTGCGATGCTGTCGGCGCCGCCGGGCTGATCCTGCTCGGCCCAACCGTCGATCCGTATGACCCGGTGGCGCTGCGGGCGGCGACGGGGACGCTGTTCTCACAGCGGATGATCCGTGCGGATGTTCACCAGTTCGTTGCCTGGGCGCGGAGTCAGGCGCTGCCGATCATCGGTACGTCGGGTGAGGGCGGCCGCGACTTCCGCACACTTTCATATCGGGCGCCGCTGGTGTTGCTGATGGGTGCGGAACGCGGTGGCCTGCCAGAGGTGTTGCTGGGTGTTTGCGATGCGGTCGCACACATTCCGATGGCAGGCAGCGCCGATTCGCTGAATCTCGGCGTCGCCACCGGCGTGATGCTTTACGAGGCAGTGCGCCAGCGCCCACCGACGCCGGCCGTTGCTAGCGATAGTTGACGAATTGGAGCGGCGTCTCGAGGTCGAGGCCGCGCAGTTCTTTGATCACCGCCTGGAGGGTGTCCTTGTCGCGCGAGGTGACCCGGAGTTGATCGCCCTGAATCCGGGACTGCACCTTCGGATTGAGCGACTTGATCCGCTTCTGCAGGTCCTTGGCCAGCGGTTCAGCGATGCCGCGCCGGAGCTTGAACACCTGGCGGACGTTGCCACGGGCAGCGGGCTGGATCGCGCCCGCGTCGAGGATCTTCGGCGAGAGATCGCGTTTCACCAGCCTCTGCACGAGGATCTCGTGCATTGCCGTCAGCTTGAAGTCGGACTCCGCCGTGAGCGTGACGTCGGCGTCGTGCAGCTCGATCTCCGCCGTGATTCCGCGGAAGTCGTAGCGCGTGCCGATCTCGCGCTTCGCCTGATCGATCGCGTTGACCAGCTCCTGGCGGTCGAAGTCGGAAACTACATCGAACGAAAATTCCTGTGCCATGATCTGAGCGTAGAAGGCCGGTGCCGAAGCAGCAAGCGTTCCGCGCTGGAACGCATCGTTTCGAGCGTGATACGGTGACGCGGATGCACGCGGCCGGGCGATCCGGCCCCGGCCCCTGGGGATTCTCTCAATAGCTTGAGGTCGGTCGAGGTTTTCGTGGCCGAGCGCCTGAGTGGTATTTCCGCCTTCTTCCCGTGTTACAACGACGCCGGCTCGATCGAAACGATGGTGCGTCGGGTCAGTGCTGTGCTTCCCACGGTCGCCGAAACCTTTGACGTCACCGTGATCGACGACGGTTCTGCCGACAACTCCGTCGCGCTGCTCGAAGCGCTGCGGCCGGAGATACCGGCGCTCTCGATCGTGCGTCACCCGAAGAACCGCGGCTACGGCGGCGCGCTGCGTTCCGGCTTCGAGGCCGCGACCAAGGAGTTCGTCTTCTACACCGATGGTGACGGGCAGTACGACCCGCGGGAGTTGCCGGCGCTGACCGCGTTGATGGGCGACGGCATCGGGTTGGTCAACGGCTACAAGATCAGCCGCTCCGACGCCTTCTATCGCAAGCTCACCGGCGGTACCTACGAGTGGATGGCCCGGCGGGTCTTCGGCGTCAAGATCAAGGACGTGGACTGTGACTTCCGGCTGATCCGGACCGACTATCTCCGCCGCGTGCCGCTGACGTTCGAGAGCGGCGCGATCGGTTTGGAGTTGGTCTACAGTCTCCAGTCCGCCGGCTGCCGCATGCGCGAGACACCGGTGCGTCACTATCCCCGAATGCACGGCCGCTCCGAGTTCTTCAGCCTCAGGCACGTGACCAGCCTGATCGGCGATGTTTTGAGCTTCTGGTGGAACGTCCACCGCAGCCGCCGCGCCCGCCGGCCGCAATCAGCGGATGACACGAGCATGTCGGGAAAGAATGCGGCCGCCGCTGGTGCCGGCGCCTATCGCCCGCCGGTTTCGACCGAGGAGCGGGCGTCATGAAGCCGGATGAATACGCGGCGATGTACGCGGTCGAGGATGAACACTGGTGGTACGTCGGCATGCGCCGGGTCGCCGATGCGCTGCTCGAACGCCGTTTCAACGGTCAGCGTGGCTCGCTGAAGATCCTCGACGCCGGTTGCGGCACAGGGGGGAATTCGGCGCACCTGCGCGCCTACGGCTCGGTCACGGGCATCGACTATTCCGCCGAGGCGCTCGCCTTCGCCCGCGAGCGGCCGGGATTGCGGCTGGCACGAGCATCGGTCGAGTCGCTGCCGTTTGCCGATGACGCATTTGACCTCGTGCTGAGCAACGACGTTCTCTGTCATCTCGGCGTCGCCAACGATCGCGTGGCGATGCGGGAGTTCACCCGTGTCCTGCGACCGGGCGGCGTCCTTTTTCTCCAGTTGCCCGCCTATCAATGGCTGCGCTCGCATCACGACGAAGCGGTGCATACCGGACATCGATATACGGCGACGGAGGTGCGGCAGCTGGTCACCGCCGGCGGCCTTCGCGTCCGCCGCGTCACCTACGCGAACAGCCTGCTGCTGCCGGCGGCGGCGGCCTGGCGTGCGGTCAACCGATTCTTTCCCATCGGCGTCTCGTCCGAGCGGTCGGATGTGCGTCCCGTCGCCGAGCCGGTGAACCGGCTGATGCGTGCCGCTCTCGGGCTTGAAGCGCCGATCCTCGCCCGACGAAATCTGCCCTTTGGCCTCTCCGTCATCGCCGTCGCACAGCGGCCGGCAGATGCTGTTCCCACCCTGCCCGTGGAAGCACGCGATCGTGGTAGCGTAGGGGCAGGATGATCGACGCTACCACCATCGCCTCGGAGTACCGTGGATTGCCCGTGCTGGTCACGGGCGGTTTGGGTTTCATCGGTTCGAACCTCGTGATCCGGCTCGTTGGCCTCGGCGCCCGCGTCACGGTGCTCGATAGCCTCAATGAAGGTCAGGGCGGCAACCTCGCCAACATCGAGCCGGTCAAAGACGAGATCGCCCTGACGATCGCCGACCAGGCGGACCGTTCCGTGGTGGATGAACTCGTGCGCGGCGCCGCCGTCGTCTTCAACCTCGCCGGGCGGGGCGCGCATATGGACAGCGTCCGCGATCCGCTCGGCGACCTCCACGCCAACGCGACGGCGCAGTTGGTGCTGCTCGACGCCTGCCGCGCGCGCAATCCCGAGACGAAGGTCGTCTTTGCCGGCACGCGCAGCCAGTACGGCCGCACCGAGGCGCTTCCTGTGAATGAGGGTCATCCTCAGGTTCCGACCGACATCAACGGCGCGAACAAGATCGCCGCCGAGCGCTATCACCTCGTCTATCAGGCGATGCATGGGCTCCGCGCCTGCTCCCTCCGCCTGACGAATACGTATGGTCCTCGGCAGTTGATGGCGCATGGCCGGCAGGGGTTCATGAACTGGTTCACGCGTCTGGCGATGGACGGTGGCGAGATTACCGTGTACGGCGATGGCGCCCAACTGCGCGACCTCAGCTATGTGGACGACACCGTTGACGCCTTCCTCTATGCCGGCATCGACCCGGCGGCGGATGGCGAGGCGTTTAACGTCGGCAGCGGTATGCCGATGAGCGTGCGCCGGATTGCCGAACTGGTTGTGGCGGCGGCCGGCCGTGGCCGCGTGCGGATGGTCGAGTATCCGCCGGACCAGCGCCCGATCGAGGTGGGGGACTTCGTCGCCGACATCACCAAGATCAGGAGCACGCTCGGCTGGTCGCCATCGATACCGCTGGAGGAGGGGATTGCCCGGACGGTCGCCTACTTCGAGCCGCGCCGCAACCTCTACTGGGACGCGACGACGTGATTCCTGCCGCGGACCTCTCCCGCATGCACGCCGGCATTCGCAGCGAGTTGGACGCGGCGGTGGCGCGCGTGCTCGACCGCGACTGGTACATCCTCGGACCCGAGGTCGAAGCCTTCGAAGCCGAATTCGCCGCCTACCTCGGCGTCGAGCATGTCGTCGGCGTCGGCAATGGTACCGACGCGATCACGCTGACGCTGCGCGCGCTGGATATCGGCCCCGGCGATGAGGTGATCGCGCCATCCTTCACCGCCGCCCCGTCGATCGGCGCGATCCTCGCCGCCGGCGCGACGCCGGTGATGGTCGATGTCGATGCCAGCACCCGGACCCTGAACCCGGCGGCGGCGGCGGCCGCGATCACGTCGCGCACGCGGGCGCTGATGCCGGTCCATCTCTACGGCCAGCCCGCCGACATGATCGCGTTCCGATCGCTCGCGGCCCAGCATCGCCTCGCGCTGATCGAAGACGCCGCCCAGGCACACGGGGCCGAATATCACGGCCGCAAGGCGGGCGCGCTCGGCGATGTCGCCTGCTTCAGCTTCTATCCGACCAAGAACCTCGGCGCCCTCGGCGATGGCGGCGCGATCGCCACCAATGATGCCGCGCTCGCCGCCCGCCTCCGCCGCCTCCGGCACCTCGGTCAGAGCGCGCGCTACGTCCACGACGAGGCAGCCGGACACAGCCGCCTGGACGAGCTGCAGGCGGCGCTGCTCCGCGTCAAACTGGCACATCTGGATCAGTGGACGGCCGAGCGCCGCGCGATCGCGGCCCGCTACGCCGATCTGCTGCGCGCCCTCCAGGGCGAGCAACTGCGCATCCCGCACGAACCCGAGGGCACGATCTGCTGCTGGCATCAGTATGTGATTGAAGTGGCTGATGGGGAACGCGACGCATTTCGATCACGTCTGCGTGATGCCGGCGTCGGTACCGATGTGCATTATCCGACGCCCGTCCACCTGCAGCCGGGATATGCCCATGTCTCCGCCGGTCCGGGGTCGCTGCCGGTGACGGAGCGGCTGGCCCGGACGGTGGTTTCATTGCCGATGTTTGTGGGGTTGGCGGAGGGGGAGCAAGGGAAGGTGGCGAAGGCGGTGACGGCGGACCCCTCCCCCGGCCCCTCCCCCCGCTGACGCGCGGAGAGGGGTGCCTCGCCAGGAGAGGGCTACCAACG
>JBFXAN010000247.1:0-7284 GCA_050184225.1 Dehalococcoidia bacterium | reverse complement strand
CCCGCCACCTACGGCAGCATGGACCCCATGCCACGATCTGGACGACCACCTTCACCGCGCCGGTCGGCAACGGGCTGCTCAAGCGCAACATGTTCCCGCCGCCCAAGTACGAGATCGTCAACGACCTCGCCACCAGTCGCGAGCAGCCGGACGAGATGACCTACCGCTTCTCGCTGCCACCGGGCGTCCGCTTCCACAATGTCGCTCCGGTCAACGGTCGCGAGATGACAGCGGAGGACGTGAAATATAGCATCGAGCGGATTCGCACCGACGACCCCAAGTTCTTCCGCAAAGCGGAATTCCGAGGCGTCACTGTCGAGACGCCGGACAATTCTACCGTCATCCTCAAGACTCAGGCGCCGACCGCCGGCATGCTCGACCGGCTCGCCACCTGGGGCACCTTTGTCTTCCCAAAGGAGTTCGTCGAGGGCGCTGAGGGTGGATTGATCAAGAGCGGCAAACCCGTGCCGGGCACCGGCCCGCTGATGCACGTCGAATGGGTGCTCGATCAAGCGCTCAAGTTCCGGCGAAACCCGGAGTACTGGCGCCAGCCGAAGCCGTATCTCGACGCGATCGAGTACACCCACATCACGGACGTGACCGCCCGGATCGCCGCCTTCAAGTCCAAGCGACTCGACGTAATCACCGGTTTGTTCAATCCCCAGTTGGAGGAGGTTCGTCGTGAGATCCCGGACGCCGTCACCCTCCGCCAGGAAGGGTTCCAGACCCATCGCGTCGTCTTCAACACCCGGCAGGAACCTTGGAGCGACGTGCGCGTGCGCAAGGCGGTACACCTCGCACTCAACCGGCAGCAGGTGATCCAGGCTGGGTGGTTCGGCGTCGAGGCGGTTCCCTCCGGTTGGGGCGGGATCAATCCCACTGCTCACCCCGGCGCCGCCTACAGCCAAGACGAACTGGCGCAGATGCCCGGCTACCGCAAGGAAAAGACCGAGGATATCCAGCAGGCGAAACAACTGATGCAGGCGGCGGGTGTTACCAATCTCGAAACCGATATGCCCTATTCCACCTTTGCCGATACGCCGCAGGAGCATGTCCATGCTCAGGTCGTCCAGCAGAACCTTCGAGGAATCGGTATCGAAGTGAACCTCGTGCCGAAACCCTACGCCGACTCGCTTGTGCTGCTCACGACCAACGACTGGGGCATCTATGACACCCGTCAGTGGGCGACGAGTGTCGACCCAAATGAGTACCTGCTCCAGTACCAGGGCAAGGACGGACCGCGCAACTACGGCAAGTGGGACAACGCGCGCTACAACGAGTTGCTCGCGCAGCAGGGCCAGATCACCGACCAGACCAATCGCGCGCAGACGATCCGGGAGATGCTGAAGATCCTCGAAGAAGAGGTGCCGATGGCCTGGACCATCAACTGGCTCCTAAACCTGTCCTTGCACAAGCACGTTCAGGGGATGGGGATCGGCGTTTCGTTCTCCTCTGAATACGACCCGGAGAGCATCTGGCTGGACACCTAGCATTCGTCCTGACCGTGACGCCGCGCACCCCGCCGATTGAGACGACAGGAGTCGAGGTCCGTGCAACAGTACGTCCTGCGCCGCCTGCTGATGCTGATCCCCGTGATGCTGATCGTAACGACGGTCACGTTCGTCGTGATGCGAATGCTGCCTGGTGACCTTGCCCAGCGGATGCTCGGCGAATATGCCACACCGGAATCGGTCGAGCAGTTGCGGGGGCAGCTTGGGCTGGACAGGCCACTCGTCGTTCAGTACGGCGAATGGCTCGGTGGACTGGTCCGAGGCGACCTGGGCGAGTCCAAGGCAAACAACATGCCTGTCGCCGAGCTTCTCTGGGCGAAGCTGCCGGTCACACTTGAGTTGACCTTTCTCGCCGTGACGATCTCGCTGCTGGTTGCCATACCAATCGCGATCGTCTCGGCGCGACGGCCGGACGGATTGCTCGACTACGCCGGCCGGATGATCAGCATCGGCGGGATTGCACTGCCCAGCTTCTGGATCGGCACACTGGCGGTCATGATCCCATCGAAGCTATGGAACTACTCACCGCCGTCCTACGTGTCCATCTTCGAGAAGCCGCTCCAGAACCTCGAACTGATGATACCGGCGTCGCTGATACTCGGCTTTGCGCTGTCCGCCTCACTGATGCGCGTCGCTCGAACCACGCTGATGGAAGTGCTACGCGCCGACTACGTCCGCACCGCGAAGTCAAAAGGACTACGAGACGCGGTGATCATCTACCGACATGCACTGAAGAACGCGCTGATCCCGGTGATCACACTGTGCGGGTTGCAGCTCGCGGCGCTGCTCGGCGGCACGGTGATCATCGAACAGATCTACAGCCTGCCCGGCATCGGCCGCGTCGTGATCAGCGCGATCAATGGCCGCGACTATGCTGTCGTCCAGGGCGTCGTCGTGATGATGGCGTTCATCTACGTGACCATCAATCTGCTGATCGACCTCAGCTACGCGCTCATCGACCCGCGCATCCGCTACCGGTAGGGGAAGGATAACTACCTCATGGCAGGACATGCCGGCATCGACGTCGTAACTGAACCGGTTGTCTTTACCCGCGTGTCACGAGGACCGGGATTGCTGACCCGCTCGTTGCGGCTGGCACGGCGCAAACCGATCGGCGCGGTCGCCTTTGTCATCGTCGCGGTTATGAGTCTGCTCGCCTTACTGGCGCCGCTGATTGCGCCGTACGCACCGGACGAGCCGGACTTCAACGCCTTGCTCGCGCCCATGTCTGCAGCGCATCCGTTCGGCACCGATCAGTTGGGCCGGGATGTACTCACGCGGGTGATCTATGGCACGAGAATCTCATTCATCGTCGGCTTTGCCGTCGCGATCGGCGGGCGCCTCATTTCAACCATACTCGGCGTCGCCGCCGGGTACTTGGGCGGACGCACCGACACGATCATCATGCGTATCGTCGATGGGATGCTCGCCTTCCCCGGCCTTATCCTGGCAATCGCACTCGTCACGGCGCTAGAACCCTCCGTGCTCAATGTGATCATCGCGATCACGATTACGAGCGTGGCCAGCGCCACCCGCGTCACCCGCTCGGCAGTAATTGCCGTGCGTGAGGACGCCTACATCGAGGCGGCCCGCGCCACCGGCTGCTCCGAGTTGCGTATCATGTGGCGTCATGTGCTGCCCAATATCACCGCGCTCCTGATCGTGCTCACGTCACTCAGCTTCGCGGCGGCGATCCTGGTGGAAGCGTCGCTCAGCTTCCTCGGCCTAGGCCCGCCACCGCCCACGCCGTCGCTGGGCAACATGCTCAGCATTGAGGGCCGCACCTCCTTCAGCATTGCGCCCTGGCTCGCTATCTGGCCCGGCGTCGCGATCAGCCTGGCCGTCTACGCCTTCAACATGCTCGGCGACACGCTGCGCGACGTGCTCGACCCACGGCTACGAGGAACATGATTCGCATGACAGAGCAAACCGCCACCGCTCACGAAGCTGCGACCACCCCCGATAACCGTGGCCCGCTCGCGGGACTGCGGGTGATTGAGTACGGCGAATTCATCTCCGCTCCCTACTGCGCCAAGCTGATGGCAAATCTGGGCGCAGAGGTGATCAAGATCGAAACACCGAACGGCGACAAGGCGCGCCGGTTCGGTCCATTCCCTGATGACGTGCCGCATCCGGAGAAGAGCGGCCTCTTCCTCAATCTGAACACAGACAAACTCGGCGTCACGCTCAACGTCGATACCGCCACCGGCCGGTCGATCTTCAACCAGCTGATCGTCGAGGCGGACATGCTGATTGAGAACAACCCACCTTGCCGAATGGAGGAGTTGGGCTTTGACTTCGCATCACTTCATGAAGTCAATCCACGATTGATTGTCACGTCGATTACGCCCTTCGGCTGGACCGGTCCCTACCGAGACTACAAGGGGCACGCGATCCAAGCGGTGGCCGGTTCCGGAATCGCCCATCGCACCGGGCAGCCGGACCGCAGCCCGCTGACTACGCCGCTGTCACAGGGCGACTACCAGGGCGCCATTCACGGCGCGGCGGCGACGATGTCCGCCTTCTTCGGGCGAAAGGTGACCGGCGAAGGCCAGCATGTCGATATCTCTACGATGGAATGCATGGGTACCCTCACCGGCGGAGCCGGCATCCTCAACGTGCTCTTCGGCACCGGTGCCGAGCCGCGTCGGGCGGGGCACCGCGTCACCGCCTACTACCCGTGGACCGTGCTTCCCTGCCAGGACGGCTATGTCGAAGTGATCACGATGCAGGACCGCCACTGGGACAGCTTCCTGGAGGCCATGGGCAACCCGGAATGGGGCCGCGATCCGCGCTTTCAGGACAAATTCGCGATGGTGCAGCACGCCGACGAACTCGACGCCAACATCATCCCCTGGCTGATGGAGCGCGACCGCCGCTCCTTGTGGCAGGAGTTCCGCGAACGCCGCATCTCCTACCAACCGGTGCACGATCTCGGCGAGGTGATCGAGTCTGATCACATGCGCGAGCGCGGCTTCTTCCAGGAGGTCGAGCATCCGGCGGCCGGGACGCTGAAGTATCCCGGCGCACCGTTCAAACTGTCTGCTTCGCCCTGGCAGATCCGGTGTCCGGCGCCGCTGCTCGGCGAGCACAACGAGCTAATCTACACCTGCCGGCTCGGCTTTGACCGGACGGACCTCGTCAAGCTACGCCAGGCATCGATCATCTGACCACCGGAGCAAGGCATCATGACACACCTCCCGCTGGAGGGCATCCGCGTGCTCGATCTCGGCCAGGTCTGGGCCGGTCCCGTCCTCGGACAGTACCTCGGCGACATGGGCGCGGAGGTAATCCGCGTCGAGTCCGCCGTGCGCCAGGGCATGCAGAGCGGAGCGCGCGCCCCCGTCACCGACCCGAAGGACCCACGGGCCTGGCTGGCGATGACGCGCAACCGGCGCAGCATCACCCTCAACCTCGCCTCAGCTGAGGGCGCTAACCTGTTCAAGCAACTCGTGACGCACAGCGACGTTCTCCTGGAGAACTTCTCGCCGCGGGCGATGCGCAAGCTCGGCCTCGACTATGCAGAGCTGTCGCGGGTGAACCCACGCCTGATCATGGCCTCGCTCTCCGCCGCCGGCCAGTACGGACCGTGGCACGATCTGCTCACCTACGGACCGTCGCTGACCGCGCTCTACGGTATGAAGAGCCTGCTCGCCTACCATGACGATCCGGCGGTCCAGGAAGATGTGGCCGACCTCGACCCGACCGCCGCCACCTACGCTTTCTTCGCCATCCTCAGCGCCCTGGAGTACCGCGAGCGCACGGGCCAGGGCCAGTACATCGACATGGCTCAGGGTGAGGCCGGATTCTGTTCGCTCGGCGAGGCGGTGATGGACTACTTCATGAACGGCCGGATTGCTAAGCCGATGGGCAACCGCCACCCGACGATGGCCCCGCATGGGATCTACCCCTGTGGTAGCAGCGAGGAAGCGGTAGGCGACTCCGTTCGTCGTTCATCATCCATCGGTGGTCACTCCGATTCCTGGATTGCGATAGCGATCGAGACTGACGACGAGTGGCGGGCCCTCTGCCGGGTGATAGGTGAGACCTCACTGAGCGTCGATGCTCGCTTCACCGACACCTACAGCCGTCTGCATCACCAGGACGAACTGGACGAGCGGCTCAGTGCATGGACGTGTCAGTACAGCAGTGAGGAACTGACCGAGCGACTCCAGACCGCCGGCGTCGCGGCCTTCCCGGTGCTCACCGCGCTACGAATCGTCGAGAATGAGCAGTATCGCGCCCGCCGACAGGATGTGCAGATCGCGGCCGAGCATCTCGACCGGGATCTGGTAGTCTACGGCATCCCCTGGAAGTTGAGCGGAACGCCCGGCGCGATCCGCCGGCCGGTAATGCCGGCCGGCACGGATAATGAGTACGTGTTTGGAGAACTGCTGCATCTACCGGACGATGAGATCCGCCGGCTCACCAGCGAGCAGATTCTCTATTGAGCCGTGAGGAGTGACTACCATGATCACGGGAATGCCCCGCATCGCGATCGCCGTTCGGAATATGGACGCGGCGGTCAGGACCTTCCGCGACCGCTTGGGGATGCCGGTAAACGAGTCACCACAGTCGGTACAGTCATTGGGCGTCCGCATCGCCATGTGTACGCCGGCGGGCGGCAGCAACATCGAACTGATGTCACCCGCCGCACCCGGCGAACCGCTGAACGAGAGCCTGCAGAAATTCCTCGCCCGCCGCGGAGAGTCGCTGTTCGCTCTGATGCTGGAGGCGCCCGACCCCAACGCCGAGGCGGAGGCGCTCAGCAGACGCGGTCTGAACGCCCTGCCGCTGATGCGAGGCGCCGGCGGCCGCGACGTACATCCCCAGTCCACCCACGGCGTGCTCATTCGGGTTTATCCAACCCGTCCGCTGAGCGATGCCGCACAAGAGCAGCGACCGCCCGGCGCACTCTCCGGGATCGCGCGTGTCATCATCGCCGTTGAGGACTTCGACGGCGCGGTGCCAGTCTACCGTGACCGCTTCGCGATGCCGCTGGAAGTCCTTCCGGAAGACCGCGAGCGTGGGGTACGGGTGGCAATCTGCGCCCCCGGCACCGGCGGGGTGATCGAGATCGTCTCACCCACGGACACGAGGCGGCCATTCGGTCGAGCGATTGCCCGCTTCCTGGAGGAGCGAGGTGAGGGAATGTTCACGCTGGTACTCCAGGCGGACGACCTCGCGGCAACAACGGCAATGCTGGAGGCGAACGGTGTGCGACTCGCGCCGGGTTCCTCAGGGTTGGATGGGCTCGACATCGATCCACGTGACACCTTCGGCGCACTCATCCATGTCGAAGTGCGTCAGGGAGCCGAAGGTGCGGCGCGGCCAGCCGGCGCGGTCACGTCAGCCGAACCGATCAGGTGAAGAGGCCGTCACCAATGGCTTCCGCGATCTGTTCGTCGCTGAGCCCAAGCAGGTCGTGGTAGACCTCAAAGGTGTGCTCGCCGAAGACCGGTGCGGGCGTGTAGTCATCGGTCGGCGCCGCGCTGAACCGGCCGGGAAAGCGGTCGATCGGGTGCGCGCCGTGGACCGGGTGCACGACTTCGGTGAACCAATCCCGCCCCGCCGGACCAAGCTGCTCGTCCGCCGCGGTCATCGTGCCGGCGTCCTGGATTACGCCGGCCGGCACCCCGGCCGTCTGCAGCCGGCGCATCGCTGCATCCGCGTCCTGTTCGGCGCACCAGCGGGCAAGCCGATCGTCTACCAGTGCACGATGCATCCGCCGGCCTTCGACCGCCGTGAGACGCCTGTCTTCGATGAGCGTCGG
>JBFXAN010000246.1:0-7298 GCA_050184225.1 Dehalococcoidia bacterium | reverse complement strand
AACCCGGGTCGACGCCTGCGTGCGGGAACTGATCGCCGACCGGGACCACGACCACATCGTCGTCACGCACGGCTTCACCCAGACCTTCGTCATCACCACCTGGCTGCAGGTCCCGGTTGCGGCCGTCGGCTTTGCGTCCTTTGCGACCAAGCCCGGCGCCATTACCCACCTGCGCCAGGATGACTACTGGCGCAACCGTACCGTCGTCGCCCTCGCCGATACCGCGCACCTGGACACCGATCAGCCGTAAGCGGCCCTGGCGGCGAAGCAGCGGGCTGTTGCCATCCGGCTGTTTCGCCGCCAGGGCCGCCACCGCGGTCTTAGCCCGCCGGTTCCAGGTCTTCGGGAATGCAGTACGGGACGAGCTCCCAGTCAACCACAAACAACCCGTCCGCATCGTACACCGGCTTTTCCCACATGATCAGGACCGTGCCCGCAGGGCAGCCAGGGCCAAGGAGCCGCCCGATCGGCGCCGTCGGCGCCGGCGATGGAGGCCGGACCGCGACCGCGCCCGACCGCGTGGCGAGGGCCGAGCCGTCGGCGCGGGCGGCGGGTGTCGTCAAGCCCATCGCCGGCACGACCAACAGGGCAAGTGTGAGCAGACCAGCGCCGATGAGCGTGGCGCTGCGCGACCTGCGGTGCTGTTGTGTCATCGTGTCGTCCTCATTCGATAGCTGCCTGTCGTTCGGTCGATTGCGATTCATGGTTTCTCCCCTTTCGCTTGCTAGACAACGGTGAGAGCGCGCCGCCCCCAAAGCCACCGTATCCGCGGACCGGCGGGCGCCAGACCCGCGAACAACCCGAAAATGACCCATCCTCGAGGTGCCTGGCGGGCGGCTCTCGTGCGAGTCGTGCGCGAGGGTTGGCCTGTACACTAGAATCTCGGTCGGACCCGGTGGCCGCCGTGGCAGGCATCGGTGAGACCCCTCGGTCATCAGGAAAGCGCGGGGGCGGACGTGCAGCAACGTTTGGTAGCCGGTCGAGGAGGAGTGGCGCGGCCCTGCAAGCTGCCGAGGCCGCCCACATCACTCATCGGCCGGGAGCGCGAACGGGAGGCGGTGAGCGGTCAGCTTCGGCGCGCGGAGGTGCAACTCCTCACCCTGACCGGCGCCGGTGGCGTGGGAAAGACCCGGCTGGCCCTCGCCATCGCCGAAGACCTGCTCGCGGACTGTGAGGACGGCGTCTACTTCGTCGACCTCGCCCCAATCGCCGACCCGACCCTGGTGCCGTCGGCGATCGCCGGAGCGCTCGACATCGGCGAAACCGCCCGCAGATCGCTGATCGAGAGCCTCGTCGATCATCTGCGCGGCCGGTCATTACTGCTCGTACTGGACAACTTCGAGCAGGTGCTTGCCGCCGCCCCACTCCTGACCGACCTGCTAACGGCCTGCCCCAAGCTCAAGCTGCTCGTCACCAGCCGTGCCGCGCTCCGCCTGTCCGGCGAGCATGAATTCCCCGTGCCGCCGTTGCAATTGCCCGACCCCAAGCGCCTGCCCGATCTAGAGGCGCTGTCGCAGTACGAGGCGGTGACACTCTTCATCCAGCGCGCGCAGGCTGCCCGGCCCGACTTCCAGGTAACAAACGCGAGCGCGCCGGCCGTTGCCGAGCTGTGCGCGCGCCTCGATGGGCTGCCGCTGGCGATCGAGCTGGCGGCGGCCCGCGTCAAGCTGCTCTCACCCCAGGCGCTGCTCGCACGACTGGGCCGCCGCCTCACCCTGCTCACCGGAGGCGGGCGCGACCTGCCGGCGCGCCAGCAGACGCTGCGCGGCACGATCGCCTGGAGCTACAACCTGCTGGAACCGGACGAGTGCGTGCTGTTCGCAAGGCTGGCGGTGTTCGCCGGCGGCTGTAGCCTGGACGCGGCCGAGGCCGTATGCGACATCGACCAGGATCTATCGTTGGCTGTGCTGGATGGTCTGGCGGTGCTGGTCGACCAGAGCCTGGTGCGGCAAGCAGAGGGACCGGAGGGCGAGCCTCGCTTCGCGATGCTCGAGACGATTCGTGAATATGCCGCCGAGCGGCTGGACGTGAGCGGCGATACCGAGGCGGTGCGGCGACGGCACGCCGAGTACTTCATGGCCCTCGCGGAGCAGGCGGCCTCCGAACTGGTGGGTCCGCGCCAGGCTGCCTGGCTTGACCGGCTGGAGCGCGAGCACGACAACCTGCGGGCCGCGCTCGGCTGGGCGCTCGAACGCGATCAGGGGGAACTGGGCCTCCGACTGGCGGCGGCATTGTGGCGCTTCTGGGAACTGCGCGGCCACCTCACCGAAGGGCAGGAATGGCTGGAGCGAACGCTCGCCCACCGGCCCGAGGCGCCAACCTCGGCGCGGGCAAAGGCCCTGAACGGTGCCGGCAACCTGGCGCACAAGCGGGGGGAGTTTGAACGAGCCGAAGCGTGGTACGAGGAGGCCTTGAGCCTGTGGCGGGAGCTGGGGGACCGTCGGAACGTCGCCGTGGCCCTGCACAACCTGGGCGTCAGTGCGCTCAAGCGGCGTGACTTCGAGCGGGCAGAGGCATTGCATAGCGAGAGCTTGGCGATCGCCCGCGAGCTGGGAGACCAGCCCACTGTTGCAATATCGATCAATCTCTGGGGTGTTCTGGCTCGGAATCGCGGCGACAACGAGCGCGCGCGTGCCTGCTATGAGGAGAGCCTCGCGCTCTTCCGCGCGCTGGGGGACAACGCGAACGTCGCCCTCGTGCTCAACAACCTCGCGCGGGTCGAACGCGACCTGGAGGATTGGGAGCGGGCGGCCGCTCTCTGCGCCGAAAGCCTGGCGCTCTTTCAGGAACTGGGAGACCGGCAAGGTCTCGCATGGGTGCTCAGCAATCTCGCGATCATGGCGCAGCGCCGCGGCGCCTGGGAGCAATCGGCACGGCTGCACGGAGCGACAGAGTCCCTCCGCGAGGCGGTCGGTTCTAGTGACGTCTTCAACTTCTCTCCGATCGAGCAGGGTGCCCGTGAAACCGCCGTGGCCGCCACCCGCGCCCAGCTTGGCGACGCTGCCTTCGCCGCTGCCATCGCGGCCGGCCGCGCCACCCCGCCGGAGCAGGTGGCCGCCGCCGCGCTCTCGAGCCTGGGCACGACGGCGGCAGCCGAGCCTCCCGGAGCGGTGCCCCCGGTCACCGCACCCCGCGCGCCCGCACGCGAACCAAGCCCCCTCACTCGCCGGGAGCGCGAGGTGGCGGCGTTGGTCGCGCAAGGACAGACCGACCGCCAGATCGCCGAAAGCCTCGTGATCGCCGAGGGCACCGTCGGCGTCCACCTCACCAACATCTTCACGAAGCTCGACCTCCACTCGCGCGCGCAACTCGCCGTCTGGGCCGCGGAACACGGGCTGCTGCCCGCCCGCCCGGACTAAGAGCGCCTCACACAACCACGCGCCGCCCAGGACCGTTGTCATCCTGAGCGGCAGCGAAGGATCGCGCGGTCCGACCGATGCTTCGCTCCGCTCCGCACCCCCGCGTACCCACCTCTGGCGATCGTCATAGGTCGGGCAGGACGCTCCCTCGAAAGATATGGCGCCTGAATATGACGGGCGCCAGACGCCCGTGCTCCTCAACGCGCCGTACGTTGGTGACACCAGCCACCCGCTTCACGCCGGCACAGTGGCCGAGCGGTGAGGCAGGTGAGCGGAGAACCAATGCAAGCGCGCGTGAAGGGTACGAGCCCCCAGGCGCGACATAAGAAAGAGGAGCAATCACATGGTTATCGAGATTTCCGGCCCGCAGACGGAGCGCGTCCCCGACCCGATCGACACGCTGCGCGTGCGACTGCGCGGCGAACTGATCCAGCCCGGCGACGAGACCTATGACGCGGCACGCACCGTCTTCTGGGGCAACGTTGACCGACACCCGTCCTTGATCGTCCGCGCCGTGGACGAGATTGACGTGATCGCGGCCGTGGACTACGCCCGCGAGACGGGGACGCCAATCGCCGTGCGCAGCGGCGGCCACAGCTTCGCGGGATTCGGGCTCGTCGATGACGGCATCGTCGTCGACCTCTCCGCAATGAAGGCGATGCGGATCGACCCGGTGCGGCGCACGGCGCGGGTGCAGCCTGGCCTCACCTGGGGTGAGTACGCCGACCAGACCCAGGTCTACGGCCTCGCCACCACCTCCGGCGATGTCCACAGCGTCGGCGTCGGCGGCCTCACCGTCGGCGGTGGCGTCGGCTGGATGGTGCGCAAGTACGGCCTCACGATCGACCACCTCCTCTCGGTCGACATCGTCACGGCGGACGGTCGTCTGCTGCGGGCGAACGCCGACGAGCATTCCGACCTGTTCTGGGCAATCCGCGGCGGCGGCGGCAACTTCGGCATCATCACCTCGCTCGAGTTCCGGCTGGAGCCGGCCGGGACGATCCTCGGCGGTGGGGTCTTCTACCCCGCGACCGACGGGGAGCGCATCATCCGGGCCGCCGCCGACTACGCTGCCCAAGCCCCGGACGAGCTGACGACGATGGTGATGGTCATGCGCGCGCCGGCGTTGCCGTTCATCCCCGCGGAGCGGGTGGGCGAGCTGTCCGTCCTCGTCGCCTTCTGCTACGTCGGCGACCTCGCCGAGGGCGAGCGCGTGGTGGCGCCGTTGCGAACGCTGGCGACGCCGATCGCTGACGTGGTCGGGCCGATGCCGTATCCGGGGATGTTCGAACTGACGAAGCCTCTGACCAAGCCAGGCGGGCGTCTGGCGATGCGCTCGCTGTATCTGAAATCGCTGGAGGACGATGCGATCAAGACGATCGTGACGCATTCGGGGCAGGCAGACGCACGGTTCGCGATGGCGCAGCTGCGTGTGCTCGGCGGCAAGATGGCGCGGATCCCGGAGCAGACGACCGCCTTCGGCCACCGGGACAAGCCGTTCATGCTGGCCGTGGTCGCCGAGTGGGATGATCCAGCCGACGACGAGCATCAGCAGGCGAAGATCATCCGGTACTACGAGGCGTTGCAGCCCCACGCTGCCGGCATCTACGTGAACTTCGCCCAGAACGAGGGCGAGGCGCGGGTGCGCGATGCCTACAAGCCGGCGACCTATGAGCGCCTCGCCGCGATCAAGGCCAGGTACGACCCAACCAACCTGTTCCGGCAGAACCAGAACATCAAACCCGCCTGGCCCACTCGCTAACTCCGCCCGGACGGGACACGACGCTGGCGCGACAGGATGTGCACATCCTGTCGCGCCAGCCCGCATGTGGGCCGCCCACAGTCTCATGCGCTCGAACTCGGTCCACCAACGACGGCGGGGACTGGCACCGCTCCGCGTCCTGACGGCGCACTGCCACCGCTTTCGGGTCTGGCTTGCGGGCGAACACGGTCACGCCGCCCGAATGGAGCGCACGACCCGAATGTCTCTCAAGCGTCCGAGAATCAATCTCTCATCATAAGCAGACGCCAGCGGGTTCCGCGACGGCAGCCTCACACCGCATCAACGGCCCCGACCGTCCACTTCACCGCCGTCCATTTGTTGGTCAATTGTGTGTTGCCGCTCGGCGATCAAGCACCATAGGCTGATAAGATCTAGGGTTAGAGGCCGTCTGGGAAGGCTATGCCGCCACCAATCGCTTGCGCATGAGATGGCTACTTGCGGCATAGACCCACGCCTCGCTGCTTTCGGGTAACTCCTCAGAGTCTTTGCTCAGCCGACGGTAGGTTGCCAACCAGGCGAATGTCCGCTCGACAACCCAGCGGCGTGGTTGCCCGACGAATCCCACTTGGTCGGGCGGTTTGCTGACGATCTCCAAGCGCCAGCCGTACTCGTCGCGCAGCCACTCGCCGAGGAAGCCGGCGTAGGCGCTGTCCGCCCAGAGGTGTGCCAGCCGGGGACAGATCGGCGCGGCGACGTGACAGAGATCCCGCGCCCCATCCCGGTCCTGGATCTCGGCCGGCAGCACCACCACCCGCACCACCAGCCCTTCGGTGTCGACCAACAGATGGCGCTTGCGGCCCTTCACCTGCTTGCCGGCGTCGTAGCCGCGAATCCCCCCTTTGCGTCGTCTTCACCGACTGGCTATCGAGGATGCCGGCGCTTGGCTCGGGGTCGCGGCCCAGCGTGCGCCGCAGCTGCCGGCGCAGCGCGTCGGTGATGCGCTCCCAGGTCCCGTCGTCCTGCCAGCGCGTGAAGTACCAGTAGACCGTCTTCCACTTCGGGTACTCCCGCGGCAGCATCCGCCACTGGCACCCCGTCCGGTCGATATAGATGATGGCGTTCACGATCTGCCGCATATCCACGCGGCGCGGTCGGCCACCGGGTTTCGGTAGCGGAATCAGTGGCTCCAGCACCGCCCATTGCGCATCCGTCAGGTCCGTCGGATACCGTTGTTCGTCGTCCATGCCTCCAGGCTACCGTGTTTCGTCAACTTTCCAGGCGGTCTCTCAGACTGCCCTCGCCCGAATAGAGCACACGGTCCGAACGTCTCTCAAGCCGTCCGACAATCAATGCCTCATCATATGTCGTCGCCGAAGAGGTATTAGACGGCAGCCTCTCACCCTGCATCATCGGCTCCGGTCACTCGGTTCGCTTCCGTCCCCATCCGTTGGTCAATTGTGCGTTGACGCCCGGCGACCGGACACCACAGACTGATGAGAATGAATGTTCGTATGTGTCGATGGTGTCGAGAGGAATCAGACGATGACCGCGCTCACCCGCCCCACAACCCGCCTCCGTCGCCAGCAGGCCATGGAACTCCTCGCCCGTGGCCTCCCGCCCCCCGATGTCGCACTTCAGCTCAGCGTCTCCCTCCGCACCATCCGCCGCTACCTCGAAGACGGCGAGCTCCTCGCCGAGCTGCGCCGTGCCCAGTCCGAGCGGATCGAGGCGCTCCTCCGCGCCGCCCTCCAGGTCGCACCCCAGTCCCTCCTCACCCTCCATCAGATCGCCGCCGACCCCGACGCCCCCGAACGCGCCCGCGTCGCCGCCGCCCGCGCCGTCATTCAGCACACCGTCCACCTCTACGACGTCGCCGACCTCGCCCGCCGCGTCGAACGCCTCGAAGAGATCGCCGAACAACTCGACGGCCGCCCGCCCTGATGACACCACCCCCATCAGTCAACTCACCCGGAGGAGATCCCCTATGCGCCTCGCATCCCGCGTCCGCTCCCTGCAACGCCGCATCAAAGAGCCCTGGTCCTACGACAACGCCACCCCCGAACAACTCGCCGCGCTCGATGCCATGATCGACGGCATCTTCGGCGACGAGCCCGATCCCCCCGGCTCCGGCCCCCACCCACCCGGCACGCGCTTCTTCGCCTTCCGCGACGCCGTCAACAAACCCTTCAATGGCCAACAACCGCCACCACCGGACA
>JBFXAN010000245.1:0-7336 GCA_050184225.1 Dehalococcoidia bacterium | reverse complement strand
CGGTGATCGGCGCCGTCAACGGCTGGGCGATGGGCGGCGGCTGCGAGATGGCGCTCGCCTGCGACATCCTGGTGGCGGCGGAGAACGCGCAGTTTGGGCTGCCGGAGCCGCGTGTCGGCCTGGTGGCAGGCGCGGGCGGCATGCACCGGCTCCCCCGCCAGATCCCGCTGAAGATCGCGATGGGCATGATGCTCACCGCCAAGCCGATCAGCGCCACCCGCGCCTACGAGCTGGGCCTCGTCAACGAGGTCGTGCCGCTGGCCGATCTGATCCCCACTGCCGAGCGCTGGGCGCGGGAGATCATGGAGTGCGCTCCATTCGCGGTGCGCGGCTCGAAGGAAGCGGCGACGCGCGGGCTGGAACTGCCGCTGGAGACGGCGATCGCGCGGCCCTACGCCAACATTCAGGCGCACATGGCATCGGAGGACCGCGTCGAGGGACCACGCGCCTTCGCCGAGAAGCGACCGCCCCAGTGGAAGGGTGCTTAGTCCGGATCAATCACCGCCAAGACGCCAAGGATCTGAGGCCCGGCGCCTTGGTGATGTGTAATCCCTGCTGGAGGAGCGATGGAGGAGCGGGCGCTCGCGAACGTTCGAGTCTGTGATTTCACGGGGCAACTGGCCGGTGCGGGGGCGACGCGGTTCCTGGCCGCGTTCGGCGCCGAGGTGATCCGCATCGAGGATCCGACCAATGAAGGCCGCTGGGACATCCTGCGCGGCATCCCGCCGTATGTGGACGAGCGGCGCGGCATCAACCTGGGCGGCGCCTTCAACAATCACAACGTTGAGAAGCTGGGCATCACCCTCAACCTGCGCACTGCTGAGGGCAAGGTACTCGTCCGGCAACTGATCGCGACCTCGGACGTTGTCACGGAGAACTTCGCGGCCGGTGTGCTGGCGCGGATGGGCTTCACCTACGAGGAGTTGCGCGCGATCAAGCCGGACATCATTTACGTCTCGAACTGCGGCTTCGGTCACAGCGGCCCTTACAAGTCCTTCAAAACGTGGGGGCCGAGCGTCCAGGCGATCTCCGGTCTGACCTTCAGCTCGGGCCTCCCCGGCCAGCCACCCGCCGGCTGGGGCTATTCGTATATGGACCACACCGGCGCCTACTACATGACGATGGCGATCCTGATGGCCCTCTACCACCGCAACAACACGGGCGAGGGCCAATGGGTCGACTACGCTACGACCGAGGCAGCGCTGACGCTCAACGGCCCGGCGCTGCTGGACTACACGGTCAACGGCCGCCCACTCCGCCGCCCCGGCATGCCCAACAGCAACCGCAGCCAATCGCCACCAATGGCGCCGCACAGGATCTATCGGACGGCGGACCCCTCCCCCCGGCCCCCTCTCCGCGCGTCAGCGGAGGGAGGGGGCCGGGGGGAGGGGTGGATCGCCATCGCCTGCCGCAATGACGACGATTGGCGTGCTCTATCCTCGATCATCGGCGAGGCATGGGCCGAGGATGAACGCTTCGCCACGCTCGCCGGACGCCTGGAACACGAGGACGACCTCGACGCGCGCATCGGCGGGTGGACAACGTCGCGCGAGCCGTTCGCCCTGGCGGAGGCCCTGCAGTTGGTGGGTGTGCCGGCAACGGTCGTGCAGAGCCCCCAGCAGCGGATCGATCAAGACCCGAACACCGCCTCATGGGGGCTCTGGCCGGCGGTCGAGCACGGCGAGATGGGTACCGTGCGGGTGGACGGTATCCCCGCTCATCTCTCCGAAACCGACTGGCGAATTGCGCGCGGCGCCCCCTGTCTCGGTGAACACAACGCCGAGGTGATCGGCTCGCTGCTCGGCGTGAGCACCGGCACGATCAGCCGTCTGCATGAGGAGGGCGTGCTATGACGACCGACGCTACGGCCACGACCGGACCGCTCGCCGGGTTGCGCGTGATCGAGCTCTGCGACGAAAAGGGCGCCTTTGCCGGCAAGCTGATGGCGGACATGGGCGCCGAAGTGATTAAGATCGAGCCGCCGGCGGGCGACGTCACCCGAACATATCCGCCGTTCGTGGAGGACCGTCCGGACCCGGAGGGGAGCCTCTGGTTCTGGCATTACAACACCAGCAAGCGCGGCATCACGACCGACCTCGAACGCGAGGAGGGCCGGAATCTGCTCCGACGGCTGATCGTCGAGACGGCCGACATCTTCCTCGAGAGCCTGCCACCCGGCACGCTCGCGGGCATGGGACTGGATTTCCCCGACCTGCACGCGGCGAATCCGGCGCTGATCATGGTGTCGGTCACGCCATTCGGGCGGTCGGGACCGCGTGCGGACGAGCAGGCGACGGACCTGACCCTGCTCGCCGGCGGCGGTCCCGCCTGGTCGTGCGGTTACGACGATCACGACCTGCCGCCCGTGCGCGGCGGCGGCAATCAGGGCTACCAGACCGGCTGTCACTTCGCCGTCATGTCGACATTGGTGGCGCTGCTGCACCGCCAGCGGACGGGGCGCGGCCAGTTGGTGGACGTGAACATGCACGCCGCCGCCAATGTCACGACCGAGGCCGGCAGCTACACCTGGCTGGTTGCGCAGGGCACGGTCCAGCGGCAGACCGGCCGGCACGCGGCGGCGCAGCCGACGATGCCCAGCCAGATCCGCTGCGCCGACGGCCGGTACGTCAACACCGGCATCCCGCCGCGCGATGCCCGCCAGTTCCGCGCGATCTACGAATGGATGCGCGACGTCAATCTGCTCGAACAATTCGAGCTGGCCCCGCTCCTTGAACAACTGGTTGAGGGGGAACCGATCTCGCTGTGGCAACTGGCGGAGGACGAAGATGCTCGAGCGCGGTTTGCCGCCGGTCGGGAGGCGGTGAACTTCCTCGCCGAGAACCTGCCCGCATATGAGTTCTTCGTCGGTGGACAACAGCGCGGCTTTCAGTTCGCGATTATCTACTCCCCGGAAGAGGCGCTGGAGGACCCGCACTTCGCCGCACGCGGTTTCCACGCTGAGGTCGAGCATCCCGAACTGGGCCGCGCCTTCCGCTACCCGGGTGCGCCCTATCGCTTTACCCGTACCCCGTGGCGGATCGCCCGCCGTGCCCCGCGTTTAGGCGAGGACAACGACGCCATCTTCGGCGCCCTCGGCCTGGACACCGACCAGACCGCCGGACCGCGCGCCACCGGCCCAGTCTAAATCGGCACCAGTGGCTCGCCAACCGGCATTGGGCAGGCCCGCGCTCCCAGGCAAACTGCGGCCACATCGGTGACGTCTCACTTCAGGTGGAAACGCGGATAGGAGCCGATCACCTGGAGGGTCTGCGTCTTTTCGCGTACGGCCGCCAGCGCGGCGGCGACGGCCGGATCGGTCCGATGACCCTGAAAGTCGCAGAGGAAGACGTACACACCGAGCGCATCACGCGACGGCCGGGACTCGATCTTCGTCAGGTTCAATCCACGCGCCGCGAATTCCTGAAGCACGCCAACCAGCGAGCCGGGACGGTCATGATATGTGGTGAAGGCGAGTGAGGTCTTATCGTCACCCGTCGCCGCGGCATCGCTCTGACCAACGATCACGAACCGGGTGACGTTGTTCTTGCGGTCTTGAATGCCGCGTTCCAGGATCGCACCGCCGAGCAACTCGGCCGCCCGCGCCGACGCGATCGCGGCAGCATCATCCCGCGTCAATGCCTGCTCGACCGCTGCCGTGGTCGAGAGGGTTGGCTCCAACCGGACATCAGGGAAGCGTCGCTCCAGGAACCCCCGGCACTGTCCCAGCGCGTTCGTGTGTGAGAGGATCACCCGCACCTGTGCCACCTGCCGGCCCGGCGGAACAATCAAACACTGCTCGATCGGGAGGGCGAGCTCACCGCAGATGTGCAGCTGCGCGTCGTGGACGAGGATGTCCACCGTCTCCGAGACGCTGCCTTCGAGGCTGTTTTCGACGGCAAGAAGGCCGGCATCCGCCTTCCCCGCCTGGACCGCTGCCGCCACCTGGCCGTGGCTCGGAAACGGGATCCGCTCCTCATCGGGCGCATACCGGACCGCCGCCTGCTCGCCAAACGTTCCCGGCGGCCCCAGATAGGCAACGCGCATACGCTTCGTTCCTTACCTCTTTGTTGTGAACCACAGAGACGCAGATGACACAGAGGATTGGTTTAGGGCGACATCTCACAAGATCTCTGCGTCTCTGCGGTTCAAAATCGTCTAGATGCCATCGCCGGATTGCCCGGTGAGCACGGTTCGGAGCGCCTCCTCGGTGTCGCCGCGGGTGATGGCGATCACTTCGTCGTTGGCACGCAGGACGCTTTCGGTCGTGGGCAGGCGCGGTGTGCCCTCGGTATCGACCAGCAGGATGATGAGCGAGCCTTGTGGCAGATACACATCTTTGAGCGCCTTGCCCACCGATCCGCCGCGATCGGGGAGCTGGATCTCGACCAGATCGAGGTCGCTCTTCTTGAGATGCAATAACCGATGCAACCGTTGGATCGGCAGTTCCATCTCGATTTTGTCGAGGATCGCCGTCGTCGCGCTGACCGTGACGTCGATGCCCAGTGCCGTGAACAGGCGTTCGTTGCGCGGATCGTTCAGCCGGGCGATCGTCATCGGCACGCCGAAGCGGCCCTTCGCCACCTGGCATGAAACCAGGTTGTCCTCGTCGTCACCGGTGACGGCGATCAGCATCGCCGCGCGGGCCGTCCCCGCCTCTTCGAGCACCGCCGCTTCGCACCCATCGCCTTTGATGACGGCACTGCCAAGTTGATCGGCGATGTAGGCAGCACGGGGACCAAACTCGTCGTTCTCGATGACGAGCACTTCGTATCCCAGCTCGATCAATTCCTTGGCGAGATAGAATCCGACCCGGCCGCCGCCGACGACGATCACGTAGTTGCTGTCATGACCGGCTTCGGTTCGGCCATCAGTCTGGGTTTGCATTGGCTACCACCTGCTCGTCGGTCTCTTGCAGCAGCGCATCCATCAAGAGCTTGGCGCCCACCTTGGTCGGCGAGATCGTCCGCAGCCCGAGCATCTTGTACATCTCCTCGCGGAGCGGATCATAGATCCGGCAGACCACCCGCGGCACATTGAAAATCACCTTGGCCATTTGTGCCGCCATCACGTTGCGATTATCGCCCGCCGTGCAAGAGACGAAGGCGTCCGCTCCTTCCACGCCCGCATCACGCAGAATATCTTGATCCCGGCCGTCACCGACCAGCTTACGCCCACCGAAGTCCTCCGGCAGGAATCGCTCGAGCTGGCTGCCTCGGATGTCGAGCACGGTCACATCGTGGCCATCACGGTCGAGGATCGTCGCCAGCTGCGCGCCGACGCGGCCGCACCCCATAATCACGACCTTCATCGCCGTCCCTCTCCACCGTGCGCAGGGAGGCGGAACAACCAGACCTGGCACGGAGCCTGTTTCATGACAAACTGCGTCGTTCGCCCGACTTGGAACTCTCCGAACGGCCGCGTGTATTCGGTGCCGATCACGATCACATCGATGCCGCGTTCGATCGCCTCGTCGACAATGGCATGACCGGCCTCGCGGGCCTGTAACAACTCTCCCTCGACGCGGACATCCAGCTCGTCGCCGATCCGCTCCGCCTCGGTCAGGATCGCCTCTCCTCGATGCGCCTCCCCGACCATGTCGGCATCCAGCGGCAGCGTGCGTTTCACCTCGATCACATGGACGACGAACACGCGTCCCATGTTCCGCTTGGCCTGTGTGCAGGCGAACGCCAGCGCCTCGTAGGAAGCGGTCGAACCATCACAGGGCACAAGAAACTGTCGGGCATCAACCAGGGAACGGAGGTCGTCGAGTCGTGGCACACATTGGCTCCAAAGACATGATCAGCGAGTCGCAATGCCTTCTGGATTATCGGCCAGCCGCATCACATCAGGAAACAGGAAGTTCGTCGGTGATCGCAGCATTCTTCCGACAGCACAGAGGGAGGTCATCGTCCGGCATTGGCGCGGTCGGGCACGACCCGGCTTAGGGTTGTTTCGTGCTCCGACGCCGTACCCGATGTGACGACTCTGTCGCTTCCGTCGGTTCGGTCCGTGGCGCCCGAGCGCGAACCAACCGGTGGGGTTTCAGGACCTCCTCTTCGCCAACCAGCCGGGCAAATTGCTCCATCGGCAGCGCCGGATGGATCTCGTAATGCACGTTGCCGCGGGCTGCTTCACGGATCAGGACGCGCGCCACTGTCTCAATATCTGGGGCGTCGAGCAACACCAGATAGTCATACGGACCCAGGAGCGCGTAGCTGGCGAGGATCTGGGCGCCGGCATCGACGACACGGGCCACCGCCCGATGGTGCCGCTCGGCCAACCCCTCGAGCGTGCGGCTCCGTCCTGCTTCCGTTGCCGTGCCCAGCGCCACGAAGATCGGCACCGCTAGTCTCCTCTGCCCCCCGATGGCCGTCGCGGCGCCGTCCGCCGCGGCGGCGCCATCTCCGGCTGTGCCTGATCCAATCGTGCCGCAACCACACCCATGATCGTCAAGATGGCGCCGAAGACGAAGAACGCTCCCGCCACGATCAGGATGGTGGTGGAGGTATCGCGTGTGACGAGCCGGACGATCGCGTCGCCGACCGCATCCTCACCATAGAAGACGGTGGCTGCCAGTCGCATGCCCAGCGCAAACGCTGCACCGATCGCGCTCCCCATCATCACGCTGACACCGGGACCGGTCAATCGTGCTGGTCCCTCCAGGAGCCAGATCGTCAGGACCGCCAGAATCAGGGTCGCGATCGCCGCGATCAGGCGGGGCAGGCGAAAGGCGGCGTGCTGGTCCGCCGTGAGAAAGTCGAGCGCCCGTTCGAGTGCCCACTGTGACGTCAGGATCGTTGGCGATGGCGGATCCGATCCCGGCACGCGGAACGCCTCGGTCCCACGCTCGTAGACCGCATCGGACATCCGTTGCAAAACCGTCTCCCGCAGGGCATCCGGTTCCATCTCGGCCTCGGCCCGCGTCACCTCCACCCCGATCGGCAGACCGGGCACCGCGACCGGTCCATCCGGCGGCTGACCGCTGGCCACCTCTCGCAGCGTTTCGAGGTTTGCGGCAAGCGTCTGGTCGAGGTCGGTCAGGGGAAGCAAGATCGAACGGAGCATCT
Organism: Dehalococcoidia bacterium; assembly: GCA_050184225.1. Classification (GTDB taxonomy): domain Bacteria; phylum Chloroflexota; class Dehalococcoidia; order CAUJGQ01; family CAUJGQ01; genus JBFXAN01. The sequence goes on along the minus strand of JBFXAN010000245.1, from coordinate 269 downwards.
GGCCGGCCGGTGCCGGCGCCGTCACCTGCCAGAGGCCATGCGTCACCACCAGGGCAGCGACGGCCAGAGCGAGCAACACCGCCGCCATCCGTCCACCGGTGGCCGCGCTGACATCGTCGGCTTCGTAGGCGTATCGAGAACGATGCGCGCGCCGTGGCAGCGGCCGGCGGACGTCGTCATACGATGTTCCATCCGACGGTGCTGATCGGGCACGCGGTGACCTTGGATCTCTCGTCATTCTTCTACGACAGTGGTGCCGGCGGTGAAGT
>JBFXAN010000244.1:0-7411 GCA_050184225.1 Dehalococcoidia bacterium | reverse complement strand
GAACAGCGCGGCGCGGAGATGGTGGGGGGGGGCATGCGGCCGGTTGTAGCCGGTCTGATGAAACATGGTGGTATTCCTTTCGCTCTATCGTACTATCACGATATATCGTGATAGTACGATGTGTCCACCCCGCCACCTGCGCGGATGTCAAGCACGCGCGGACGGACCGGCGCTATACTGCGTGACGATCGCCGGTCAACGGCGGCACGCGGGAGCATGAGATGACGGAGACCGCATCAGAGCTGATCATCCGGCCTCTGGACGGCAGCGAGATCGACGAGGTGATCCGGCTCTGGCACGTGACCAAGCTGGACGCCTATCCGTATCTGCCGCTGGAGCAGGGGCGGACGGTCGAGGAGGACGGCCGCTTCTTCCGCGAGGTGATCCTGCCGCGCACCAGCGTCTGGGTGGCGCTGAACGACGCCGGGATCGCCGGCTTCCTCGCGATCGAGGGCAGCTACGTCGACCGGCTGTATATCCACCCGGCGCATCAACGGCGCGGCGTCGGATCGGCGCTGATGGCGCAGGCGAAGGCGCTCTCGCCCAACGGCGTCCAGCTGCACACGCATGTGAAGAACACGCAGGCCCGTGCCTTCTACGAGCAGCACGGCTTCACGGCGGTCAAATTCGGGATCAGTCCGCCGCCGGAGAGCGAGCCGGATGTCGAGTACCACTGGACGCCTGCCCCTGAAACGATTGACTGGTTGGGGCAAAGAGGGTAGGTTGCCCGCGTGCCGGAGGCGTGGATCAGGGCTGGCCAGCGATGCGAGCGCCAGATATGGTGCTGAGGGAGCCTGGGCGCAACCGGCCGTGACCTTGGCGGGAGTTTCCTGGATGGTTCGACGTGTGTTCCTGATTGCGGCGCTGGTCGCCGGCATTGCCCTGGCGCGTCCGGCGCCGTCACAGGCGGCGACACTCGTCGTCGACGACGACAAGCAGCAGTGTCCCGCGGCAACCCACGCTTCTATTCAAGCGGCGATCGACAGCGCGATCGGGGGCGACACGATCGAGGTCTGCGCCGGTACCTATGCCGAACAGCTCGTTTTTCGCGAGGGGAAGGACAGCCTGACGCTGCGGAGCACCACACCGCAGGGGGCGATCATCCGTCCGCCGGAGGCCGTGGCCAACTTCGGCGCGATTCCGCTGATCTGGGTGACCGGCGCGGCCAACATCACGATCGAGGGATTCTGGATCACCGGCCCGGTGCCGGTCTCGATCTGTGCGCCGTCGGAGATCGTGGCGATCCTGGTGGAGAACGGTGGGTCGGCAGCGGTTCAGGAGAACTACATCGCCGAGGTGCGGCCGGCCGATTCGGAGGTCGGCTGGTGCTATCCCAGCTACGGCGTCATGGTCAGGCCGGGGGCGGAGAACGATGCGACCACGGTCACGATCACCGACAACATGATCGAGCACTACCTGACCGGTGGTGTGCTGGCCGGGGGCACCGGCGCGAGCGCGACGATCATGCGGAATCAGATCCTCGGCGACGGACCGACGACGATGGGCCGGCAGTTTAGCATCGAGATCCGGGGCGGCGCGACCGCCGAGATCGTGGAGAATGACGTTGGCCGGAACGAATACACCGGCGCTGGAGAGATCTTCTCCACCGGCATCCAGGTCGAACAAGCCGCTCCGAACATCCGGATCGAGCGGAATCGGTCGACGGGCAACGACTATGGCATCGCGCTGTCGACGATATCCGGTGCGATCGTGCGGGGCAATCAGGCGCTGAGCAACGCGGTCTACGGCATCGTCGCGTTCGCCGACGTGCGTCAGAGCGTCTTCCAGTCCAACCAGGCGCGGGCGAGCGGCACGATCGACTGCATCGACTTCACCGTCGGGAGTGGCACGGCCAGGACCGCGAATGAATGGCAGCGCAACGACGGTCGCACCGCGATTCCCGCCGGCATCTGCGGGATTGAGTAGCGGACGCGGGCGTCCACCGTTCGTCTAGGAGCTCGTGGCGGATCGCCCAGAGGTCGGGGAAGACCGGTTTGAACAGGGAGCGTTTGAGGAACTCGACGCCGAGGCTGCCGCCGGTGCCTCGCTTGCTGCCGATCGTTCGTTCCACCAGCTTGATGTGCCGATAGCGCCACTCCTGGAGGCCCTCGTCGAAGTCGGTCATCACCTCGAAGAGGACGGTGCAGTCGCCGCGCGTGCGATAGAGGCGGAGGAGTCCGGCCTGTACCTTGGCGTCGGGGGCGGTGGGGAGTGACGGGTCCCGATCGCGCAGCGCCGGCGGGATGGCGACGCCTGCCCGTTCGAGCAGATCGTAGAAGTGATCGACGACGCTGCGCTCATCGAGACGGCGTTGCAGCATGGCGCGGGCATGCGGGTCGGGTTGATGGGCGATCAGGTCGGGGCGCTTGTAGCCGAGGACGAACTCGATCTCGCGGAACTGAGCGGACTGGAAACCGGATGATGTCTCCAACCGGTCGCGGAAGGCGGTGAAGGACATCGGTGTCATCGTCTCGAGGATGTCGAGCTGGCCGACGAGCGTCTTCAGGATCGTCCGCAGCCGCTTCCAGGTGTGGACGGCGCCGAAGACATCGCCGGCCGAGAAGTCGGTCTTGACCTTCTCCAGTTCGTGGAGCAGCAGCGTGAACCAGAGCTCGTAGACCTGGTGGATGACGATGAACAGGAGCTCGTCGTGCTCCTCCGGCTCGGACTTCGGGTCTTGAAGGCCGAGCAGTTGATCGAGGTGGAGATAGGTCGCGTAGGTGAGGCTCATGGTGGACCGAGCTCGCTGACTGAGAAACGATGAAGGGGGAATACCTCTACCATACGTCATTCCTCAGCGATTGATCGGTGAGCGTGCGGGAGGCGAAGCGGATGCGGTTTGAGACACTCGCGGTTCATGCTGGTTCCGAGGTGGACCCCGCCACCGGCGCGGTGGCGCCGCCGATCTATCTGAGCACCACCTTCGAGCGCGCGCCGGACGGCGAATTCCCGCACGGGTACATCTATACGCGCTCCGGCAATCCGAACCGGACGATGCTGGAGCAGGCGCTCGCCACGCTCGAAGGCGGCGCGGCGGCGGCGGCGTTCGGCTCCGGTTCCGCCGCCACCGCCGCGGTCTTTCAGGCGCTCGCTCCCGGCGACCACGTGATCGCGCCGAACGACGCGTATTACGGCACGAGTAAGTTGCTTCGGGATCTGTTTGCGCCGTGGGGGCTGGAGACGACATTCGTCGACATGACCGACCCGGCGGCGGTCGAGGGAGCGGTGCGTCCGGCGACGCGGCTGCTCTGGGTGGAGACGCCCTCCAACCCGCTGCTCAAGGTGACGGACATCGCCCGCGTGGCCGCGATCGCCCGCGCGGCGGGGGCGATCTGCGCGGTCGATAACACGTGGGCGTCGCCGGTGTTGCAGCGTCCGCTCGACCTCGGCGCCGACCTGGTGATGCACTCGACGACCAAATACCTCGGCGGGCATGCGGACGTGCTCGGCGGGGCGGTCGTCGCGCGGGAGGCGGGAGGTTTCTTCGAGCGGGTGCGGATGATCCAGACATCGGCGGGGACGGTGCCGTCGCCATTTGACTGCTGGCTGGTGCTGCGCGGCATCCGCACGCTGCCGCTGCGGGTGCGGGCGCAATCGGCGAGTGCCGGCGCGGTGGCGCGGTATCTGAGCGGGCATCCGGCGGTCGCGGCGGTCCACTATCCGGGGCTGGAGTGGCATCCGGGTCATGCGGTCGCCGCCCGGCAGATGGCGATGTTCGGCGGGATGCTTTCGTTCCAGGTGCGCGGCGGCGCGCGGGCGGCGATGGCGGTGGCGACGCGGCTCCGTCTGTTTACCCGCGCCACCAGCCTCGGCAGCACCGAGAGCCTGATCGAGCACCGGGCGAGCGTCGAGGGTCCGGGTACGACGACGCCGGACAACCTGCTCCGCGTCTCGATCGGCCTGGAGCATGTTGATGACCTGATTGAAGATCTCGCGCAGGCACTCCAGTAGTTATGAAGCGCGGACCGGGAGTACGATACCGGCGCCAGCACAGCCAGGGAGAACCGTGGATGACGGCACAGCAGCATGACGCGGACGGGATCAACGTCAAGACGTTCGAGGAGGTGGACGACGCCTCGAAGGTACAGGATTACATCCGCATCCTCGACGACTTCGACCGTCTGTCTGGTATCCAGACGCTGAAGAAGGCCGCGATCGAACGCTGCCAGATCCGGCCGGGGATGTCGGTGCTCGACGTCGGGTGCGGCACCGGCCTGGAGACGGTGCGGCTGGCGAGACTGGTCGCGCCCTCCGGCCACGTGACCGGCGTCGACCTGAGCGACGATCTGCTGGCGGAAGCGCGGCGGCGGGCGTCCGGTCTGGGACTGCCGATCGACTACCGGCAGGGGAACGCCGAACAGTTGCCGCTTCCGGACCACGCCTTCGATATTGCCCGGGCGGAGCGGCTGCTGCTCTACCTGGACGATCCGGCGAAGGCCGTGGCTGAGCTTGTCCGCGTCACCAAGCCGAACGGCATCGTCTACGTGATCGAGCCGGACTTCGAGACGGTGACGATCAACCTCGACGACCGGTCCGTGGTGCGGAAGGTGCTCCACTTCGATTGTGACAACGACACGAAGGACGGCTGGATCGGACGGCAACTGCCGCGGATGTTCCGCGCGGCCGGTCTCATCGATGTCGTTGTGGAGACGGGTGTGGTCATCTTCGACTCGCAGGAGTTCAGCTCGTACTTCCTCGAGATCGGGCGCGCGGCCCTCCAGAACACCGTGATCACGGCGACGGAGCACCAGTATTGGCAGAGCGGGATCGAAGACCTGCTCAGCCGCGACGAACTGTTTTGCACGATCACCTATTTCATGGTGTTGGGGCGCGTGCCGGCCGCGTGAGACCGGCGGCCGCATCTACTTCCTACCGTCTGCCCGATCTATCATCGTAAGGATGACACTCCGCATTCCCCGATCGTTTGCCGACGAGATCATCCGCCGCGCCCGCGAGCACGCCCCGGACGAGTGCTGGGGGATGCTGGCGGGCGAGGGCGGGCGCGTGCAGGGCATCTTCCACCTGGAGAACGGCGCGCCACCGGACGAGAAGCCGTTCCGCTACGAGACGGAGTTCCGCAGCCAGGCGGCGGCGGAGCGGTCGATGGTGCAGCAGGGGTGGGATGTGCTCGGCATCTATCACTCCCATACGCACACGCAGCCGTACCCCAGTCCGACGGACATCGAGCGGGCGAATCCGCTGTACGGCGACATCGTCTATCTGATCGTGTCGCTCCGCTATCCCGGCCAGCCCTTCGCCTTCCGGGGCATGTCTGACGCTGAGCGTGATGCGGCCCGCGAGTTTGCCCGGACGAAGCCGCGCAACGCCGAACTGCGCGGCTGGTACATCCGCGACGGCCGCGCCGAACCGGCCGACGTGCGGATCGTGCGGGGATAGCACGTCACGAACCTCTCACCGGTGAGCCAGTCCGATACAATGTGGAAGAGGGCGGTAGTTCGTTTCTGACGCAACGAATCCAGCGGTGATGTATGCAACAAACGCTGCGTGTGATCTTCGACGGTGAGGTATTCCGCCCCGAGGAACCGGTCGATCTCGAACCAAACGCTCATTATGAGATTACGGTCATTGCCGTGTATTCGGATGAAGCATCCGAGGGCGACGAAAGGCCACTTCGCCGCTATGCGGCGCTGGCGCAAGATCTTGGCATCGAAGATCTCGCTGCACAGCACGATCACTATCTGTACGGCACCCCGAAGCGATGAACGATGACGAGCGTTTCGTAGACACCGGGTATTGGCTGGCGATCCTCAACAACCGAGATCAGTACCATGAACGAGCGCTTACGCTATCGGACGAGCTCCGAGGACCATTCGTTACCACCGAGGCAGTCCTGTTCGAGGTAGGCAATTCCCTATCAAAGCCGCCGTGGCGCGCTCTGGCGAACACGTTCTTCCGCAACGTTGCGAATGATCCGAGCGTACGGATCGTTCATTCCTCGGTTGATCTCTACACCCGCGCCGTCGCACTCTACCTTGCACGCCCCGACAAGTCATGGGGACTGACCGATTGCTTGTCGTTTGTCGTGATGCAGGACCGAGGCATCTACGAAGCGCTGAGCGCCGACCATGACTTCGAGCAGGCCGGATTTCGTGCTCTGCTTCTGGACTAACCGTCAGATCGACTTCGGTGTGCGGCCAGTAGAAGCTTGTCAAAACACGTCGTCGCGCTCGCCGAACTCGAATTCGAAGGTGCGTTCGTCCAGTTCGTCCTTGGAGATGATGCCGTTGTCGTCGAGGAGTTGCTCGAAGGCGGCCAGCCAGCGTTCGTAATACCCGGCGGGGTCGTCGCGGGCATCGGCGCCGGCGATCTGGGAGATCAGGCGCTCGCGGAAGTCGTCCCAGGGGTAGCACAGGTCTTCGTTGAGGGCGACGGCCATGCCGAAGGCGCGGCTCTCCCATGGGTCTTCAAAGATGAGCTCGCCGTTCTTGCGGGGCGGGTCGGCCCTCACCCCCGACCCCTCTCCCGTTACGACGGGAGAGGGGAGCCTTGAGTGGCCGTGAGCATCAGCTTGTTGATCGGGCAGACTGCACCGGGGTTGAGGCTGAGGTGCACCGGTAGTCCTGACTCCCCTCTCCCGCTCGGCGGGAGAGGGGTCGGGGGTGAGGGCCGATCGTGCCGCCTTGCGTCGCTGCCATCGACGTTGGTCGTCTACGGCTGCGCCGTCGGGGCGTGGCTGCCACGTATCGGCCGTGAACTGGAGTGCGGCCAGTGGTTCCGGGGGTGGGAGAATGGCGCTGGCGTCGAGCATTGCCTCGGTGTAGTCGTAGAGGGCGAGCACCAGCGCCTCGGTGTTGATCGAGTGGAACCAGAGGGCTTGGCCGTCGAAGAGGAGCATGGCGACGTTGGCGAGGGCGCATGGACCGAGGCAGCCGCCGATCGTGAGGTGGACGATGTTGCGGAGGCGGCGGCGCTCCCACTCAGCGTGATAGCGGTCGACCGGCACGGGCGGCATGCCGTCCTCGGTCCGGCCGCAACAGCAGGCATCGGAGCAGACGAAGAGATGGCCGCGCGAGCGGGCGACGTTGACCATGCGGCCGTCGGCGCGGCGGACGAGGTTGCGGTGGCGCTCGTAGAGTGGGGCAATCGGCAGTCGGCAGTCGGCAGTCGGGGGCGGATCCTCGGGCATGACTCTCTATCCAACCGTTGCCGGGGTGCGGACCTCGGCCACACCGATCAGCGCGTCGCGGTTGATCAGGGGCAGCAGGTCTGCTTCGGACAGTCCATCGGTGTCGGGGGGGCGCATGGGCAGGACCATGTAGCGCAGCTCGGCGCTGCTGTCCCAGACGCGTATCTCACGCGATTCGGTTACCGCCAGACCGAACTCGCGCAGCACCGCCCGCGGTGCGATCACGGCGCGGGAGCGGTAGGCCGGCAGGATGTTCCATGTTGG
>JBFXAN010000243.1:0-7467 GCA_050184225.1 Dehalococcoidia bacterium | reverse complement strand
GGGGGGGGGGGGGGGGCGCCCCGCTACTCGTACCGTAACGCCTCCGCGATCGGCACCGACGCCGCCCGCCGCGCCGGCACCCACGTCATCAGCAGCGCGAACCCGACGCCCGCGACCAGGAATCCGATCACGATCATCCACGGGATGTTGAAGTCGATCCCACCCGTATCAGTGAACTCGTCCGAGAAGAACAAATTGCGGCCGAGGATCGTCGCCCCGATCAATCCGGCGACGACGCCCATCACCGAGATGAAGCTGGACTCCAGCATGAAACTGAGCGCGACCGTCCCCCGCTGATAGCCGAGCGCCCGCAGCATGCCGATCTGCTGCCGCCGCTCGACCACCGCCCGGAAGGCGATCACGCCGAGCGCCGCCACGCCGACGAACAGACCGAGCGCCATGAAGCCCTGGAAGATGTAATTGAACCCGATCTGAAGCCGCTGCTGTTCCTCCAGTTCGGCCTTGAGGTCGAACGAATCGACGCCGCTCGTCACCATCGCCGCCCGGATCTCCCGGTTCGTCGTCGCCGGGTCCACACCCGGCGCCAGCCGCATAAACACCCGGTTCATGCGTGGCTGACCGAAGACGTTCTGATACGTCTCGGAATTGAGATAGATGCCCCAGAGCACCGACTGGGACACACGGTCGTCGACGACCCCGATGATCTGCACCGGCGTCGTCCGCTCGGAGATTGGGTCATGAACCTCGACCGTCACCGGCTCGAAGGACATGTCGTCGCGCTCGATCTCATCCGTCAGCCGGAAGGCCTCCGGATCGGCGCCGAAGCCGCCCACAAGCGACAAACCGTCGACCACGGCGACGCCCGGCTGTGTCCGCACCGCCTCCCAGACAGCCTCATCGCTGTCATAGCCGCTCGCGCGGGCGATCATTTTCGCCGAGATGTTCTCGAAATAACCTGGGTCCGCGGCGATGATCGGGTAGTCCTTCCACTCCTCGGCGCCCTCGACCCGCGCCTCCTGCTCCCCGGTCGGGAAGGTCGTGCGGCCGATCGCCGTGACGTCATCCGGATTGCTGAAGCCGGACTCCGCCAGCGCCGCTCGAAAATCTGGCAGCGGGTTGTTGCGGTTGACGATCGCCGTCAGATCCCAACCGGCGCGCGCCGTGTCCGTCACGAAGAGGTCGGAGAAGCTCTGCGTCAGGATCGACATCACCGTGATCGAGAAGACGATCAGCGAGAACATCGCAATCGTCATCCCCGTGCGGAAGCGGCTCGCGAGCGGATAGGCGATCGCCATCTTCAGCGCCGGCCGGAACCGCTCCGCGCGGCTCGCCAGCAGCGACACCAGGAAGAGCAACCCGACCAACCCGGCCGCCATGTACAGCAGTTGTGTGACGCCCTGCCCCTCGTTCCGCAGCACGAAGCCGATCAGCGCCAGCCCAACCGCCACAGCGCCGAGGGCCGCCGGCACCGCCCAATAGCCACGCCCGTGTCCGCCTTGAAACAGGTTCGTCAGCACACTCGCGTTGAACGCCAGGATCAGCGTCGAACCGACCACCATGCCGACGCCGCTGAGGAAGAACATCTCGATGTCGCCGTTGAGCTCGCCAAAGAGCGCGTTGGACCACTGCATCGGCAATGACCAGTAGACAAAGATCAGGGCGCCCGCAATCGAGAAGACGAGACGGGGTGACAGCCCGAAGAACCGCAGGATCAGCGCGATCGACAGCAGAATCAACGTCATGCCCAGGCTAAACAAGAACGCGCTGTTCGATCCCTGCCCGCCGATCATGCACAGGATCGAGATCAAGGTGCCGGCAGTGCCCCAGATCAGGCTGCCGCGACCGGCCCGCTTCGACTGATTCTCCTGCACATCGCGGATCGCCGCGACGATATTCAACTTCGACACTCGCCACGCCGACACAACCACGGTGATGAACGTCAGCACGACGCCCAGCGAATACGAGATCACCAGCGAACGCGGCGTCACCCGCAGGTCCATCGCGAAGGAGTCGCCGAAGAGGGCGCCGGATACCCACACCAGCGCCCACGCCGCCAGGACGCCGAGCGCCGCGCCGATCAGCCCCGCCATCAAGTTGTACGCCATGCCCTCCGATGCAAACGACTGGATCAAGTGGCGCCGCTTCAGTCCGACGGCGCGGGCCATGCCCATCTCCGTCTTCCGCTCCGCCGCGAGCATCACGAAGATCATGAAGATCAGCAGCACGCCCGCCGCGATCGAGAACAGTCCCAACACGAGGAAGATCGTCGTGAAGATGTTGCCGACCGTGATCGCCGTCTCCAAGGCGTCCTGCTTGGCCGGCTCGATCTCGACGGACACGTTGGTGAAGCCCAGCGCGTTCCGCTCGGCCTCGTCGTTAAGGACCGGCTCCATCGCGGCGACGACGGCGTCGGTCCGGTCCACACCCTCCCGGTTTCCACCGGTGTTGGCGATGCCGATGAAATTGATCTGACCGGGCTTGCCGAGCAGGTCCTGAGCGGCGGCGAGGGTCATCGTCACGCCGCCATTATCCCGCGTCCCCGGCCCGCTGGTTGTCCATCCCGTCAGCAACTCCGGCCGGGCAATGCCGGCGACCATGAAGTCGCGGGGCTGGTTGTTGACGATCAGCTGGACCGTGTCACCGGTGGTGGCGTCGAGGATCTCTGCCGATTTTGGATTGAGCAGCACCGAATCCGGCGGCAGCGCTGCCAGGTCGATCGGCCGCCCATCCTCATCTCGCAGCCCGCCGAGCGGAGCGATCTGCGCCGGATCGACCCCGGTCAGCGTCATCGACGGCCCACTCAACCGCGTTTCTGGGTTGAAGACCGGTATCGGTTCCTGTATCGCGCCGATGAAGCCGCGAATGTCCGGATTCTCGCCGAAACGATCCTCGAGCCGCGGGATCACGACACCATCAACGTAGGGTTGGCCCGACTCAGCGTCTGATGCAGTGCCCTGCAACTCGATCGTCTGATCGATCGGCCCCAGGATTTGATAGACGTCGCGGGTGATGCTGTAGTCGATCGAGTCGCCGGTAGTAAAGGCCGCCGTGATGATCAGCGTCGCCAGCATCAGGCCCAGCACGACGAGAATTGACTCCGCCTTCCGGCGGGGAATGTTCCGCATCCCCATCCGCACCATCGTCGGGTTCGTGATCGCGATGATGCCGATGATCAGCAGGCAGATCGCCAGCAGCGCCAAGAGCCACAGCATGATCGTCGTCGTCGAGATGCCAAAGAGCTCGTTCATCGCAGTCCGTCCTCATGCGCTGCCGCGGACAACAAACCGCCACGCCCGCGACTTGGGCCGCACGGCGTGGCGCGTGACGTGCGTGGCTGTGACAGCGCTACACCGCGGCGGTCCGTTCCTCGCCAACAATTTCACCGTCCTTCATTCGGACGATCCGGTGGCAACGGGCGCCGATGCCGGGGTCGTGGGTGACGATCACGAACGTCTGCTGGTTGCGCGCGTTCAGGTCGTGCAGCAACTGCATGATCTCGTCGGCGGTGGTCGAGTCCAGATCCCCGGTCGGCTCGTCCGCCCAGACGATCGCCGGGTCGTTGACGAGGGCGCGGGCGATCGTCACCCGCTGCCGTTGCCCGCCCGACAGCTGGGCCGGGCGATGTCCCGCCCATTCCTTCAATCCCACCTGCTCCAATGCCGCCAGCGCGCGCTGCCGCGCCTCCTTGCCGGCAATCCCCGACACGACCAGGGGCAGTTCGACGTTCTCGACTGCGGAGAGCACGGGCAGCAGGTTGTAGAACTGGAAGACGAAGCCCATGTTCCGGGCGCGATACGTCGTCTTGGCATTGTCGTTGAGCGTGTTGATGTCGGTCCCGTCGATCAGGATCGTGCCGGCGTCGATCGTATCCAGACCGCTGAGGCAGTTGAGCAGGGTGGTCTTGCCGCAGCCGGACGGTCCCATAATCGCCACCATCTCGCCGCGCGGAACCTGCAAGGAGACGCCGCGCAATGCCTGGACCTTCACCTCGCCCGTGTCATAGGTCTTCACCACGCGCTGCGCATCGATGATCGCGCGCGAATCCGTCTGGGCGCCCTGCTCCCGCTCTTGGGCACGGGTCGCTGCCATCGTCTTGACCTCCCGGCCGGCGCCGTTTGACTGCCAGACCACCTGAGAATCATTCTCTGCCAGATCTACAGTACACCGAAAGCCCCTATCGGTTGGCCCGACAAGAGACTGAACACAGGCGGACTAAAGTACGGGTTGACAGACAACTGTTGTTAACCAGCCATCATCAAGTCGGTCGAAACTTGGCCATCGCCATGCCTTCGGCGATTTCCTCGAACATAACGATCAATGCCATTCCCGCCTTCAAGTCGTCCAATTCACAATCGATCACATTCGTTGTAATTCTTGGCCCTTCTTCAAGTTCCACAACAGCAACGTTATACGGAACCCGATCGGCAAATGCGAGATGATACACCTGATGGAAAACGACCCACGAGTGCAAGCTCGCGCGGCCGCTCGCCTCCACCCATTCCGTCTCCGTTGACCAGCAGACATCGCAGCGGTCGCGTGCTGGATAACGATGCGTGCCGCAGGCGACACAGCGCATCAGCATCAGCCTGCCGGCGGCGGCGCCTGCGAAGAACGGCGCCGACGCGTCGTCGGCCACGGGTATCGGTGGTGTGGGATTCGTCGTCATGCGCTCACCGCGTGCGGGCTGAGGATCAGGCAGCCGTGATAGTTGAGAATCCCGCCGTTGCCGGTGACAAGGACGAAGTCATGCTTCGGCACCTGCCGCTCGCCGGCCTGACCGCGCGTCTGAATCACACCCTCAGAGAGTGGCGTCATCCCCCACATGTAGTAGCCGGACAACTGCCCACCACCGGTATTCGTCGGCAGCGACCCGCCCGGCCCGAGCTTCCCATCGGCGACAAAGGGTCCGCCCTCGCCCTTTTTGCAGAAGCCGTAATCCTCCAATGTCACGAGCACCGTATACGTATAGCAGTCGTAGAGCTCGCAGATGTCGATGTCGCCAAGCTCGATCTCGGCCATCCGGAACGCCGACTCCTTCGCGATGCTTGCCGCGCTCGTCACATCCGGATCCCAACCGCGCCGGTTCACGGTCGCGTGGTGTCCCTGTCCCATTCCCCAAACATAGGCGGGCGGCTGCCGCATATCCTTCGCCCGCTCCGCCGCGCTGACCACAACCGCCACCGCCCCATTCGACACGAGGCAGCAATCGAGCAGGTGGAACGGCTCCATGATCCAGCGGGAGTTGTGATAGTCCTCCAGGTCGATCGCCTCCCGCATCTGCGCCCGTGGGTTCATCGTCGCCCAGGCGCGCGTGCTCACCGCGATCGCGCCGAGCTGATCGTTGGTCGTGCCGTACAGCTCCATGTGCCGCCGCGCCGCCAGCGCATACTGCGCGTTGACGCTGAACAGCCCGTACGCCGCCGGTAGCGACGCCATTCCCTTCGGCGCGCTCGGTCGCGCATACGCCGCCCCGGAGGATCCCGGCGCCTGCAGCGGCGCGTCGGCAAAGACGCACACGACATGGTTCGCCAGCCCCTGCGTCACCGCGAATGACGCATACTGCACCATCTGTGCAACGGTCGACCCGGCGGCGTTCATATGGTTGAGCAGTCGCAGCTGATTGAACCCGAGCGTGTTTGCCAGCGGTAACCCGATCGCCCCCGCCTGACCGATGCCCGGATTCACGAGCAACCCGTCAATATCCCCCTTCGTCAGCCCAGCGTCCTCGATCGCGGACGTGATCGCCTCCGCCGCAAACCAGTTCGCGTCATGGCCGTAGATCCGCCCCATGTCCGTGATGCCAAGACCAGTAATCGCTGCGCGACCCTTGATCGAAACCATCAAATCACCACCATTAGCCATTAGCCATTAGTCGTTGCCCCTTGGCTCGATATTTCGTCCGAAACCGCTGATGCATCCTAACGGCTAACGGCTAATGATTAACAGCTAACAGCTCTCTAGTACACCACCTGGTTCACCAGCAACTCGGCGATGCGGTCGTCGTCATAGCCGAGCACCTCGCGGAGGACGAAGTCGTTGTGCTCTCCGAGCAGCGGCGCTCGGTCCTGTAGCTTCGCTGGTGTTTCCGATAGCCGGAACTGCGGGCCGTCGTAGGCATTGCGCCCCGCCTCCGGGTGGTCGAGATAGACGTAATACTCCCGCGCCTTCAGGTGCTCGTCGTGATCGAGCACATCCTCGGCGGTCTGGACCACCCCCGCCGGCACACCGCGCGCCTGGAGCAATCGCATTGCCTCCTCCGGCGATAGCGTCCGCGTCCACTGAGCGATGTGCTCTTCCAGCGCATCCTCAGCTGCCTTGCGGCCGAGCAGCGTCGCGAACTCCTCGCTATCGGCCCAGGCCGGACGCCCCATGACATCCTTCAGCGCCTCCCACTGGTCGTCATGGAAGACGGTGATCGCGACCCAGCGGTCCTCCATCATTCGGCCGTTGCTGCCGCCTGCCGACGTCTGTTGCCGGGCCGTCAGGTTGCCCTGCTGCTCGCGCGGCAAACACGGAAACACGCCATGCGGCGCGGCATAGGCAATCCGGTTCCCATTCCGCTCCGGCACACGCCCATTGACGGCATACTCCATCACCGCCGGGCCGAGCGCCGAAACAGTCGACTCGACCTGCGCCAGTTCGATCCGCTGCCCCTTCCCGGTCCGTTCCCGGTACCGCAGCGCCGCCAGCACGGCGACGACACAGTGACCGGGGTTGATCACATAGTCCGGGTAGTTCGTGCCCACGCCGATCGGCGTCCGGTCCGGCCAGCCGGCCAGATAGGTGAAACCCGTCACCGGCGCCAGCACACCGCCGAACCCGAGGAAGTCACGATGGGGTCCCCATGTCCCTTGCATCGGCATGTTCGCGTAGATAATCCGCGGGTTGACCTTCACCACCTCGTCATAAGTCAAACCCCACTTCTCGATCACGCGCGGCGTGTAATTCTCGATCATCACGTCCGACTTCGCCAGGAGATCGAGCGCGACGGTCCGCGCCTCCGGCAGGCTGAGGTTGAGCGTGAAGGAGAGCTTCCCCGCATTGAAATTGTTGAAGTAGCCGGAGACGTTCGGCCCCTCCGCTCCCGGCGGCACCGGCTGACCCTTCCGCAGGCCATCCATATGCGATTCGGACTCAACCCGAATCACCTCGGCCCCGAGGTTGGCAAACACCTCCCCGGCGATCGGCCCCGCACCAAACCAGCTGAAGTCAGCCACCCGAATCCCAGTCAGTGGCAACGGCTCGTGTTGATTCATCTCGGACCCCACCCCCGACCCGCCCCAACGCCTTGGAGCGGGGACTACTGAGTGACGATAGTTGATCGTGACCGCCTCTCGCGGACATCCAGACGCGATACTGTCAATCGTCGGTTGATCCGGCTCCCCACTCCGCGCGTCAGCGAGGGGAGGGGTCGGGGGAGGGGTCCGTCAGATCACCCGCGCCCCCATCAACGCCGCCAGTTCCTCGCGCGTCAGTCCCATTTCATTGCCAAGCACCTCGGCCGTG
>JBFXAN010000242.1:0-7525 GCA_050184225.1 Dehalococcoidia bacterium | reverse complement strand
GCGCCGATTACACGAGCTGGACCTTCAAGATTCCCGAAAACGCCACGTTCCACAACCTGCCACCGGTCAACGGCCGGCTGCTCACCGCCGACGATGTCGTCTTCTCCTTCGAGCGGCATATGGACACCAGCGTCAACCGCTCGGTATTGCGCAATGTCGCCAAGATCTCGGCGCCGGATGCGACGACGGTGCGCTTTGACCTGAAGCAGCCGCAACTGACCTTCCCCGGCACGCTCGCCTCGCCGCATCTTCTGGTATTCGCCCCGGAAGCCTTCGCCAACCAGGATCAGTTCAAGCAGAAGCCGGTCGGCACTGGGCCGTTCCAGCTGGAGTTCAGTGAGTACCAGAACCGGGCCGACTTCGTCCGGCACGCTGCCTACTGGCAGCTACCACCCTACAAACCGGAGAAGTACGGGCAGAGCCCGTTGCCCCTGGCGGACAAGCTGACACGCCAGTACTTTGCCAACAATGTCACTGCCAAGGAAGCCTTCTTCGGCGGCAAGGTCGATCAGTTCCAACCGGGCTGCGGATTGGACACTGCGCTCGTACGGGAGGAGCTGCAACGGGTCCCGAATGCGATCGTGATGACCAACGCCTACTGGTCCTGCTGCCCTCTTGGCATGTACTTCCAGTACAAGAACCAACTCTTCCAGGACATCCGCGTGCGCCGGGCACTCTCGATGTCGATCAATCGCGAGCAGGTCTGGAGCGGCGGTATGGACAAAACCGGCGTCGTCGGCGCCGCCCCGATCCCGTTCGACTTCTCCGGCTACGAAGTGCCACCGTCGCTCACGAACTACGGCGCGAACGCTCAGTACGATCCGAAGCAGGCAAAGCAGTTGCTGGAAGCCGCCGGGCACCGTGAGCCACTCAAGCTCCAGGTCTACCAGGGACCGAACCTGCCGACGGCATGGCAAGGTGCCTTGGACACCGTCATCTTCAACTGGAAGCAGGCGGGTATCGTCGACGCGACGCTGGTCGTGCGCGACTCTCAGGTGCTCACACAGGATCAGGTGAACAAATCCTTTCCGGACATGCTCTTCCCGTCCGCGAGTGCACTCTCACAGAGCTACACGCTGGACTCACTCGTGGCGCCCGCTATGCTGACCGACTCGCCCCGCAACTACGGCAGCCTCTCTGACCCGACGCTCGACAACCTGCTGAACCAGTGGTCAGTGACAACCGACCCTGAAGAAGGCGTCCGGCTCGCCCGGCAGATGACTGAGAGGGTCGTCGACCAGGTCGATTACTTGTGGTTCGCCTGGATCGGCGGGATCGAGGTCGATCAGCCCTGGCTGCACGGCATGGTGATGTCGACGCATAACTGCCACAACGGCATCGGCCTGGGCAACTACAAGTACGCATGGATCGACCAGACCGCGCCGGACGGTCGCGGAGGCAGGCCGGTCTGAGCGGACGCGCCCTAACCTGCCAAAGCGCCGGCGGAACTCGCGTCTCTTTGCCAAGTTAGAGCGCGTCCCTTCCGACCGGCGCCCACTGAGCGGTGAGGACCTGCTCCCAGGTGCCACACGCGCGGTGTCTCCCGAGCCGGGGGCACGGATGACCTCTACGGGCACGTGACCCCGAACCGGATGCGGAACCCCAGAAAGCAGCGCCGGCCCGCACCGACCACGCGCTCCACGAGCGCCCGGTACGCGGGCACGCCCAGGTCCTCATCGGACAGGCCGGCAGCGCGGAACGGTTCGAGGCCGTCCAAGCCGTTGTTGATGGTGCCATTCACGAACCAATCTGCATCGCGCACCATTTCGCCATGCATCACCACTTCCCTCACGTATCCGAAGTAGCCGCTCTGGCGCAACCTGTCCAGATGGCCCTCCTTGGGCCAGAAGCGCCAGTCTGGTCGGCTCACCCCGCGTTCCCGGCCGCGCCGCAGCACCTCCGCCACGAAGGTGGCCGCCGCCCGTTCGAGTTCCCAGTCCACGCTTGGCGGACCGTCATAGTCGATCGCGGCGAAGACGCCGCCCGGCTGCAAGAGCCGCCCGATCTCCGGGAGCGTCACCGTCGGGTCCATCCAGTGGAAGGCCTGCACGCACGTCACCACATCGGCGCACGCGGCGGGCAGGCCGGTCTGGTGCGCGCGCCCCTCGCGCCAGTCCACCGCCGCGGCCTGCGACCGCGCGACGGCCAGCATGGCCGGTTCCGCCTCAACGCCGACCACCCGATCCGCAACCGTCAGCCAGGGGAGCGTGGACAGGCCGGTGCCGCAGCCCAGGTCAATCACCAGGCGCGGGCGCTCCACGCGCGCATATTGGCACAACAGCGCCAGCACGGCGTCCGGCACCGGCGGCCGCCCGCGCTGATATTCGTCGGCATACCCGCGCCTGCCAAAAGGCGACACCCGCAGGTTGTGTGCGGCGTCAGGGTGCTGCTCCACCATCGCCCCATCCCTTCACTGCATCTGGCGCCGCCGGGTCAGGGCGGGCAACTCCAACCGGCAATACGGATGCTGGAACAGCGAAGCCATCGTCGCACACACCCTCGGACCGCGACCACGTGTCAGCACTCGATCCGCGCGGCATCGCCCCGATGCCCGTTCTATCTTCCAGCTCGCCACAAGAGTAACGTCTTAGCCATTGCTGCGAGCGGCGGAGTGGGCAACGCGGACTGACCCGCCGATCACTCCGCGAGCCAGCCGTGGACGGTTCGAGGGCCGTCGACGGCGATCATGTCGACCGGACGGCAGGCGCCGGTACGGAGCGCGTCGATGAGCTGCGCCTCGGTGGTGATTCCCTGGTCGAAGAGCGTTGCGCAGCGGCCGACGGCGGGGGCGCTGTGGGCGTCGCTGCCGCCGGTGCTGGGCAGTCCCAGCGAGCGGGCGAGGTCGAGCACATAGGCGGAGCTGCGGTTGTGGTCGTCGCCGTTGGCGCCCTCGAATGCTTCGAAGAGATCGGGCGCGTCCGACCAGGGACGGCCGAAGCCAGCGTTGCGGTTTGGGTGGGCGAGCACCATTACACCGCCTTCGGACTCGGCGATCCGGCGCAGCCGCTCAACGTTCCACATCTCCAGCGTGTAGCCCGCCACGCCGAAGACGAGCACATGCCCCGCGTCCGTGCTGATCTCCATGCCGCGCAGCACCGGTAGCTCCCACCGCTCCGCCAGCGCGGCCGCCTCCGCTCTCGTCCAGATGTTATTGTGCTCGGTGATGCAGATCGCGGATAATCCCAGCGCCGTGATCCGCTCCGCGAGCATGTCCGGGGCCAGGCCGCTGTCCATCGATTTATGCCGGGTGTGGGCGTGCAGGTCGATCAATGCCCCGGCTCGACCCGCTCCTTCCGCGATCCACAGATCGCCGCCCGCCGGCTCAACCCGCACGTTGCACTACGGCGGTCGCTTCGATGGCATCGATGAGCGCGGAGAGCACGTCCTTCGAGTCGCCGACAATACCGTAGCGCGCGTAGCGGAAGATGGCGGCGTTCTCATCGCGATTGATTGCGACGATCGCCTTGGCCGCCGAGCAGCCGGCCATGTGCTGGCTAGCGCCGGAGATACCGACCGCGACGTACAACTCCGGCTTCGTGATCTTGCCGGTCAGCCCCACCTGCAACGCTGGCCCCACCCAGCCATCGTCGACGATCGCCCGCGACGCGGCGGGCAACCCGCCAAGCAATGAGGCAAACTGCTCGACCAGGGCGAAGTTCTCGGCTTCTCCTAGGCCCCGGCCCCCCGCCACGATGACCCTGGCATCTTCCAATCGTGGGCCCGCGGCCGCCGTGTGCTCCAGCACCATCACCCGTTCGGTCACATCGCTCAGATCGACCGGCACCTCGCGCACCGGCGGTATCGCTGCTGGACCGGCCAGAGATTCCGGATCGACCGCGCCCGGCGTTACGCCGACGATGCAGGGACGGGCATCGTCGAACGCATAGACGGCGCGCGTGTCACCGCCGTAGGCGCCCGCTGTTGCTTCGACCGCCCCGTCCTCGCCCAGCGCCAGCGCGATGGCGTTCATCACAACGCCGGTCTGCAAGCGTGCCGCCAGCCGGGCCGCAACCAGGCGGGCATCCTGCGTCTGACTGACGAGCACCACCTCCGGCAATTCCTGTACGCAATACTCGGTCAGCGCCTCGACCAGCCGGTCCGGTCCGGCCTCGACGCCACCGAGAGCCGGGTCAGGAATCGCATCGATCCGCGCGACTCCGTACCGAGCACCGTGCGTCTGGGCGGCCTCGGGCAGCGGGCCGAGCACGAGCCAGGCAAGGTCCGTGCCGAGTGACCGAGCGGCATGCCGTCCCAGGGTGAGTATCTCTTCGGCGCCCTTGCCGGCCGCTCCCGTCCCCCAACTGCACACGACCACGGGTCCATTCATCGCTGTCCAATTCCTTCTCGACGCACCGCTCTGGTCGCCGCACTCACTCAAACCGTCCGCGGAGCGATCAGGCGGGAACCAGACCGTCGGTGCGGAGACGCGCCAGCAGGTGTGCCGCCTGCTCCCGCGGCGTCTCGCCGTCGAGGAACTCGCAGTTGCCCTGCACCTGCGGGACGAACATCCGCCGCAGCGTCACGCGCGGAACAAGTTGCCCGTTGTCCAGGCCAAGGTCGGCCGGCGGCACCGTCACCGGTTGCTTGCGGCGGGCGGCCATCATCGCCGCGCCGCTCGGATAGCGAGGAGAGCCCAGTTCGTTACTCACGGTTACAACCGCCGGCAGCGCGCACATCACCTCTTCGTCGCCGTCCGGCGTGACCCGCGTCACCTCGATCACCCCACCCTCGTCGGTGTCGGCCAGCCGTACGTCGCGCGCCATCGGGATCACCGGCAGTCCCAGCCGCTCGCCGATCACCGCCGGCACCACCCCTTGGTCGTCGTCCGATGCCTGCCGGCCGCAGAGCACGAGGTCGGCACCGCCGCTCTGCTCGATGTAACGGCTCAGGACCGTGCCGAGCGCCAGTGTATCGAGCGACGCGTCTGCGGTCGGGATCACGATGATTTCGTCGACGCCGAGTGACGCCGCCCGTCGCACAAACGACGCCGACGCCGTACCGGCGGTGACCACGACGATGTTGCACTCAGCGCCCGAGTCGCGCAGTCGCAGCGCCGCCTCGATCCCCTGCTCGTCGTAGGCGTTCATCAGCACCGGGACACCGCCGCTGATCAGCGTGCGGCTGTCGTCGCCCACGCGCAGCCGTCCGGCAACGGCGTAGGCGTTGACGGCATCCGGGTCCAGGACTTCCTTGGCACAGATCACGATTCGCATGGTCACGCTCGCACGATCGCCCGCCATCCGCGAAATGCGAGGGATGGCGCGCTACTCCATCACAAAGAGAAAGCCTGATTCACACCAAACCCCGTCCTCCGCAAAGCCGTGCGGGCTTCGGGTCAAGTCCTTCATCAGATACCAGCGCCATGGTGGGTCGCCGTGGTCGAAGTATTCGCCAGTCAGCGTGCCGGCGAAATCGTCGCGACTGCCGACCGTAGCGCCGATCTGGGCGCCGCCTCCATCGCACTCGGCACACCGGCCGGCCATAGCCGGGTCGAACCCCCAGACCGTGGGCAGCGGCTCACTCATCAGACCGAACCTCGCGACGAGAGTTCGGTCGCCGGCTGTCGTTTGAACGTGACAGCCGGCGACAGGCAGGTGGAAACCTAACTTGAAGTCGATAGTCACCGGACGGAGGCCTCGGCCGGCTCGCCGAGTACGCTCTCGAGCACGTCCCGCGCCTCTTCGACGATATCGAACACGATCTCGCGCGCTGGCTTCAGTTCGGTGATCGTACCGATCACCTGGCCGGCCGGGCTGCCCATGAATGGCTCGATCTTGTAGTCGGTCACCGCTTGCAGCACGGGACCGGCGAGGATGCCCTGGAGCGGCATGGGCAATGGCGTCGGCGCGTCGGGGCGCTCCCAGGCTTCCGTCCAGGCCGTCTTTAGCTGGCGGATCGGCTTGCCAGACATACACCGCGAGATGGTTGTGTCGTCCTCGGTGGCAGCCAGGATCTTCTCCTTGATTACCATGTCCGTGTCCGACTCCCGCGCCGTCAGCCAGATCGTGCCCGTCCAGACGCCGACCGCACCAAGGCAGAGCGCCGCTGCCAGATGCCGTCCGGTACCGACGCCGCCGGCCGCCACGATCGGCGTGTCGCCCGCAATCGCTGCCACCTGCGGCACAAGCGTAAAGGTGCCGATCGGTCCGGTATGTCCGCCTGCGTCCGTGCCCTGAGCGACGATTACATCGACGCCGGCCTCGATCTCGCGACGCGCCTGGCGCACCTTGCCGATCAGTCCGAACACCTTCATGCCACGGGCATGTGCTGCCTCCAGCATGAAGGCCGGATTGCCGAGGGCCGAGGCGAAGGCTGGTACACGTTCGTCCAGGACAACATCCAGTTGCTTGCGCGCGTAGTCCTGTGTTTGGATCGCGCCCGTCAGCCGCCGTCCGTCCGGATCCTTGGGGTCGGGGATGCTGTTGTCTTCCTTTATCCGCCGGACGAAATGCTGGTAGTCTTCTGGGATCTGCCCGGCGAGGTCCTGGCGGCCGCCGCTCTGCGGCACGGAGGCGGGAATCAGCAGATCCACGCCGAACGGACGGCTGCCGACCCGGTCGCGGATCCATTTCACGTCGGCCGCGATCTCGTCCGGCGAGCGGCCGCCTTCGCCGAGGATACCGAGGCCGCCCGCGTTGGTGACCGCGACCGCCACATCTTTGCAGTGCGTGAAGGCCACGATCGGAAACTCCAGCCCAAACATATCGCACAGCTTTGTGTGCAGCGGATCTCTCGCCATGAGCCACCTCCGGCCTTGCTCACGGCGCCCGGGACGGCCATACCCAGGCGCAGTCACCTTCCATGCAGGGGTCCTTCCCCCCTGCCCAGCCTGCCCACGATCTGGCGATCCGAATAGGGTCGATCAGATCAACCTGGGAGCCAAATGGGCCACCGAACAGGGGTCCGGTGGATGTCCCTTTCGATACTCAGATCGATCCCCTTGCCTCTTGGCGAGGTGCCGTCATGCGCACAGAGTCAGGTCTACATCTGACGAAATGTTCGTATGCGGGCTACGGGCCGGGTGATATGCGAGGGTGAACAAGCATGGACCAGAACGCTCGAGTTGGATGGCGGAAACGGCGACTGTCACGCAGGAAGGGACTGCAGTTGTTCGGCGCAACCGGGGGCAGTCTCACGGTTGCGATGCTCGCTGCATGTAGGGATAGTAGCCAGGAACAGGCGGATTCGGAATCAACGCCGGCGACCTCCGGCACCGTGCAGGCGTCGGCGAACGAGGCGAAACAGGGCGGCACCTTGCACCTGAACGGGGTGCCCTCGCCCGCCACCTACGGCAGCATGGACCCCCATGCCACGATCTGGACGACCACCTTCACCGCGCCGGTCGGCAACGGGCTGCTCAAGCGCAACATGTTCCCGCCGCCCAAGTACGAGATCGTCAACGACCTCGCCACCAGTCGCGAGCATCCGGACGAGATGACCTACCGCTTCACGCTGCCACCGGGCGTCCGCTTCCACAATGTCGCACCGGACAACGGACGCGAGATGACAGCGGAGGACGAGAAAT
>JBFXAN010000241.1:0-7579 GCA_050184225.1 Dehalococcoidia bacterium | reverse complement strand
TGCCCGCGAGCGGCGGCATCGGCTGGGCGGGTCCGGCGCTTGCACTCCTCGCCCCCTCCGCCGCCCATACCGTCGTTCACCGGCCTGTACCTGTAACGGCAATGCCCGTGCCAACTGACCCACTAGTTGCCCGTCCCGCAGCACATCCCCGTCCGTTCGAGTGCCTGGATAGCGCAAGGCTGGCCATCGCACCGGCGCGAGCAGTTATGAAGCGAGGTCCCATGACGCCGTTTTCCTAACTCGCACGCCGCAGAACGGCCAATGGGCGGCGTTCCGCTTGCTGGTGGCCAGTGGAGTCGCCATACTTAGGAACCAACCGCTGTTGAGGGGCCGCATTGACTTCCCCACCGCCGGACCCCGTGGTGATCACGGCGCAATCCTACGAGACGGACGCACGCTCGTGGCACGAGGCGCACCTTGATGAAGTGCGTGCTGTCTCGCGGGCGGACTCCTACGACCGCTTCGCCTCCTACCTGGCGCCCGGCAGTCTCGTGCTTGACCTCGGGTGCGGGACCGGGCTGGATGCGCCGCCGCTGGCGGCACGCGGTTTGCGGCTCCTCGGCCTGGACATCAGCGTCGAGATGCTGCGCATCGCTCGGTCGCTCCTGCCCCTCGTCGGCCGACTGCTGCAGGGTGAGATGCACGCGCTGCCCCTGGCGGATGGCTCGGTCGACGCCGTCGTGGCGGTGGGCAGCATCCATCATCTGCCCAAGGGGGAAGCCGGCCATGCCGTGCGCGAAGTGGTGCGCGTGCTGCGTCCGGGTGGCGTCTTCGCCGCGGCCGCCGAGCGGGGTTCGTTTGAAGGGTTCGTGGCGGAACAGGAAGGCGTTGCCGGCCGCCGATGGTACGCCTTCTACGAGCCCGACGAGTTCGAGCGGGTCTTCACCACCGCCGGCCTGGCCGTCATCGACCGCGTGGTGGGCGGACCGAGCGCCCACTCGGCCGGATTCGTTGCCCTGACTGGGCGCAAACCGTGACCGGCCGGCGATCATGTCGCCAATGACGGGTTCTGCGTCATGCGAATAGTTCGCATGCTATACTTATGGCGATATGACCGAACACGAGCGGCGGAGCGGCTACGCATTCCGGCCGGCAACTGACGACGACTACGACTTTCTCTACGGCCTGCACGTCGCCGCCATGCGGCCGTATGTCGAGCAGACGTGGGGTTGGGATGCGGCGCTGCAGGCTCGCCTGTTCCGCGAGGGCTTCGACCCAACGACCCGCTGCATCATCGTTGTCGACGGCCGCGACATTGGCGTGCTCCGCGTGGAACGGCGCCTCAGCGACGTGTTCCTCAACAGCATCGAAATCGAACCCTCGTACCAAGGCCGTGGGCTGGGCACCAGCATCATCGGCGATATCCTGACCAGCGCGCACCACGAGGGCCTGCCGGTCAGCCTCCGTGTCCTGCACGTGAACCCCGCGCGCCGCCTGTACGAACGCCTCGGCTTCCACGAGGTCGAGCGAACCGAGACGCATGTCATCATGCGCGCTGACCCCGCCGTGCTGCCCTAACTCTCTTGAAGCTGGTTCCGATAACGCCGCTTACCTGCCCCTCACGTCCCAAAGGATCGGCGGCTCGGGATCAGCCGTCGGTTGACATTTCTGGTCGGCACGTTGGCCCCTCGCATCACGTTTGTTCATCTGGCCCGCGCATTGTCCACTCAAGCGGCAGCGCAGCGAACCACATCACGTCGCAGCGCCGGCCCTGCCAAACGCCGTGTGAGCGCATCGTTCCCTCATACACAAACCCCGCTCGGCGGGCCACCGCGACTGACTCTTCATTCTCCGCAACGATCGTCAAAAAGACGCGAGCTGCGCCAAGCTCGAACAACCAGCGCGTGAGTAGGATCACCGCCCGAGTCGCGCAACCGCGTCCTCTCGCGCTTGCTGCGATCCAGTAACCGAACTGCGCTACGTCCGCTTTAGACCAGTCGTCGACGCCACAGCAGCCGACCAGGTCGCCAGACCTCGCGTCCATGATTGCGAATGCAACACCAGATGGTGTGCCAGTCGTAGCAAACGCCCGCCAGTTCAACGCGAATTCGTCGATGACGGCCTCAGCGTCCATGATCGAGAGCGGCGGAGTCGGGCGTCCTAGCCGGTCGAGGACCCCGTTATAGCGTCGGATCGCTGGGTCGGCGTATGCTTCCGCCATGAACCCGGCGTCATCTCTCGACCAAGGGCGGAGGGTGACCACGTCGTCGGACAGCGTCATGACCGGATTGTCGGCATCCGCCTCGCGCACGTCTACAGAGGACTCCTTGACTGCTCGTTTAGTCGGGCGTATCTCTCGGCTCACGCTCACCCTCGACTGACCGCTTTTACGCGTCCGGGCTAGAATCCATACATTGAAGTCATGGTACATCTCCGGCTGTCCAGACCAGCTCTCTGGCTGAGCATGGTGAGTATAAAGCAGTCACGCCTCCAGCCGACGCCGGGGTCCGATAACGCCGATTCCCTGACGCCGTCGCCAGAGCCACTTCTGTCCGCTCGGCTTTACTTCGCTGATATAATCATCTGTATGAACAAGCGCTCCCCGCGCCGCCAGACTGCCCACACATACCGGACGGTCCTGGTTGATGTCGGCGGTCCGGAGCCCGTACGCGTCGAGATTACGCCCAGGCACCACGGCAGCCTGGCCCGATAGGCCGACCGCGAGCGGACCACCGTCGCCGAGTTGCTCAGACCGACGGCGCTCGCGCTCATCGCCGACCGACTGGCGCATCCCACGGGCACAGCGACTCAACCCGCTCCTGACGACCGCGACACACCATCCAGCGTCCGATAACGACTTTTGTCTACCGGCGCCGGCGAGCATCCATCTTCACTACACGTCGCCGTGCGCGTCCGGATAACGGCAATATCCGGCTGTTCTCGGACGCGGTTTCAGCGACCTGGCCGGTCGGGTGATCTGCGGCGGCGTATGCGCCGCCGGCGGGGGACGACGAGTTTCGTCGCAATGATGTCGATGGTCCGACGCAGGCCGTCGACGGTATCACGGAGCCGCTCGACCTCTTGGACGAGCTGATGGAGGCCCTTCTCCGGTGATGCCCGCACCCCTCGATAGACAGTTAGATCGGCAAGCTGGGTCGTAGTTCTGGGCGCCGTGTGCAACCCGCCGGTATACGTGATCACCACCTGGTAGCTCTGGGGAAGGTCTGACCGGTTGAGATAGTTGAAGGTCGTATCGATGAAGGTGCGCAGGGCCTGGCGGGGCGCGAGCGAGGGAATACCGTCGCGGATGAAGTCGACCTGGTCAATGTCCTCAATGACCGTGCTCTGGAGGGGCGGCACGACGGCGATGCGGACGTCGTGCGCCATGCTCTTGCCGATATTCTCAACGACGAATCGGATGATATGGCGCCCCTCGGACACGTCAAAGTAGGCAATCACGTAGGGGGCGATCTCCTGATCGCGCCCCTCACGCATCTCCACAAGCGCCGTCGCCGAGGCGCGGGCTGCGTCGCGGGTCGCTGCCGCGATCTCCCAGGTCTTATACACGTAGATGATGAGGGCGACGAGGCTCGCTGCCTGGACGACGAAGAGGGCCACGTCCACTGATTGACCTCGCGTGAGCGACCGAGCGCCTTACTGCCAGTCGAGTAGCTGATAGCCATGCTGCAGGCGCCGGCGCACGACTCGGTGAATTGCTTGCTGTGCCTGGCTGCGGCCGGGATAAACCGTCGCCCGGATGGTACCAGGCTGCCCTTGTCGCCCCCACACCCGCACGAGCGCCCCCTCACCGAAGAGCGTCGGCTGCCAGCGCGGGTCATAGAAGCGCAGTCGGTTCTGCGCCGGGTCGATGCTCGCGAAGCGCACATAGGCCTGGAAGCCGGCGAGGGTCTCAACCATGACAGGACTCAGTGTAGAAAGCAGCCGTGCGCCCGGGTCCGGCTCGTTATGTGGTCGCGGTGGCGTTATCGTTGGCCGATGGAGACCAGCCGTTCTTCGGTGAGGACGGTGACGTGGCGGCCTTTGGCGCGGAAAAGTTGCGCCACCCGCTGCATCGTCGTCCGTTCCGGCGAGTCCGCTGGCGGCAAGACGAGCAACACCTCACCGCGGGGCAGCCGGTCGGCGATCGCCTCGTAGTCCGCTTTGCGGGGCAGCAGGCTCGCCGGCACGAGCGTAAGGTTATCCAGCTGCAACTGTGGCCGCCGCAACGCCCAGGGCCCGCGTCGCCAGGAGGAATGCTTCATTGGTTGCTCACCTCCTCTCGCTCCAGCAGCGCCACGGCGCGGGCGAGATCCCGCTCCGAGGGCTGGGTGTAGATGGCGGTCGTCTCCAGCTTCTCGTGGCCGAGGAGGGCGGCGACGGCAACGAGATCCTTGGTCGCATCGAGCAGCTGCTTGCCGAAGGTGTGGCGGAGCGTGTGCGGCGAGACGTCCTCCAGGCCGGCCTGGCGAGCGTACTTCGTGACGAGATGCCAGACCGCCTGCTCGCTGAGGCCTCGGCCCCGCTGGCCGATGAAGAGATGGTCGTCGTCCGTCCGCGGCCGCACGACGAGATAGACGGCGAGGGCGTGGCGCACGTCGGCATTGAGGGGAATGGTGCGGTACTTGGCGCCCTTCCCGCGCCGCACGGTAAGCAGGCCCTTGCGCTCGGAGAGGTCGATGTCGTCGAGCCGGAGGTCGCAGAGTTCCTCGACGCGCAGGCCGGTGTGGCGCAGCACGTGGAGGAGGGCGAGGTCACGTTTCTTGCCCGACCGCTCCGCCATCCGCACGAGCCGGTCCACCTCGCGCTTCTCCAAGGACTTCGGGGACCGGGGCGAGGCGGGCACGCCTTTGACGCCGTCCGTCACGACCTCGGTGCAGCGGCCGGCCGCCTTCGCCCACAGGAAGAAGCGGCGCAACGCCGCCAGGCGCCGGTTGACCGTGGCGGGTTGACGCCGTTCGACGGAGATGAGATGCGCCCGGTAGTCGCGGAGGTCGGTGGGCGTCACCGCGGCCGCGGCGAAGGCCTCACCGGTGGAGCCGGTGAACCACCGCGCGACGTGAGTGAGGTCGGCACGGTAGGCGGCGATCGTCTTTGCGGCGATCTCCTCGCGGGCCAGCTCAGTCAAGAATTCAGCGATGTCATCGGCCATGGTTTGCGTCATCGATGGGCCTCATCCCATTATCTCAAGAGTTTTTGCGCCGTTATTCCGGCGATGTGCCGAGAAGTCAGATTCAGCACATCATCACCTGGCTCGGCGTCTCTTGAGATAAGGAGAATTATCACTAATCATTATACCAGATACGTGTTGGTCGCACGGCGGGCTGTGGCGTCGGCCAGAGCGCCGCGTTCGTCCGGCCCGCTGTGACCGCTTCGTGGCCTGCCCTCGGGTTGTGTCGCATATGTGACAG
The DNA here is from genome assembly GCA_050184225.1 of Dehalococcoidia bacterium. Classification (GTDB taxonomy): domain Bacteria; phylum Chloroflexota; class Dehalococcoidia; order CAUJGQ01; family CAUJGQ01; genus JBFXAN01. The sequence continues at coordinate 2,231 of JBFXAN010000241.1, read as the reverse complement.
ACATTATTGACGCGACTGGTACAGTTCGGACAGTGGATCCACTCAGATGTCGGATAGTACGACACTGATTTGGTCGACCCTGCGGTGGCTGTTCGCCCGTGCCGGCCACGCCGATCCCCACAGTCGCCCGTCGCCTGGCACCGCCCCCGCCGTGACGAGCAGCGCATGCCTAGCCAGAGGCCACCGGCGGGAGCCGTTCCGCTCACCTGCCGTTATCTGTTCAGCCGATGAAAGGAGTCCGCCCATGGCTACGCTCGACGACCTGCCGCAGCTGGTCGCGACCGACCCACAACTTCGTGAGGACTTGGTGGCCACGATCGCTGCCTTCTGCCAGCGACACGGCATCGAGGCCAGTTCCGACGACTTCGACTGGCTCGCGGGAGACGACACCGCCGGCCAGCGCTTGGCGGCCGGCACCGGCGGTCTTGGCGTGTTTATCTACCGCGATGGCCCCAGCTACAGCCGCTGGATCGACACGGGCCTCGTGAGCCCGAGCCCGACCGGACAGGGCCCGACGCTCGACCCTGGTGGCCTAGGCGGGACGCTCAACCGGTAAATCCAGCTCCCGTCCGGTGGCCTGCTCTGAGTCCGATGCGGAGGCGCCGCGATGAACTTCAACCACCTGATCCTCCAGATCACCGATACCTGCCCCCTCCAGTGCGCCTACTGCTGCGTCGAATCCGGCCCCTGGCGCGCGACGTCGATGGCGCTCGCCGACGCCGTCTCCTATGTGCAGCAAGCCCATGCGATGAACCCCGACACGTTTCTCAGCTTCACCGGCGGGGAGCCGTTCGTCCGCTATGGCCTGATGCGCGACATCGCCAAGGCCGCCCATGCGCTGGGCATGTGGCACACCACGATCACCAGCGCCGTCTGGTGCAAGTCGCAGGCGTTCGCGCGGGAACGGCTCGCGGAGCTCCAGCGGTATGGCCTGCGCACTGTGAGCATCAGCTACGACTCCTTCCATGAGCCATGGGTTACGCCAGACCAGATCAAGCACTGCATCGCCGCCGGTGCGGATCTGGGGCTGACCGTGCTGGTGGCCGGTTCCGTCACCAGGGACTCCCAAGGCGCGCGGGCGCTGCTGGGCGACTGGCCGGATCAGTTTCCCACCGTGACGGTCGGCGACGGTCCCGTGCAACCGACCGGTCGGGGGGCGACCATCCCGCTGGCGCGCTTGTTGGTGGAGGACTTTGGCGCCGCCAATCTGGTCTGTCCGGTGACGAGCGATCTGCTCATCCAGACCGATGGCGCCACCTACCCGTGCTGTTCCACCGGGGGTGACTACGACTACCTGGTCTTGGGCAATGCCCGGGAGACGCCGCTGGTCGAACTCCGCGCCCGCGCGGAGCACGCCCTGTGGTATCAGATCATCACGCGGCACGGCTTCGCGAAGCTGGAAGCACTCGTGCGCCGGTACCATCCCGCCGTGCAGTTCCCCCGCCAGCATATCGGGGTGTGCAATCTCTGTGCGCTGGTCTTTGGGCAGAGCGAACTCGGCGCCGCGGTCCGGGATGCGCTCGCTCGCTTCGAAGAAGACCGGACCCGCGCCGCGGTTACGCTCTGGGCTCGGCTCCGCCCGGCGCTCGCCGTCGCGACATCGGTCGGTACGACTGCGCCGTTGGCATGACCCAAGGCATCCGGGAAACGGATGCCCGACGGTCACGATGCGACCGGCCCGGTGCGCTGGCCAGGGCCGGGCGGCAGCCACAGCGGGCGTCACGTGCGAGAACGTCGCTGCTCGCACCAGGCGCGCGATTGCGCGTCCGCCGCGCCGGCGGGCCGACACGAGTGCCCGCCGCTGTCCATCCCCAGGGCCTGCGCCACGGCCAGCTCGCACCGCATGATCGAGCGCGCGGGATGAGACAGCGTTGCGCAGACGGGTTGCTGAGACGTCGGTCTGAACTTGAACGACTGCCGGCGCACTCCGTCGGGACCGCCAGCTCGCTTGCCCTCCAGCCTGTTGAAAAGCCCTGTGGCGCTGGCGATCCCGCTCCGGACGACGGGATCGCCAGATTCAAACCGGACAACGGTACGTGGCCCGGGACGGGCAGACCAGCCCTGGTGCAGGGTTCTCAGGGACTTTTTCAACAGGCTGGCTCCTCCCTACAGTGCCACTTCGCCCAGTCTGCGCTATGCTGCCGCCCAAAACTGAGGGCGCGTTATGGCGAGTGAGTCGAGCAGGCTGCCGTTGCGGACGATGGACCGATGGTCGGATGCGTTCGCTGAGC
>JBFXAN010000240.1:0-7671 GCA_050184225.1 Dehalococcoidia bacterium | reverse complement strand
CGTGTGCTCTTCCGATCTGTACCTTCCTCCTGATCGAGGGAGAGTCCGCCGGCTCGACCTTCGACTTCATCGTGGACGGTAGTGGGAGTCTCCGCTTCTTGCGCTACGGTGGCCGCCTCGCTGACCGTGTCGCATAGGCACCGAACACGGAGGTCCACCGTTGCGCGCGATGTCACGCTCGTCGCCTGCGCGTCGGCACCGTGGACGAATGAGGTCGTGTTGCTCGAAAGGCGTACGTTCTATGTTGGTCGTGCGGCGGGATTCAGCGGTATCACGCGCCATGCGTGTAGCATAGAGATACGATTAGTTGCATCTTCGCATGGCGCCGCGCCGGTCGAGAGTGGCCGGGTGTTGCCACACCAATGAGGAGGGGTCTGAGTGCCCTACCGATTGCCGTCAGCAGATATCGTCCGGATCTTTGACACGCCGCCCACGCCGGCGGCAGTGATCAGTCCCGATCGACAGACGATGCTGCTCGTCGAGTACGAGGCCTACCCTCCCGTCGAACTGCTTGCCCGTCCCTTCCTGCGTCTCGGTGGACTGCGGATCGATCCGGCAATCTCCGGACGGCAGCGAACGAGCCGCTTTACCGGCATCACGATCGTTCCCGTCGATGGCGGGCCGCGCCTGTCTGTCGATCTACCAGATGGCGCGATGATCAGCGCCCCCGTCTGGTCACACGACAGCCGGTTATTCGCGTTCACGCGCGATCTGCCGGACGGTATCGAGGTCTGGGTTGTCGATGCCCAGACCGGTGTCGCACGTCCGATCCCGGATCTGCGCGTCAGCGATGTGCTCACCGGCGCATTCGGTTGGAACCCGTTGATCGCACCAGACCTGCGCGATGTGCCTGCCGCGCCCCTGGAAGCCGCGCAGGATACCGGCCGGCTCCTCGTTCGGCAGATTCCCTCGAACCGTGGTTCCATGCCGGAAATGCCGCGCGTGCCTGGTGGACCGCGGATCGAGGAGACGGCCGGCAAACGCTCCCAGGTTGCCACCTTTCAAGACCTGCTCGACAGCGAACAGGATGAGGCACTTTTCGAGCACTTCGCCACGACACAGCTCGCGCTGGTCGATATCGCGAGCGGGGCGGTCACGCCGATCGGCAAGCCGGCGATGATTCTCTCGGCCCGATTCTCGCCGGATGGCCGGTATCTGCTCGTCACGCGGCTCAAACGACCTTTCTCCTATCGCGTACCTTACGCCTATTTCTCCCGCTTGACCGAGGTGTGGGACTGCGACGGAAACGTGATCGCAACCGTTGCCGATCTGCCGGTGTCCGACGAAGTGCCGCGACAGGGCGTACCGGTCGGCCCCCGATCGGTCGTCTGGCAGGAGAAGAAGCCGGCTACCTTGCTCTGGTCCGAGGCGCTCGATGGTGGCGACCCCACCGTGAAGGTACCGCACCGCGACGCGATCTACACGCTCAGCGCGCCGTTTGACGCCGATCCGCGTGAAGTCCTGCGCGTGACCCACCGTTTCGCCGGCTGGGATTGGACCGGCCGCGAAGATCTGGTTTTCCTTGCCGAATACGACCGTGATCGCCGCTGGCACACAACCTCCCATCTCGACCTGGCCGAGCCGGTGGAATCCCGCCGGGTGCTGTTCGACCTCAGCGTCAACGACGCCTATAACGACCCCGGCAACCCGGTCTATCAAACGATGCCGAATGGCGAGCGGACGATGGTCCAGGACGGCGATCAGGTGTATCTCGCCGGCCGCGGCGCGACCGAACGGGGTGACCGCCCGTTTCTCGATCGTCTCGATCTTGAAACCGGAGCGATGGATCGGCTCTTCCAGTGTGACGACGAGAGCTATGAGGTCTTCGTCGCCTTCGCGGACCCCACCCATCGCCGCATCATTACCCGCTACGAAACCAGGACGCAGCCCGCCAACTACAGCGTGCTCGACCTTGACACCGGCGAGCGGCGCTGGCTCACCGACTTCCGCGACCCGCACCCACAATTCACCGGTGTCAAGAAGGAACTGCTGCGCTTCGTCCGCGATGACGGTGTGCCGCTCTCCGGCACGCTCTATCTGCCACCGGGCTGGGATCCCGAGACGGGGCCGCGACTGCCGGTCGTGATCTGGGCCTACCCGATGGACTACTCCGATCCCGCGACCGCCGGCCAGATGCGGGGTTCGGATAACACCTTCACCCGGTTACTCGGCGCCTCGCCGCTCTGGTTTCTCACGCAGGGCTACGCCGTCCTTATGGACGCGACGATGCCCGTCGTCGGCGATCCGGAGACGATGAACGACACCTTTCTCGAACAGATCGTCGCCTCCGCGAAAGCGGCGATCGATACCCTTGACGAGATGGGCGTGATCGATCGCGACCGGGTGATCGCCTCCGGCCACTCCTATGGCGGATTCATGACCGCCAATCTCCTCGCTCACTCGGACCTCTTCGCTGCCGGCATCGCCCGCAGCGGTGCCTATAACCGCACGCTGACCCCCTTCGGCTTTCAAACCGAGCGACGCTCCTTCTGGGAGGCGCGGGATGTGTACGTTCGCGTTTCACCCTTTACCTACGCGGACCAGATCGACCGTCCTCTCCTGCTCATCCACGGCGAGATCGACAACAACTCCGGCACCTTCACGATCCAATCCGAACGTCTCTTTCAGGCGATCCAAGGCAGCGGCGGCACTGCCCGCCTCGTCATCCTCCCCTACGAGAGCCACGGCTATCGCGCCCGCGAGTCGATCCTCCACGTCCTCGCCGAAATGTTCGACTGGGCAGAGCGGTATGCGGCGAAGCGTAACGATCCTGCCGGCGTGGCGGCGGCCTCATAGTCGAGGAGAAATCCCCCGACGGAGGCTCAAGACGAAGTGGCGTACAGTCGAGGCGGCGGTTCTTCACATCGCAGCGCAGTATTCGCGCTGCAAACTGTAGTTGCTCCTCGTCGGACAGTTGGTCAGTCATTACCCGTCGATGGTTGCAGGGGTGAAAACCCGACTCTGGGCAACGTTGTGCCGCCGTCGCCAGAACGGCGCGTCCGGCCAGCGCCGTTCCTCCGCATACGACGATCGCCACAACAAGAGATACCGGGCATACGCCTCGAATAGCTGAGCGGCATACCGCGTGAGCATATCCACATCGCCGTCGAGATGGGCCAGCACCGCCGACGCCGCACGCAGTCCGCCATCCAATGCCGCCCCGATCCCGTGCGACGAAAGCGGATCATGGGTCGCCGCCGCATCACCAACAGCCAGCCAACCATCTCCGGTGACTCGCCCCAGCACGCTGCTTCCCGCTGCAACGATGCGCGGTGTCTCCGTCAGTCGAGTTCCGCACTCCTCGATCCGTTCCCGCGTGGAGCGGGACGCTGACAGCAGGCTCCACCAGCCATTCTCTGTCCGCGCCAGACGAGCGGCTTCCAGGTCAGCATCGGTGAAGAATGCAACCGCGAGCCGGCCGTCCGGCACGGGCGCCGAATACCACCACCCCTCCGGTACGGCCTCGACCAACGTCACGCCTTCACACGATCGACCGCCGGCTCGATCGAGAAACGCGGTCGACGCAACGAGGCGGTCGAATCGTTGTCGCCGCGACCCCTGCCGTCGCCCGAACGTCGCCGCACGCCCGCTCGCGTCCACTACAAACGACGCGGCCGCCACGGACTGTCCCCCCGGCCCGCTGAGTTGCACGCGCCATTGTCCACCCGCATCTCTGTCAATCTCGTCGATGCGCGTACCACGAAGCAGGCCGGCGCCCGCTCGCACCGCCGCCGCTTGGAGCATCGCCTCGAAGCTTCCGCGGTCGATGTGCCAGCCGTGGCCATTTCGATCGAGGATGAAGTCGTATGCGACGACGCGACCGTCACCGCCCCAGGCCGACCGATTGCCGTAGCAGGGTCGTGGTTCTGTGGCGAGGAATGCGTCCCAGATCCCGAGTTGATGCAGCAAGGGTCGAACCGAGGGCGGTAGACTCTCGCCGAACGTGACCCTGCATCCCGCCCGCCGCTCGACGAGCAGCACGACCGCGCCGGATTTTGCCAGGGCAATCGCCGTCGACGCTCCGGCAGAACCTCCCCCCATCACCACGACATCAAACCGCCGCTCGCGTTCGGATGTCAGGAAGTGCTCCCTTCGTATCCTGTCTCGACCCAGAATGTGTCTGGGAACGCCGCGTCCGCTGGTCCAACCTGTTGCGTAACCACCCCGTAGCGGCTCCACTCGCCGATGAATTCGTTGATTAAGTCGATCGCCTGCTGGCCGCGTATTGTCGACGACCGCAGCCACTCGGTCCGATCGCGGAACGCCGTCTCCCGCGCGGCCATACCCGCGCCCTGATCGAGCACGATCCGATAGTTGGCCGTCGTGAGGATGTGATTGGGTACGCGGGCCGGCCAGAAGGTCGGCAGGTAGAGATCGACCCCCGGCACATAGTTGGACCGGCAGCTCGATGTATCTGTCTGCCACGGCACCGCCATCCAGCGGGTGATGTCGCCCGGGCCGCTGCCACTTAGGGGTCCGTTCGGCGCGAGCGCGATCGCCGATGTCATATGCGCGCCCCAGTCGGGTTCAGCCCCTTGTCTGCGTCGCAGTCGGAACGGCGACTCGTACATTGAGGCAACCCGCATCGGCCAGGTCATCTCGCATCCGGGATGGAACGGCCCGCCTAGGCACTCGTCCAACACCGCCCGATCGAGCGCCGCCGGCTGCTCGTCGATCGGGAGGTCTTCGAGCCTCGACGGGAACTGTAACCCTCCCTCCGGCCAATCGTCATCGAAGTCGCCGTTTGCCCATTGTTGCAGCCAGCCGTATTGGATCGAGAGCACGGCCATCCATTGGCGCGGCGAGATCGGCGGCAGGGCGATCCCATCGCCGTAGTACGGCGGCAGGTTGTCGTAGTCCTGCCGGAGATAGGCCGGATCACGGAACTGCTGGAACACCTGGGTCCGGAGCGTCCGTGACGATTCACTCGCATTCGCAAGCAGAGCAAACGTGTCCGGTGCGAGGAAGTTCCCCGGCGCGCCCCAGCCGAAGTCACGCAGGAAGCCGGCATTCACCCACTGGTGATCGACATGCCGTGCCAGTAGCGGATAGATCTGGCGGGTGAACGATGGCCGCCGCGGCGCCCGCTCCGGTTCGAGCCGTGTCGCCACCTCGAACATCAGGTCGTACATCGTCACGATCGACTGGATGCCCGGCGCATAGTTGGGCGGCGCGACCACCACCCAGGCGCCCTCTGCCTCCAGCTCGCGGCCACCAATCCGCACGGTGGCGTCAACCGGCCCGTCCGCCGTGTCGTCGTGCCAGCCGTCGTTGTTGGCAAAGGTCGAGGCACGGGCGCCCGCCATCACCGGCGCGGAATCCCCCCTGCCGCCGAGCACGAGCAATCGTCCGGCCGCGTCCGTGCGTACCTCACCCAAATAGACCGGCGTGTTGAAGAATCGGCCGGTGTCACAGGCATAGCGGGAATCGGCGCCATCGCCGTTGGTGTTCGCCCCGGCAATGGCACGCTCCCCCGGATCGATCGTCAGCGCGGCACGGTCGGCGCCGGTCACCGCCGCATTGCGGCGCGGTACCACCAGCGGCGTGCCCGGTGGCGAATCCGGCATCACCGGCTGTCCGGTCGCTTCCGGTATATCGAAGGCCGTCTCAAAGTTGAACCAGGCCGCTTTGCTGTTGGCGAGATGGACGCGCCAGGTGATCTCCGCATCGGCCGCCGTCAGTTCCCTGACCACGCGGCCATCGGCGTCGAGTCCATAGACGCGGAACCGCGCCGCTTGTCGCTTCAGCCGCCCCGCCTGATCCTTGAACCCACCATCTGGGAGTGGATGTGGCCCCGGCACCTCCGGCCCGAGAAAGTACTGATCCGGGCTGTTGCCCACCCGCGCGACGCCGATCGCCGGATGGATCACGCAGCGCACGATTGACTCAGACGACGAAATTGCACGGCTTCGATGCGGACCGAACACCGACGATGAGCTGGCTGCCACCATTCCCATCGCGCCGTATCGAAGAAAGTCGCGTCGCTTCATCACACCCTCGCGCCGAATCGTCTCGCCGGAACGCGGGCATCATACCAGGACGAGTCACCACCGAGACACCAAGGGGCCAAGTTCTCTGTGTTCTCTTGGTGTCCTGGCGGTGAACTACTGCCGTCAGTTACGCAGGCTGAGCAGTGGTGCAGGAATCCGGCCGCCGCGATGTACCAACCGCGCCGGGCTGCTCCGGTTCACATCCATCACCGTGCCCCGGCCGAGCAGCCCGCCAAACTCGACCACGTCCCCCGGCGCGGCGCCCGGCACCGGCACCAACCGGGCGCCGGTCGTCTTCTGATTGATCACCCCGATCGCCAGCGTGTCGGCGATGATCGCCGCGACCAACTCCGGCGTCACGTCGCCCGGCAGCGTGATCATGTCGAGGCCGACGGAGCAGACCGAGGTCATTGCTTCCAGTTTCTCCAGGCTGAGCGCGCCGGAGGCTACCGCCGCGTCCATGCCCGCATCCTCGCTCACCGGAATGAACGCACCCGACAGCCCGCCGACGGACGCCGATGCCATCGCGCCGCCCTTCTTCACCGCGTCGGTCAGCAGCGCCAGCGCCGCCGTGCTCCCCCAGCCGCCCACCATCTCCACGCCGATCGACTCGAGGATCGCCGCCACGCTGTCGCCCACCGCCGGTGTTGGCGCGAGCGAAAGATCGACCACACCAAAGGGCACGCCCAACCGCCGCGCGACATCGCGGCCGATCAACTCCCCGGCCCGCGTTACCTTGAACGCCGTCCGCTTGATCTCCTCCGCCACCTGCTGCAGCCCGGCCCCGGCGCCGAGCGCCTCCAGCGCCGCCCGCACCGCCCCCGGCCCGCTGACGCCCACATGGAGCACGGCGTCCGCCTCACCCGCGCCGTGAAAGGCCCCGGCCATGAACGGGTTGTCCTCAACCGCATTGGCAAAGACGACAAATCGGGCACAGCCTGACCCCTGCGTCGCGGCGGTGGTCCGCGCGAGCGCCAGGATCTGCACGCCCAACTGACGGACCGCATCCATATTGATGCCCGCCCGGCTGGTTGCCGCGTTCACCGAACCGCAGACCTTCGCCGTCGTCCCCAGTGCTTCGGGTAGGGAGTCGATCAGACGGCTGTCGCTCGACGAGGCGCCCTTATGCACCAGCGCCGAATAGCCGCCGACGAAGTCGATGCCAAGCTCGGCGGCAGCACGGTCCAGAGCGCGGGCGAACGGCGTCGGGTCGGCCTCGCCCGACACCGCTGCCACCCAGGCGATCGGCGTCACCGAGACGCGCCGGTTCACAATGGGGATGCCGTATTCCGCCGCGACGGCGTCGGCATGACGCACCAGATCGCGCGCCGCCCGCGTCACCTTCGAGTAGACCCGCTCCGCTGCAACCTCAATGTCAGGATGCCCGCAATCAAGCAGGTTGATGCCGAGCGTGACGGTGCGGATGTCAAGCCGCTCCACCGTCACCATCCGGATCGTTTCGAGGATCTCCTCATCGGCAAAGGTCATGAGTCGTTGCGCTCCCGGCAATGGGCAGTCGGCAATCGGCAATGGCGAGTACGGTGTTCCATTGCCGATTGCCGACTGCCCACTGCCGCTACACTCGGTGCATCGCGTCGAAGATCTCGCGTCGCTGGATGTTCACCTGGACGCCCAGCGATGCGCCGGCCGTGTCGAGCGATGATTTGACGGCGGCAAACTC
>JBFXAN010000239.1:0-7716 GCA_050184225.1 Dehalococcoidia bacterium | reverse complement strand
GTCGATCGCGCAGAACAGTACAATGAGCAAGTCCTCGGTCGTCATGGTCGTTGCCTCGCAACAACCACCATCCGACCGAGGATTCACTCTGCCAACTCATCTCACTAACCCACATCAGTCGCCTTAGTACTGTCTGACCGATCGACACGCTGATGCTCATGGTCACCGCGTACTCCCCTCTCCCGTCCCGACGGGAGAGGGGCCGGGGGTGAGGGCCAGCTGGCCGCCGTCTGTCCACTTTGACCAACCGCACCACCCTGCTACACTCCACCCACATCACGCGACGACTTTCACAATCGGGAGGCCGCAATGCTGGGCGAGTGGGGACACATCGGCATGCTCCTGGCCGTCGGTATCTCCCTGCCGGCCGTCGCCATCGTCGTCTCAATGGTGCTCGGCCGGTTCAAGATCCGGCCCAACAACCCGAACAAGATCAAGCTCGATACCTACGAGTGCGGTGTCGAGACGGAAGGACCCTCGAACGTCCAGTTCCATGTCGGCTACTATGTCTTCGCGCTGCTCTTCGTCGTCTTCGATGTTGAAACGCTGCTGCTCTACCCCTGGGCCGTGTCGCTCGGCCAGACCGCCCTCTTCGGACTGCTCAACGGGTTGCTCTTCATCGCCATCCTTGGCGTCGGCCTTGCTTATGACTGGCGGAAGAAGGCTCTCGAGTTCAAGTAAGGGCGCTGCCCGCACCGCCCTAACCGAGGGTATCGGGGGCAGCGCCCCCGTTCGGAGGGGGTTGGGGAACCATGCGGCGAAGGCCAGCTGGGGTTCCCCAAGTTCAAAAAGGATCGCCTCATGACCCAGTGGTTGACGGGAACCGAGGTTTCAAGCCGCATCCGGGATCGTTTTCCCGATGCCATTCGGGCCGCCAACGCCGTCTGGGTGGAAGTCGCACCCGAATCGCTCGTCGATGTCTGTCGGTTCCTCCGCGACGACACCGCGCTGATGATGGAGCAGGCAACGAATGTCACCTCGGTCGACTGGATCGAGTACTACGAGGTCGTCTATCATCTCCAGTCGATCTCTCGAAATCTCGGAATGGCCCTCAAATGCCGTCCACCCGATCGTGAGGATCCAATCGTCCCATCCGTCACATCGGTCTGGCAGGGCGCCTGGCTCCAGGAGATGGAAGTCTACGATCTGATGGGCATCCGCTTCGCCGGCCACCCCAACCTGCGCCGCCTCTTCCTCTGGGAGGGCTTCCGCGGCTGGCCGCTACGCAAAGAGTTCCTCCAGATCAACCAGGGCCAGTACAGCCCCGGCCTGCCGCACTTCCCCAAACAAGGCGGCGAGTACGGCATCCTCAACGGCCCCCAATGGACCCAACACGCCGGCGCCGGCCTCGCTCCCGGCGATCAAGTCCCCCCCGAATGGAGCGGCGCCGCCATCGCCTGGGGCACCCCACCCGCCCCATCGCAGGCGATTGAAGCATCGGAGGAATCCACGAATGGAACCGGGGGCTAGCGCCATGGCAATGAAGCCCGACCTAACCCGGTTCGCTGCGCTCACAGCGCCCCCTTCCCTCGCAAGGAAGGGGGAGTCAGACACACGGCAGTGTGCAAGTATCTGGCTTGGCAGTGACATGGCCACCTTTTCATCAACCGTCGCTCACCAGGACGCCCCCTTCCCTCGCAGGGAAGGGGGCGCTGTGAGCGCAGCGAACCGGGTTAGGTAACATGAACCTCTCAACCGAACCATTCGTCGTCAATATCGGGCCGCAGCACCCGTCCACCCACGGCGTCTTTCGCATGAAGCTCACCATGGACGGCGAGCGCATCATCGACGCCGAGATGGTCGTCGGCTATCTCCACCGCAGCCTCGAAAAGCTGGCCGAGGAGCGCACCTACACCCAGAACATCCCCTTCACCGACCGGATGGACTACCTCTCGGCGATGTCCAACAACCTCGGCTACTGTCTCGCCGTCGAGAAGTTGGCCGGCGTGCGCGTGCCGGAACGCGGCGACTATATCCGCATTATCATGGCCGAGCTGCAGCGCATCGCCAACCACTGCATGGCGGTCGGCACCTTCATCAACGACGCCGGCGCCTGGCAGACGCCGCTGATGTGGCTCTTCGCCGAACGCGAGAAGATCCTCGACCTCTTCGAAATGACCTGCGGCGCCCGTCTGACCACCAATTACATGCGCATCGGCGGCGTCGCCTTCGACCTGCCCGACGAGTTCGTCCCGATGGCGCGGCAGCTGATCGACTACTTGCCCACCCGGCTCTCCGAGGTCGAAGACCTGCTTCTGGAAAACGAGATCCTCCTCGCCCGTGCGAAGAACGTCGGCACGATTCCGACCGACCTCGCCCTCGCCGCCTCGCTCAGCGGGCCGATGCTGCGGGCAAGCGGCGTCGCCTGGGACATCCGCAAGGCGGAACCGTACAGCATCTACCCGCGTTTCGACTTCCAGATCCCAGTGGGCGAGCACGGCGACTCTTACGACCGCTTCCTCGTGCGCATGGCCGAGCTGCGTCAGTCCGTCTCGATCGTCGATCAAGCCTTGCGCGGCCTGCCCAGCGGCCCGTATAAGGTCGACGTGCCGCTCTCGATCCGCCCCCCGGTCGGCGAGGCCTACGCCCGGATCGAGTCGCCCAAGGGTGAGCTTGGTTACTACGTCGTCAGCGACGGCGGCACCGCACCGTACCGCTTCCACGTGCGCGCGCCGTCGTTGATCAACCTCTCCGTCCTCAAAGAGATGGTCGTCGGCAGCACGATCGCCGACGCCATCGTCGCCTTCGGAAGCATCGATATCGTCATCGGAGAGCTTGACCGATGATCCCACTGCCCACTGCCCATTGCCCATTGCCCATTGCCACGTGGTATGACCTCCGCTCGCTGGCCAACCCCGTCAACTCACTGCTGGATTGGCTCCGCGACATCTTCCCGGACTGGGTCGCCTACATCGTCTCCGGCTTGATCGGCGCGACGGCGATCGGCCTCTTCCTCGGCGTCGTTATGCTGCTCCTGATCTGGGTCGAGCGCCGCGTCGTCGCCCGCATCCACATCCGCCAGGGTCCCAATCGCGTCGGACCGCAAGGCCTCCTCCAGCCTGTCGCCGACGCGCTCAAGCTGATGCAGAAAGAGGCGCTGACGCCGCGCGAGGGCGACCGCATCCTCTTCTGGCTGGCGCCCTTGATCCTCTTCATCCCCACCGTGCTCGTCACCGGCGTGATCCCCTTCGGCGAGGGGATGTCCGTCGCCGACCTCAACGTCGGCGTCCTCTTCATCATCGCCATCACCTCGGCGATGCCGCTCGTCATCTTCTCGGCCGGCTGGTCGTCATCGAACAAGTACTCGACCCTCGGCGCGATGCGGGTGATGGCGCTCGTCATCTCCTACGAGCTTCCCGCCGTGATCGCCCTGCTCAGCCTCGTCACCCTCACCGGCACGATGCAACTGGGGGAGATCGTCCAATGGCAGGCCGATCACTGGATGATCGCCGGTCTGCTGCTGCCGCTGCCGTTCCTGATCTATACGATCAGCACCCTGGCCGAGGTCGGCCGCTCCCCCGCCGATGTCACCGAGGCGGAGTCCGAGCTAGGCTCCGGCTACCTCACCGAATACTCCGGCATGCGCTGGGGCCTCTTCTATGCCGCCGAGCTTGCCAACGCCCTCATCTTCGGCGGCCTGATCGCCACCTTCTTCTGGGGCGGCTGGTGGTTCTTTGGCCTTGAGAACATCATCCCCGGCTGGCTGATCTTCATGACGAAGATGCTGCTCGGCTACTGGATCTTCGTCTGGGCGCGCGGCACCCTGCCCCGCCTCCGCATCGACCAGTTGCTCCAGTTCTCCTGGAAATTCCTGATCCCGATCGCCCTGATCAACGCGATGCTCGTCGCAATCGAAGTCGTCGCCTGGCGGGAGTGGGACATCCCCAACATCATCGCCATCCCGCTCCTGATCGTGATCAACGTCATCATGGCCGTCGTCCTGCTCGTCGGGCTCGTCCGCCTGTTCGGCTTCGCCCGTATCCAGACGCCACGCCGCGCCATCTTGACAACCGAGGTCGGCATCCTCAATCGCACACCCGAACCTAACCCCTCGGCCCCCTTCCCTCGCAGGGAAGGGGGAGAACTGTCGGGCGTCGGCTGATTCGATCATCCGGCTGCGGGTTCAATCCGAAACGCCGTTGATACTGGCACACTACGGTTGAACAGGACTCCCCTCCCCTGCGAGGGGAGGGGCCGGGGGAGAGGTCAAACCTTGATCATACGCTCACAAACTAGGACGCTTGCGGCATGACAGATACGGGTGTGGCCATCGCGTTCTGGGGTCTGGGGGCACTGGCTGTCTTCGCCGCCCTCGGCATTGTGCTGTCCCAGAACCTGCTGCACGCCGTCCTCCTCCTGATCCTCTGCTTCGTCGCCCTCGCCGGGCTGTTCGTCACCCTGACGGCGGACTTCATCGCCGTCGCCCAGGTGTTGATCTATGCCGGCGCGATCGGCGTGCTCATCATCTTCGCGATCATGCTCACGCCGACGCCGGGGCGTTTCAATTCCGACACGACGTTCTTCGGACCGGCGTTCATCATCGGCGGCCTGATCGCCGTGGTGATGGCCGTCGTCGCCTTCCAGACACCCTGGAGCGTGATCGACGGCGATGGCTTCGCTACGACGACCAACCTGATCGGCGAAGCGCTCGTCGGCCGCTGGGCGCTGGGGTTTCAGATCGCCGCCATCCTGCTCACCATCGCCATGATCGGCGCGATCGTCATCGTCCGGTCGCCGGTGGAGGATGCGGTAGAGGCAGGAGCGGATCAGCCGGCGATGGACATTCCCGAGGATCAGACCGGCGAAGCGGACCACGCGCTAGTGGCAAGCGGGGCAAACAGCGATGTCAGTCGGACTTGAGCATTATCTCGGCCTCAGCGCAATCCTCTTCGGCATCGGCCTCTGGATCGCGCTGGCGAAGCGCAACGCGATCGTGATCCTGATGGGGATCGAGCTGATGCTCAGCTCGGTCAACCTGATGCTGATCGCCTTCAGCCGCTTCGTCGAAAGCGACCGCCCGATCGCCGGTCATGTCTTCGTGATCTTCATCCTCGCGGTCGCCGCCGCCGAAGCGTCGGTCGGGCTGGCGCTGGCTGTGACCGTCTATCGCAATCGCCGCACGGTCGATATCGACCGTCTCAACCTGTTGAAGTGGTAGGACCGGTGTATGTGGAGCGTGCTGCTCGAAGCCAAGAATCGCTACATCGCCGAACTTTGGAAGGAACTCTTTGACGCGGAAGGCGTCGCCACCCGCGTCGTCGTTGCCGGCAACCCGGCGGAGGCGACCGACATGACCCCGCGCATGATCTACGTGCCCGACAGCAAGACCCACGTGGCCCGCGAGATCATCAACAAGATTTGAGCGAAACGGGGAAGGGCGACGGCCCTTATCCCCGGCCCCTCTCCCGCCGAGCGGGAGAGGGGAGACACGTCGAACGACGATTGAATGAAGAGCAACTCGGCACGAGCCGAGGAAAGAATGAGAAACCACGGTTGAGTCAGGCACCCCTCTCCCGCCGAGCGGGAGAGGGGCCGGGGGTGAGGGCCAGTGATCAGCGAAGCCGCGGTATGGATGATCTGGGCGCTGCCGGTGGTCGCGTTCATCGTGATCGCCGCCGGTGTGCCGGCCGGTATCTTCCGCCGCAGCCCCCGCCTCGCCGGTTGGATCGCGGTTGCCGCGATCTTCGTCTCCTTCTGCCTCTCCCTCTGGGCGCTCGCCGATGTCAGGGACCACCACGGCGAGGCGATTGGCTATGGCACCCATACCTGGCTCGAAGTCGGCAGCCTCAGCATCGATATCGGCATTCGCCTCGACGGCCTCACGGCGATGATGCTCGTCGTCGTCACCTCTGTCTCCTTCCTGGTGCAGTTCTACTCGACGGCATACATCGCCGGCGACCGCGGCTACCCGCGCTACTTCGCCGAGATTTCGCTGTTCACCGCCGCGATGCTCGGCCTCGTCATCGCCGACAACCTTCTGATGGTGTTCGTCTTCTGGGAGCTGGTCGGCCTCTGTTCGTACCTCCTGATCGGCTTCTGGTTCGACCGCGAGTCGGCCGTCCCTGACCAGCTCTCACCGCGCGATGCCGCAATGAAGGCGTTCCTGATCACCCGCCTCGGCGATGTCGGCTTCCTCCTGGCGCTGATCCTGATCTGGAACCGCGCCGGCACCTTCAACATCGCCGAGCTGCAGGAGATGGCGCACAGCGGCGCCCTCTCACAGACGACGCTGCTGCTCTTCTGTCTCGGCATCTTCGCCGGTGCTGCCGGCAAGTCGGCCCAGTTCCCGCTGCACACATGGCTTCCCGACGCGATGGCCGGCCCGACGCCGGTGTCGGCGCTGATCCACGCCGCGACGATGGTCGCCGCCGGCGTCTACCTCGTCGGACGCCTCTTCCCGATCTTCGAGTCGACCGACCACGCCCTCACCGTGGTCGCCTACATCGGGGCAATCACGGCGCTGATCGCTGCGACGATGGGTCTGGTGATGCACGACATCAAACGCGTGCTCGCCTACTCGACGATCAGCCAGCTCGGCTACATGATGCTCGCGCTCGGCGTCTTCGGCTACATCGCTGCCTTCTTCCATCTGATGACGCACGCCTTCTTCAAGGCGCTCCTCTTCCTCGGCTCCGGTTCCGTCAGTCACTCGACCAACACGTTCGACATGCGTCTGATGGGCGGCCTCCGTCGCTTCATGCCGATCACGTTTATCACCTTCCTGATCGGCTCGTTCAGCCTCGCGGGTATCTTCCCGCTCGCCGGCTTCTGGAGTAAGGACGAGATCCTTCTCGACGCCTGGAACAGCGACCGGCTGGAAGGTGATATCGCCTTCTTCCTCGCGATGGCCGTCGTCTTCATGACCGCCTTCTACATGTTCCGCGCCGTCTCCATGACCTTCCTCGGCGACTACCGCGGCGGTGGCGAAGACACCCACCACGGCGGCGGTCACGACGACACCGGCCACGCCGGAGCAGACCACGACGAACCGCACGGTGAGCCGGTGTCCGCCCACGGAGAGCACGGCAGCACGCCGGTGCCGACCCTCGTCCCGGCCGCGGTCCATCACTCCCCGTTCCCGCACGAATCGCCGTGGGTCATGACCTTGCCGCTCATCCTCCTGGCGGTGGCCGCGGTCTTCGCTGGTCTGTTCAACGCCGGCAACGTCTTCGGCCATCCCTTTGGCGAGTTGATCAACGGCTCCCTGCCCGAGTTCGCCCGCGAGGAGCTTCACGCCGAATTCAACTGGCCGCTCGCGATCATCTCCTCCGCCGTCGCCGTGTTCGGCATCGTTGGCGCGCTCGTCGTCTACGGCTTCGGCGCCCGCTGGCAGGTCGGCCTCGGACCGCTCCGGCCGGTCTACCAGCTCCTCAACAACCGCTATTTCCTCGACCACCTGTACAACGGCATCGCCAAGGGCCTCGTCTATGGCCTGCTCGGCGGTATCGGCCGGTTGCTGGACATGCGCGTGATCGACGGCATCGTCAACGGCATCGCCGCAATCACCCGCCGCATCGGCGCCGGCCTCAACCGCCTCCAGAGTGGCCAATCCCAAGCCTACGGCCTCGCCTTCATGGGCGGCGTCTTCGTCGTCGCGGCCGTCATGTTCGTGGTGGCATCATGAACTACCTAACCCCCCGGCCCCCTTCCCTCGCAGGGAAGGGGGAGTCAGGTCGAACGTTGGTTGAGCACATGTCGATCCCACAATCGAACGAA
>JBFXAN010000238.1:0-7901 GCA_050184225.1 Dehalococcoidia bacterium | reverse complement strand
AAGCCCAGGCAGCCGATCTCGTGCATAGCGGCCACGCCACTTCGTCACCGTTGCTCGATTGATCCCCAATGCTTGCGCAACGTCGGTGCTGGCTTTGTCCTGGCCTTCACTGGCCAGCACGATTCGCGCACGCAACGCCAACGCCCCCGGCAGCGATCGCGACCTCGCCATTGAGGTCAGCTCTTCTCGCTCGCCTTCCGTCAGGCTGATGATCGTCGTGCGGGTGTATACGTTGGCCATGAGGTATCTCCAGGGATGCCTCATCTCATGCAGTTCTTGTGCCTACGAACTAGCGGGACGGAACACTAGCCTTCCGGCTCCGACGGCACCGCAGCCCATGGCCGGGAGAGGCGGTCCGCGGCCGACCAACGCGCGATGTCGTCGGCGTAGCGGCGTGTCATGTCGATCTCGTCCCAGCCGTTCAGCAGGCGCAGATTGGCGACCGGATCGACGCCGAAGGCAAAGGCTTTATCGCCGATCGATATCAGGCAGGTTTGCAGGTCCACATGGGCCGAAATGCCGCCCGGCGCGAGCAGTTCGAGAATCATCTCGATATCCGACTCGGTCCCGCGCGCCGGCAGCAGCCCATCGTTGACGGCGTTGGCGGCGAAGATGTCGCCATGAGACGGCGCGATCACGCAGTGACTGCCCGAATCGACCAACGCGTAGACTGCGGCCTCGCGGGACGAGCCGCTGCCGAAGTTTCGTCGGGCCGCGATGATTCGCGCACCCGCATTGGCCAGAAGGTTCAGCGCGAAAGATGGATCCGGCGCGCTGTCCGGACCGCGGCGTGCATCGTGGAAGAGGTAGGTCGAGTAGCCGGTCGGCGGGGTTCGAGCCTGCTTCATGAATCGGGCCGGCAGGATCTGGTCAGTGTCGATGTTGATGCGCGGCATCGCGCAGGCTACCGCGGTCAGGCGGATCAGCGGTTCCATCAGCCGCCCCTCCCCGGTGAAACGCCCGATCGAAAATCGACCAGACGGCCGGTGACCGCCGCGGCGGCGACCATCGCTGGAGACATCAGTTGCGTGCGCGAACCCGGGCCCTGGCGTCCCTTGAAATTGCGATTGGTCGTGGACGCGCAGCGTTCCCCGGAAGGCACGATGTCGCCGTTCATGCCAGCGCAGTCCGGCCTCGATGAAGATCCGGTGCAGACGTTCCTGCTCGGCCTGGGTCTTGACCTCCATCGAGCCGGGCGAGACCAGGCCCGGCACCCGACCGCGTTGACCGGAGAGGATCGCGGCCGCGGAACGCAGATCCTCGATCCGCGCGTTGGTGCACGAGCCGATGAATATCCGGTCGATCGACACATCGGTGAGCCGCATGCCTGGACGAAGCCCCTTGTAGTCGAGCGCATCGCGGACATGGCGAGCCCGCGCCGGATCGATGATCGAGTCCGGATCGAGCAGGACGGCGTCGATTGGCAACGCGTCTTCCGGCGTGATGCCCCCGGTGACCGTGGGGGCGATGTCGGCCGCGTCGATCACCACTTCACGATGGAACCGGGCTTCCGCGTCGGTGGCCAGGTTCATCCATTGTTCGGCAGCGGCGTCGAACGCCGCGCCCCGCCGGCCGCGGACATACTCGACGGTCGTCGCGTCCGGCGACACCATGTCGCAACGCGCACCCGATTCGATCGCCATGGTGCGTAGCGTCATCCGGCCTTCCATGGACAGCGCGCGGACAGCCTCGCCCGCGTACTCGATCACGTGACCGACAGCACCATCGGCGCCGATGCGTGCAATGATCGTCGACGCAAGATCCTTGGCCGACAGGCCGGCGCCCAGGCGGCTGTTGACCGTGATCCGCATCGACTTGGAACGGCGCCGCCACAACGTCGGCGTCATCAACACGTGTGAGACCTCCGACGCGCCAACGCCGAACGCTCAGGCACCGAAGGCCCCGTGAGTCGACGTTTGGCTGTCGCCCTCGACTACCCGCAGGCCAGGCAGTGTCAGACCGAGCTCCGGGCCGACGACATGGATGATGTCCTGCCACGGGTGGCCAACGTCGAACAAGCGCAGGTTGCACTCGCGCGCGAAGCCCCGTAGCTGACCTGTCATGCGCAGCAACTCGCCTTGGCCTTCGCCCGCCGGGACCGGTCGGAACGTAGTGGTCGGGCATCGCGATCGTCAGGTCGGGCCGGGCCATCCGCTCCCCGCGCGCCTTCATCTTGTTGAAACCGTGAAAGGCGCCTTCCTGGACGTAGTGACGATCGACGAAGACCAGCGAGGCGCCGTCCTCGCGCTCCGCGATGACGTGGCTCGCCCAGAGTTTGTCGAACAGAGTCTGCGGCGTCGACACGGCGTTGCTCAGCCCGCGTAGCGCTTTCCGAGCGCCAGCAGGCCCGGCGTCCCGATCAGATCGTTGAGCTGGTCGAAATCAAGCATCGAGTCGCGCATCGGCTGCGTGGTACCGTGGACCTTCAGCGACCCGTAGTACTCCTGCAGCTGCCGGGCGATGAAGCGGGTCGTGCCGCCCGGAAAGATCACGATCCGGAACCCGATGCGCCCCAGCTCATCGGCGCCCTGGATCGGAGTCTTGCCGCCTTCGACCATGTTGGCGAGTAGCGGGATCCGGCTGGCGAACCGTTGGCAGACCTGGTGCATCTGATCAACGGAGCGAACCGCCTCGATGAACAGCGCGTCGACGCCGCAGTCCAGATACGCCTCGGCCCGCTCGATCGCCGCGTCCCACCCTTCGACAGCGACCGCGTCGGTGCGGGCCAGGACCAATGTCGCGTCGCGGGTGCGCGCATCGAGTGCTGCACGAAGCTTGCCGCACATCTCCGCGGCAGACACCAGCGACTTATTCTCCAGGTGACCGCAGCGCTTCGGAAATGTCTGATCCTCGATCTGCAGCATCGCCGCGCCGGCGCGCTCGAACTCGCGCACCGCCCGCCGAGTGTTCAGCGCATTGCCGAAGCCGGTGTCGAGGTCCGCGATGACTGGAATGCCGATGCGGTCGGTGATACGCGCCAGCACCTCGGCGGCCTCGCTCTGGGTCGTCAGCCCGACATCGGACCGGCCGAAGTGGTTGTAGGCGACGGACGCGCCGGAGAGATAGACTGCTTCGAATCCGGCCTGCTCCGCGATCAGCGCCGTCATCGCGTCATAGACGCCCGGCGCTAGCACGGGGGCCTTCAGCTGCAGGCGGGCTTTCATGCCCTCTGGGTTAGTCATTCGATGGCTCGCTTCTTCTTTGGACTGCTGCGCTGCTGCCTGCCTGCGATTCAGCCGGGTTGTTTCAACGGCTCGAGCAGATTTCCAGACTCGATGACCCGAAGCCCATCGAGCGTTACTGTGCATGCGCGAAGTGGAATATCGAGGTGGCAGGCGGTATCGTTCTCCCCGCCGAGTTCCAGATTGGGCCCCGTCGAGAAGAGCACATTTCCGGCGAACGAGCGGCCGTCCACACCGCCTGACATGAGGCCGAGCGGGTCAGTCCCCATGAATTCCCATCGACCTTTCGGGTCCATCCCCCAACCGATATGCGAGATCGCATAGGCACGGGGGTCGCAGAATCGATGGAGATAGCTCCGCATCAGCTCGGCGTCGACTCCGATGCCATCGATGCGGGTTATCCTGCCTTGTTGGATCTCGAGGCGGATCGGACTGCCGACGTAGCGCTTGAACGGAAATAGGATGTCGCCGGTGTCAATCGTGACGACCCCGTTGACGCCGTCTTCCCAAGCCCCTGTGTAGAGAAAGCCTCCGGCTGACAGATTGTCCCAGCGACCTCGAGTGTCCGTGAATCCGTACTGGACGACGACTGGAAAGCGGCCCAGTCGATAGGTGACATCGGTTCCCGCGGCAGAGGTGATTCTTAGTTCTTTGGCCGGGGAAAGCAGTTCGGCAGCTCGTTCGACCCGAGAGCGCAGGTCCCGAGTCGGGAACATTCGACGAATGATCTCCGCGGGCTCCCGCGAGAGCAGGATCCGGGTGCCGTTGCTCTGGAGCACGGCCTGTTCCCTCGACCACAGGAGTCCGACCAGATCGATCAGGAGGTCGACGTTCTTCAGAGCCGTCTGCGCACATTCATTGCCCGCGAGCCCGGTCATCTTGCGGTACGACGTGGACGAAGCCCGCGTCGATCGCACGTTCAGCTGGAAGCCTTGGCACCCCCGCTTGCTGGCTGCTTCGAGGTAGGCGTCGGCGCAGTCCTGCCTTGCGCTGTTCTCGGTTAGTACCGCGAACTGCTCGCCCGCCCGCAGGTTGCAAAGCTCCAGGACGTCACTGAATAGTTCGATGAGTTCATTCGAAGCCGACATTGCCGGAAGCCTCCTCAAAGTGATTGGAACGTGTCAACCGGGTTCCGAAAAATTCAAGCGCCAGAGCGAACACCGGTGCAATCGATTCATCGCTGCGGGTCCGAATCGAAAAGTGGTCCTCGCCATCGAGGACGTGAAGCTCGGCGCGCCCGCCGCTGTGCAGCACGCTATCTCTGCAGATGGTGGATTGCCTCAAGTATTCAGCGCCCTCGCGATCACCCACGAGTATCGGTACCTCTGCCTTGGGGTCGACCGGGAGCTGTGCGGGACTGATCGCGGAGGTGCTCTGCGGGGTGAGCGACAGATCTTCGTTGAGGAACGTTCTGATGAGTGGCTTCAGGTCGAAGATTCCGCTTGCCAAGGCTGCGGATCGACAACCGTGACGGAGCGCGTGGGATTCGCCCGAGCGCCCGGTCGACGTGTGAAACATCATTGCTGCGAGGTGAGCGCCCGCGGAATGGCCGATCAAGTGGATCGCGTTTCTGTTTCCGCCCCAGCGCTCGATGGTCGATTCGACGTGCGCCAGCGCCTTGCGGCAATCATCGACTTGCTGTTCGATCAACGCGCCGGGTGCGAGCCTATAGTTGGTGACGACACAGATTAAGCCAGCCGCCACAAGCGGCTGGGCAACGTACGATGCATCGGACTTGTCGCCACCACGCCAGTATCCGCCGTGGATGTAGGCCACAACGGGACAGGGCGCGGCGACCAGGGGCAGAAAGAGATCGTAGCGATGCCTGGCTTCGGGACCGTAGGGAATGTTCTCGACGGTCCTGAGCGCGCTTCGTGTCGCCTCACTCGAACGCGCCCATGTGTCTCGATATCGGGCGACTGAGTCGGCATCGACCTCGCGGAGGTTGTCGTACTTGGTGTCCAGATCGGGAACGGCTTTGCCGGCCGCATCTGCGTGTTCTTTCATGGACGTTAGCCGAAGCGGCTACTCATTCGCGGTTGAGAAAAGTGTGCGCCAGCGTTTCGTTGATCACGTTGTAGACACCCTTTTCCTTCTCGGAGAACCGACCCGGCTCGAAGCGCGGGGAGTAGGTGGCGTTCTGGAGAGAATCGATCATCGCCGTATCCTCGAACAGGACCTCGGTGTTGTACAGCGTGTAGTCCTTGACCTTCGCGGCAAAGTCCGGATCGGCAAAGAACTCGTCGGGGAACAACTGGTAACAGAGAAGTCGCATCTTCGTTGGATGGGTCGGCCAGATCACGTGGACGTGAACGTGATCGGATCGCCCGAACAGATGGACATTGGGAACGAGATGGCCCGAACAGCCCATGGTGTCACCTCGGTCAGCAAGCCATGGCATGGTGCGGAACCGTGTTTTTTCGTCCCGCGTCATGGTTTTCGCGGAATAGAACCCGGTGAAGGCTCCCTTTCCTCCGCGGTTTCCAGTGTATCGATCGCCAGTGCTGACGCTGCGGCCAATCGTGTTTCGGTGAATGATCGGCGTGTGGTAGTTGTCGACCAGGTTCTCCAGCATGAACTTCCAGTTGCACTCGATCGTGAGGTCGATGATCTCGCCGACACGGAGCCGCTCTTGCTGCAGAAAATTGAAATCTTCGGCGAAGTCGGAAATGAAGTCGTCGAAAGAAGGCGGCGCATCGCTGAAGTTGATGAACACCCAGCCGGCCCACTCACGCAAAGCGATGGGCTTCAGACG
Source organism: Dehalococcoidia bacterium (assembly GCA_050184225.1). Lineage (GTDB taxonomy): Bacteria > Chloroflexota > Dehalococcoidia > CAUJGQ01 > CAUJGQ01 > JBFXAN01. The sequence goes on along the minus strand of JBFXAN010000238.1, from coordinate 1,964 downwards.
AACCGTTTCGAGATCGAAATCCTTGATCTGGCGCATGTGAGGCGCACTGATCAGTCGCCGTCCAGATCGTAGGTCCATGCGTGATAAGGGCAGGAGAAGTTCCGCTTGTTGCCACAGTCATTGACCATGGCAACGCCACGATGTGCGCACCGGTTGTAGAAGGCGTGCAGCTCGTTCTGCTTGTTGCGCGCAATGATGAGCGGTTCGCCAACGATCCGTGTCGAGAAATAGTCGCCGACCTCTTCGATCTGCTCACGTCGGGCCACCATGAGCCATTCCTTCATGAAGAAGGTTTCGACCTCGGTGCGAAGCACATCCGGATGCCAGTACATATAGCCCGGCATGTGGGTTGCTTCGTCATATGGCTTCAGGATCGCGTCGTAGCCCGTTCCGACCGGCGAAGACTCCTTGGGGCCGAAGCGGAAGGCATCGTTCGGATCGAGCGTCACGGGAAACGTGACTTGATGGTAGGGCGCTTTGAACCCACGACCCATCGGTAGATCTGAGAGGAGAATGTCGTCCATCGTTGGGACTCCTTTGCATTGGATACGGCTGCCGACGTCGAGGTCACCGACTGTCGAGTGGCGGCTTGCATCCCGATTCGCGGCAGGCGAAGTCGGAATGCTCAATGTTATAGTAATAGGGCATTCAAGCCTGTGTCAATCGGCGTATACTTAGCCGGCAGGCGGTCAAAGGGGCCCGATCGCTGTGCTCACGTCAGGCTAAGTTCGGCGGGAAGTCGCCCGGGATCGGCGACAATGCGGCACTTCGGCGATCAAGGACTCACGGCATGTCAGCGACATTCAGGATCGGAACCAGAGCCAGCCAGATGGCCGTTGCGCAGAGCGAGGCGGTACGCGCTGCGCTCGCCGCGCGCTATCCGGAGCATCGCTTCGAACTTGTCACCCGGCCTGCCTCTGCGGACCTGGACACCAAGAGCAGATTGGGTGCGCTGGGCGGCAAAGGGGGCGCGTTCATTCAGGACATGCGCGACATGATGCTGAGCGGCGAGGCCGATATGGCGATGCACTCTCTGAAGGATCTGCCTGGCAACGACGAGTACTACAGCGACGCCACGTTTGCAATTGGCGCCTGCCTGGCGCGCGAAGACCCGAGTGATGCGCTGGTGTTGAAGGTCGGTAAGACCTTCGACCCGGCTTCGCCGCCGGCCGTGATCGGGACATCGTCGATCCGTCGCCGTGCGTTCCTCCGGCGAATGTTTCCTCAAAGCGAGGTCGTGGCTTACCGAGGGTCTGGCGATCTGAGACTCGCGAGGCTCGACGGGGATACCCCGATGGAGTTCAACTATGGCGGGCGCACCCCCATCCCGGATGCGCTGGTCCTGGCCAGCAATGGCCTCGCGCGAATCGGCTGCAGCGATCGGATTTCATACGTCTTTCCTGATAGCGACATGTGTCCGGCAGTTGGTCAGGGCGTTGTCGTCGTCGAGTACCCGACCGCGAACGCGGCCCTGGGCCGGATGCTCGCCGAGATCAATCACCGCGAGACGATGTGGTGCTGGCAGGCCGAACGTGCGATGCTGCGCGAGCTCAATGGGCATTGCGACGCGCCAATCGGGGGCTTGGCACGGATTGCGGGCGGCCGCCTGCATCTCAAAGGCGCCGTCATCTCGCCCGACGGGGGGAGCTTGATCGAGGTGGTCGATTCGACTGAAAACCTGCCGCCGACCGATCTCGGTTCTCGGGTCGGACGGCGGTTGAACGCGCTCGGGGCGAGGTTGATTATCGAGGAAGGCCGTTTCGTGGACTGACGATCGTCGGTTTGACCTGAACTGGTCGGAACTATCCGATCAGTTCATGCGACTGGGAGGCTGAGGCACGTACGGGGGGCGGGCGCCCCTGGGAGAACGGCGGCATGGGGGTGCATGGCGGAGAGGGTGTCTGTCAAGCCCTCAGAATCCATGCGGGTCTTGGGGCTGTGCCGAATCCGCCTCCTGGATACCA
>JBFXAN010000237.1:0-8047 GCA_050184225.1 Dehalococcoidia bacterium | reverse complement strand
GAGGCTCGTGTCAAGCTAACCGCCGCCTACAACGAGGCGGCCGCAGCCCAGGCGGTCGACGTGTCCGGTGTCGACCACGTCCACGCCCTCATCTGTCTCGTCACTGACGAACCGGAAACCGAAGCGCGGACCCGCCTCCACGCCAACGTCCTCCACTCCTACAAGACGGGCGACTGGCCCCATGTCCCCCAGGCAGCCGGCCGCCACGCCGGCCCCGATGGCAGCCGCCCGTCCCAGGAACACCTTGCCGAAATGACCGTTGCCGCCGCTGCCGTCGGCACACCCGCCGCCGTCGCCGATCAACTGTCGCGCTTCATCGAAGTCACCGGCGCCGTCCGGATCGCCCTCTTCATGGAGATGGCCGCCGACCCCGCCACCATCCTCCACTCCATCCGCTCCTTCGCCGAAGACGTCGCACCCGCCCTCGAAATGCGCTTTCCCGCGGCAATATCGGCATGAGCTTCACGATCCATTGAGCGGCGCGATCGACCGTCGGCGGAGTGCCCCGCCTCGTGCCGCCGCGAGCGCCACCCCAACGGCGTGGTCGGCCGCACTCTCGTCGAGCGGCTCGCCCGTGATCAACAGCCGGAAGTAGATCGGCGCCGCGAATGCTTTGACCACCGCCGCCGGGTCCGTGCCAATCGGCAACTCGCCCCGCTCGATCGCTCGAAGTACGACCGGTTCCGCCCGCCGCAGCCGGTCGTCGAAGATCCGCCGCTTCGCATCGGCGATCTCCGGCAAATGCACGGCGTCGGAGAACATCGCCGCGAAGATCGCCCGCCCGCCGGGGCTGGTCAGCCACTGCACCAGCATCCGCGCCATCGTCTGCAGATCCCTCTCAATCGCACCCGTATCGGGGATCGGTATCTCCTGCGCCACCGAACCGGACAACGCATCGACGACCAGGCGCTCCCGGTCGATCCAGCGCCGGTAGATCGTCGTCTTGTGCACCCCCGCCCGCCGCGCCACACTCTCCACCGTGAGGGCGGCATACCCCACCTCGTTCAACTCGGTGAGCGCCGCCGCCAGCACCGCCGCCTGTACCTTCGGGCCGCGCCCCACCGGCCGCGTGTTTCCCCCAACGATGGACTTCGATTTCATCACCGACCCCAATCCATGACAGCCTGTCTGTGGCGCCGGCACACGCTCTAATGCAACTCTTAGTTGCAATGCATGATCGCGGATGCGATACTGCGCTTAACGCAACTTCATGTTGCGATACAACAACACCATCGATCAAGGAGGACCAGATGGACATGCACGGCACCGGCGAGATCATCCCCGGCTCCGGTACTGGTGACCTTGCCGGCTTGCGTGGCTCCGGACGCCTGACCTTCCACCAGCGCCCGCCCCGCGGCGAATACTCGTTCGACGGCGCGGCATCGTGATCCGTGCTCCCGAACCTCCTGAGAGCCATTGGAGACTTTCCATGCAAACGTTCGCCAACCACGAGCAGGCAGCCGTCTGGAACGGCTACGACGGCCTCCACTGGGCCGCCCATCAAGACCGCTGGGACGCGGTCAACGGCGGGTTCAACGACTACCTCTTCGACGCCGCCGCGATCGGTGCGCACGATCGTGTCCTCGATGTCGGCTGCGGCACCGGACAGACGGCCCGCCACGCCGCCCGCCGGGCGACCCTCGGCCGGGTTGTCGGCGTCGATCTCTCGGCGCCGATGCTCGAGCGGGCGCGTACCTCCGCTGTCGCCGACGGCATCACCAACGTGACGTTCGAGCAGGGCGACGCGCAGGTCCATCCCTTCCCTCATGGCGGTTTCGACGTGGCGATCAGCCGCTTCGCCGTCATGTTCTTCGATGACCCCATCGCCGCCTTCGCCAATATTGGACGGGCCCTCCGTCCCGGAGGCAGGCTCGCCTTCCTCACCATGGGCGACATCAGCCGCAACGAGTGGATGCACGTCCTCTCGGCGATGCGTGAGTTCGTACCCGTCCTCGATGATCTCCGGCCCGGTGGCCCCGGCATGTTCTCGTTGGCCGAACCGGACCATATCCACGAGGTGCTCTCCGGCGCCGGATTCGATGCGATCACCACGACACCGGTCGAAGCGCCGATGTGCTTTGGCCGGGATGCCGATGATACGGCCGCCTTCCTCCTCTCTTCCGGTCCCGCCCGGTTCATCCTCGACCAGGTCGACCAGGCGAGCCAGAACCGGGGACGGCAGGCGATCACAACGGTACTGCGGCCACACGAACGACCGGATGGTGTGTGGTTGCGAGGCGCCGCCTGGTTGGTCGGCGCCGCTCGTCCGTCGGGTCAACGAATCGATGCGATCGAGGATGGCCGCCACGAACAGCGGTCACCAACGGCGTAGACACCCGGCAGCGGCAAACGATCGCGGCGAGGTCACTCCTCCCGAAGCCGATCCGCGACCAGATAGCCGCCGTCCACCGGGAGCTGTACGCCGGTAACAAAGTCGGAGGCGCGCGACGCTAGAAAGACCGCCGCGCCCACCAGATCGTCCGGATCGCCCCACCGCCCCGCCGGCGTCTTGCGCCGGATCTGCTCGCCGAGCGAGGTGTGGGGCAATCGCCCGGTCATATCTGTCGGGAACCAGCCGGGCAGGATCGCGTTCACCTGGATATTATGTGGCGCCAGTTCCACCGCCAGCGCCCGCGTCAGGCCGAGCAATCCGGCCTTCGCGCTCGCGTAATTGACAGAATTCGGTGGACCAAAGACCGAGTACATCGAGCCGATGTTGATGATCTTGCCGCCCGCTCCCTGTGCCAGCATCACGCGACTGACGTGCTTGGCACACAAGAATGTCCCGGTCAGATGGGTGGCCAGAACCGCGTCCCACACCTCGCGCTCCATGTCCACAACCGATCCACTACGGGCCTGCCCTGCGTTATTGACCAGGATGTCGATCCGGCCGAACTGCTCCACTACCTCGGCAACCGTGTGCGCCACCGCCTCCTCGTCCCGCACGTCCAACGCGAGGACTGCCGCATCCTGACCAAGCTCGGCCGCCACCACCGCATTCTTCTTCGGATCACGCCCCGTCACCACCACGCGCGCGCCCGCGGACTGGAACCCCACTGCAATCGCGCGCCCCAGTCCCCCGTTGCCACCCGTGACCAGGGCAACGCGCCCGTCAAGCGAAAACAGCCCGGTGGCCATGATCCCCTCCAACGCTGCGCCCTCTGTACGCGCGCGTCCGATCCAGGAACAATCGCCCGCGAGCATACCGCAGCCGTCCGCCGCGCGTCACGAGCCGCCCCCGCCGATTGCGCTGCACGTCCAAAGAAGCCGGCGCATCGGACCGATCGACCTGCCACAATGGTAAAACGAGGAGGCGTCCGCGCCATGTCATCTCGCAAGACCGTCGCCATCGCCTGCCAGGGTGGCGGCAGCCACGCCGCTTTCACCGCCGGCGTGCTGCAAACCCTCCTCCTCGAAGAAGCCGCCGGCGACTACGACATCATCGGCTTCAGCGGCACCTCCGGCGGCGCCCTCTCCGCCCTGCTCGCCTGGTACGGCCTGCTCACCAGCGGCCCCGAAACCTCCGTCCGGCTGTTGCAGGATCTCTGGCGCGACAACGCCGCCGCCTCCCCCTACGAGCAGATTCAGAACGCCTGGACCCTCGCCGCCGTCCGCGCGCCCGTCGAGATCAAGGGCAGCCCCTACGAATTCCCCCTGGCCTGGGCCGTCTCCCAGCAGCGCGCCCTCGCTCAGTTGCAAGCGCGGTGGGGCGGCTGGGGTCCGCGTGAGGTCTTCGTCGACCTGCAGTGTCTGCTCGAAAAACACGTGCCCTTCGCCCCAGATCCAGCCCCGCGCAAAGTCATCGTTCCGCATCCGCCCGTACGGCCGACACGGCTCGTGATCGGCGCGGTCGATGTCATCTCCGGCGAGTTCGAGGCGTTCGACTCTGAGTCGGCCACCGGCCCCGCCGATGACGGCGGCTTCGACTCCGGCGGCATCAGCCTCGAAGCCGTCCTCGCCTCCGCCGCCCTCCCCCAGATCTTTCGCGCCGTCCGCATCGGCGACCGCGCCTACTGGGACGGCCTCTTCTCCCAGAACCCACCGATCCGAGACTTCGTCGCCGGTGAGAGCGTCCGCACCGCCGACCACAAACCGGACGAGATCTGGGTGATCCAGATCAATCAGCAATCCGGACAGGAACCGTCCACGCCCTACGAAATCGAGGACCGGCGCAACGAGCTTGCCGGCAACCTCTCCCTCAACCAGGAGATCCGCGCGATCCGCACGATGAATAACACCATGCGGGAAATAGTGAACGCGCGGGCCGCCGAAGCCTCCGATCAGGCTTCGGCGCCGGTCGAGGTCGCCGGCCGTGACCGACCCTCTTACAAACCCGTCGCCGTCCATCGCCTCAAGATGGACCGCGGGCGCCTCGGCCGCGAGGCCGGCCGCCCTCTCGATGCGGCATCGAAGCTCGACCGCAGCGCCGGCTTCATCGACGCGCTCATGGCCCACGGTCAAGACCGCGCCCGGGAGTTCGTCACCGCCTGGCATGACGGCTCCCTCACCTCAGAAACCTAACCCACAGAGTTCACCACCATGGCACGAAGACACCAGGAATGGTCTTGACCTGGTGTCTTCGTGCCATGGTGGTGAAGCGTTCCCGCTGGACCCGGAGGCGTCCCCAAGGTCCAGCGTCTACGCCGGCGGTGAACCTCAGCCGCCGAAGTCGCTGCGGAAGCAGTCGTGGGTGCTACCGGTGCTGCAACGTTTCCCACTCGCCATCGCCTGCCCGCTGCGCTGCGTCAGCAACCCCTAAATTGGTCGCCGGTACCGCAGTGCCGCCCGCTGCCGGGGGTGTTGAGGAACGTAACGCAAATACCCCTCCCCAATAGCTCCGATATGAAGCTCATGTATCCCGCCACATCCGCCCCGGTCAGGCGGCGCAGCGCATCCTCGTCGCCCGAGGTCAGCGCGGCCTGCTCGGCCGGACTCAGCCCGAGTGCCGCGATCGCGCCCTCCGGATCCGCCTGCACGCTCTCGCGATAGGCTGCATCTCCGTTCAACCGCTCCATGAACCGCTGTAGTGTTGCCTCTGACATCGTGGTTTCCTTTCTGAACTGTCACTTGCCGATGAGTCGCTTTCGGCGGCGGAGCCGCGGTATACCCCCTTCTGGGCGCTGCGCGCGTGACGTGCTCGTGAGCCCCCTCCTGCGGCCATGCCGCGGCTCACCCAAGAATCAGCTCCGGCGCCGTCTCCGGCCTGGCCAGGCGGAGCAGGAAGCTGCCCACGCCGGCGTAGCCCAGCATCAGGTCCGGCGAGTTCGCGCCGCCGCCCTGTATCGCGTAGACGCCTCGTCGCCCCGGTTCGTCGGCGCCGCTCCCATCAGAGGCGGGTCCGTCGGGAGCGGGGAGGCGGAACCGTTGCAGATGTCCGCCGCATTCACGCGCCAGCTCGAGCCATCGCTCGGTGCCGAGTGCCTGATAGCAGTCCAGCAGAACGTGCCCCGTGCCGCTGAGGCCGTGGCAGATGCCAGAGCGCGGCTCGGTCTCCCGTTGTGCCGCCACCGTTCGGGCGGCTCCCTCCGCCGCCTCGCGGTAGCGCCGGTCGGGTGCGAGCCGGTGCAGCCGGAGCAAGAACTGGCCGATACCGCCCGCGCCATGGCACTGGGCCTGCAGGCCCGGCGTCGTGTCGTCCAGATACCGCGGCCAGGTGAGGGCACCATCTCCCGAGGCGCGTGCCTGCGCGAGGAGGAGCTCGGCCGCTCCCCGGGCGACGTTCAAATACCGCTCCTCACCACTGGCCGCGGCCAACTGGGATAGGGCGAGACCCATGCCTGCGGCGCCGTGGAGCAGCCCGAGGTAGGGCGTGATCGGTCCGCCCGGCGAGGGTGAGGCGACCTCCCAGAAGCGGCCGGCACCGCCATCCGGGGCGGGCCGCACCGTTTCGACCAGATAATCGCCGGCGGCGCGCGCCTCGTGCAGATACTCGCGGTCGCCGGTCACGGCGTGCAGACGAAGCAGCGAGAGGATCGTCCCGGCCGTGCCGTAGATCAGATCCACGGTCGCAAAGGGAGTGCCTCGTAGCCGGCGCAGCCGCAGCTCCGCCGCCTGGATGTAGCCGGGCTCACCCAGCAGCTCGGCCAGGCGGAGGAAGAAGTAGGCGACACCAGGCTCGCCGCAGTGGAGGCCGTGCTGGGCCCAGCCGCGTCCCCAGGCCGGCCCGCCCAGCCAGCGCGCCGTACCCCGCGCCGCGTCCGTGTAGCGCGCCTCGCCTGTCGCTTGGGCGAGCTCGGCGAGGAAGAGCCCGACACCGGCCGCGCCGGAGTAGAGGTCGGGGCCATACTCGTGGCGCTCGTCCCCTTCGCGGCGCGCCGCCCAGCGCAACCCGCCGTCACGCTCCTCGGCCGCCGCACACAGCGCGTCACCCACCTCGCGGGCGAGCCGCAGCGCCTCGGCTGGACCGACCGCGGCGGGCGCCAGCGGGTGTGCCTCTGGGACAAGCTCGCCCGCGCCGATGTGCGGCCGCGCCCAGCCACGGGCGGCGCGAAGTTGGGCGGCGGCCGCGGCGAGCGCGGCCCGCGCCTCGTCCATCGTGCTGAATCGCTCCGCTCGTTCCCAGGCGACGGCGCGGTCGATCACCGCGGCGAGCGGCGACGGGAAGGCGGGACGTAGCTCGGCGACCGGCCGGCGCGCGAACGGCCGCCGCCACTCCGATCCCTTGGGCATGTCAGCGATCGACGCCTCGCCGCAGGCGAGATGGTGCAGCACCGCGCCCCAAGCGAAGATGTCGTCGGCCGGAGACGGGTGCTCGAGGTCGTATTGCTCGCGCGACAGATAGGGTGGTGTCCCCAGGCCGAGGGCCGGCGCAGCGTCCGCGTGGTACGCATAGGCGATACCGAAGTCGATCAACCGGTAGCCACCGTCCGGCGTCTCGATCACATTACTCGGCTTGAAATCGCGGAAGACCAGGCCGAGCTCGTGCACGTGCGCCAGCGCCTCCGCCGTCGCGAGCCCGATCGCGGTCACAGCGGCCGGATCGATCCCGTCCGTGAGCGAATGGCTGTCGGAGAGGACGCGGTCGAGCGGCACGCCCGCGATGTACTCCAGCACGATGTAGTGGTTGCCGTTCTGCTCGAAGCGGTCGTCGCAGCGTGGCAGCAACGGGTCGCCGGCGAAACAGGTGAGCACCCGCTCCTCGTTGGCAGCCCAGTCGCGCGCGTCGCGGCCGTACTGGTCAAGGAAGACATCGTGCCAGGCCTCCTTCACCAGGCAGAGGCGCGCCGGCTGCGCACCCAGGTCGACGGCGCGGAAGACGCCGCCGCGAGCCGACTGAGAGAGGGCATTGGTGACGAGGTAGCGTCCCTTGAGCAACGGATCCCGTGCCGGCCGCGGAATGTACGCGCCGGCCGCCTCGAAGGGGTCGGCGATCTCCGGCGGCGGCGGCAGATAGTAGTCCAGGCGAGGGTCCGCGGTCAGCCGTCCCGCGCTGTCGAGCAGGTCGTAGACGCCACCGGCCTCCTCCCCCGCAGCCTCTGCCTCCGGCCGGCGGATCATCGCACCGTAGCGATAGTGGACGAGACTGCCCGGACGCAGCGGTCGGTCGGTGGGGACGCGCGGGCCGCGAAAGCCGCGCGTGGCCTCGTCCAGCGTGAGCGCCAGCCGCACCGCCTGGGCGTCGTCGCTCGGATAGACGGTGATAAACTTGCCGATCTGGGAGAGGCCGAAGTAACCTCCATTGAGCGCCTCGAGGCGTCCGAGCGTTCCCATCACCTTGAACCGCACCCCTTCGGCAAACAGCACGTCGAGCGCCGCTTCGAGCACCTCCACCGCCGACACCGGCGTTGCCGAGACATGCAGCTTCCACCCCTGCTCAACCCACGGACCGACGCCGAGCGACTGCTGGCTGAACAACTCCCCGTGGAGCGCCCAGGGGATCCGCCGGTCGAGTACGCGGCGAAGCGGATCCTCCTCCTCCGGCAGATCAGGTCGAAACAGCGGTTTGAGAGCTGATTGCGACATCAGCGTTGCTCCTGTCAGGTTCGGACGTACTCGTCCACCATCTCCGGCAGATGCGCCGTCCCCAATGGCTCCGTTCCCCGCCAGC
>JBFXAN010000236.1:0-8383 GCA_050184225.1 Dehalococcoidia bacterium | reverse complement strand
GCCCTCGCCACCGTACCGGCGCTATGCTGATCGCCGGGACCGCTGTCCAATCCCGCCGAGTGGCCCTATAATACGTTCTTGAAGATACTATCTTCGTGATACTGATCACGCAAGGGACGCCGTGGCACGGACGCGGACCTACCATCACTTCTGTCCGGTGGCGCGATCGCTCGAGGTGATCGGCGAGAAGTGGTCGCTGCTGATCGTGCGCGACCTACTGCGCGGCCCGCAGCGCTTCACCGACCTGCTCCGCTATCTCGGGGGGATCACGCCAAAGTGGCTGACGTTGCGCCTGCGCGACCTCGAGCAGGCGGGCATCGTCGAACGCGACCACGTCGAAGGCCGGCGTGAGGTCTGGTATCGCCTCACGCCGAAGGGCCGCGACCTGGCGCCGGTCATCGAGGCACTCACCGTCTGGGGCGTTGATCACGCGCTACGGCCGCCGCTCCCCGGCGAACCGGTCCACGCCGAACGGGCGATGCAGACGATCACTACCTTCCGCAATAGGCGGGGCATCCGGCTGCCCCGCCCCGCCACCTGGGTGATCCGCTTCGCCGGTACGGGCGTCTACAGCCTCCACTACGATGGCAACCGCTGGTTCTACGAACACGGCGAGGCGACGCCCGATGTGCTGATCGAGGCGACACCGGAGACGTGGGTGAACTTCCTCCTCGCCGAGCGGGAGGAGCGCCGCCGCCTCGCTGATCACTTCACCATCGACGGCGACCCGGAGCACGTGCGCGCCTTCTTTGAGTCGTACGGCATTCGCACCCAAGGACCGCATTCTCCGATGCGTACCGACGATTGACCGTGTACTAGGAACAGCGACAACAGGCGCCCAACCGGAACCTCACCCTGTCCCTGGCATGATGCCGAGCGCGAATGATACTACTCCCTGATCGTTTGGTCCTGTACCATGCCTCCTTGTCATGCGAGGGCCTGGGCCCTCGCTACCGGAGGAGTGGTGACCATGGTGACCCTGGATGATGCCTCCGCGGCGGATCTGTTCGTCTTCGGATTGGTGATCGCCCTTCGGTTCCTCGTGCCCCTCGGCATACCGAAGTACCCACTCTCCGCCATTCTGCTCGCGTTCCTGATCGACGGCGTCGACAAGACCATCTTCGATCAGTTCACCGATCTCAATCTCGACTTCTATCAGGGCTACGATAAGGCGCTCGATATCTACTATCTCGCCATCGCCTATATCGCCACGCTCCGCAATTGGACCAATCAATTCGCCTTTGAAACCTCGCGCTTTCTCTACTACTACCGGCTGGTCGGCGCGGTCGCCTTCGAGCTCACGCAGGTTCGCGCGTTGTTGCTGGTCTTCCCGAACACGTTCGAGTACTTCTTCGACTTTTACGAGATCGTGCGCATTCGCTGGGATCCCCGGCGCATGAGCAAACGGCTCCTGATCGGGGCGGCGGCGTTTATCTGGATCGTGATCAAGCTGCCCCAGGAATACATCATTCACGTCGCCCAGGTTGACACGACCGACTGGATCAAGCGCAATATCTTTGGTGTCGATCCCAGCGCGTCCTGGGCCGAGGCGATCACGAACCGTCCCGGCGTGTCGGTCCTGCTCGTGGTCCTGGTGGTCGCCTTGATCGGCGGGACGTGGTGGTTCGTTACGCACCGGCTGCCACCGGCTGATTGGAAGCCGCGGTTTGCCGCCGACCCGGTTCCGGCGTTTGAGGTGCCGATGCAGGCGCAGGGCTTCCGGCTGATTGACGCGGCGCTGATTGAGAAGGTCGTGCTGATTTCGCTGATCAGCATCATCTTCGCGCAGGTGCTGCCGAATGTGCAGGCAGGCAACCTCGCGATCGTGATCGGCGTGGCGGTGATCGTCGCGGTCAACGCGGGCGTGAGCCATTGGCTGGCCCAGCGCGGCCGTGACTGGACCTCGATCATGCAGGAGTTCGTCGTGATGGCGGCGGTCAACGCCGTCCTGATCGTGACCATCGCCGTGATCCTGCCGAGCGTTGACGGGTCGATCAGCATCGGCAACACGCTGTTCTTCGCGCTGCTCCTGACCCTGATCATCACCCTCTTCGACCGCTACCGGCAGGTGTACGTCCACCGGTTCCCGCCGTCGGGCTGATGAGGGGCGAGTCGCTCCGGCGTATGATGAAAGACGCACGCGCAGTATCACGCCGCCGTCGCACCTCACCCGATCGAGACGTGGAACAAGGAGGAAAGCCATGACATCGCAGCGGGAGCGCAGTGCCGGCGGACCTGATCCGATGCGGACCGGCAACCAGATGTTCGAGGCGGGCTATCAGCAACTGCTCGATGGCTGGAAGCAGGCGCAGGAGTTCTGGAACGGAGTGGCGCGCACGTGGAGCGGAACGGCCAACCCGTGGATGCAGCCGGGCGCCGGCTCGGCCGAGAGCATGAATGTGCTGCGCGAGTTGAATGAATCAGCCTTCGCCGTCGCCCAGGCGTGGATGCGGATGCCGCTGGCGATGATCAGTGGCGCGAGCAACCCATCTGAGTTACAGGACGCGGTCACCCGCCTCACGCAGGCTCAGGGACGAGCGTATCAGCTCTGGATGGAGGCACTCAGCCGGAGCGGAGCGCCAGCCGGCGGGACCGCCACCGACCCAAGCAAGAAGACGTAACCGCAACAAGGGGTTTGCCCGCCACATGCACGAACCGGGGCCAGGCGGAGGAGACGAACTGGCCGAACAAATTCGGGACGGCCGCGGGCGGCTGCTCGACCAGGCGCGCCATCTCTCCGACGAGGCGCTCCGCGCCAGACCGGACGCGGAGGACTGGTCAGTGATCGAGGTGCTGGCGCATCTCCCTGACGTCGACGAACATTGGCTCGCCCAGGCGTTGGCGATCCGCGACAACCCTGACCATGTCTTCGTCCACTTCGATGACGAGCGCTGGAAGCGCGAGCATCCCAACGTTCGCGACGAGCCGCTTCCCGCCGTGCTCCAGGCGATGCAGGCCGCGCACGACGCCGTGCTCGCGACGCTCGCCCACCTCGACGAAGACGATCTTGATCGCGCGGCGAAGCACCCGCGCGGCATCGCCTACACCGTGCGGGATGTCTTCCTCCGCTATCCCACGCACGACGAGAACCACGCGAGCCAGATCGCCAGCATCAAGCAGCGGCTCGGCACAGGGCACCGGCCGTAATCCCGCGAACCGAATGGAGAAACCGCCGATTGAAGTGCGGCAGGGGGTCCGGCGCCGCACCGCCCCCGCAAGGCGTGCCGGCCCCCTGCACCAAAGGACTGGACCATCCTGCCACGATGGACATTCGCCGGAAGCTCATCGTGGCATGTTGCTGGCCCTTGGTTAGTCTGCCGCGCGGGTGACGTGGACGAACTCCTCGATTCGGGGTATCGTCGCGCGGGCAATCTCACCTATTCGATGGAGCGACAGCGAAGGAACGACCCAGTGCTTGCTATCACCGGTGCGCCCAATGATGGAGCGCCGGGGCGCTGCGCCTCGCTTCGGCTAGACCGGCGTCGGCGGATCGCCATTGATCGTGCACTGGGCGGTGGGATTGGTGATACCCTTCCGCGCCAATTGGCGCATTTGGGCGGGAGTGAAGGTGTTCAACTCTTGCCCGTTCTTGATGTTGACGATCGAGCAACTGTGAATCGTGGTGACGCCGTTGACGAACGACTTGTTCACGCTGACGGTGAAGACCGTCGTGTTTGGGAAGAACCATACCTGGGCATTGGCCGCCGTGGCGCCCACGCCCAGGAGCAGCCCAGCGCTGACAACGCCGGCGATGAGAAGCCGTTTCATGCGGGATTTCCTTCCTCAGTGGAGTTCGCTGATTGATGGAGGTCTTGGAGGTCGTGCCGGTCGCACATGTTATAAGCTGCCAGATGAACAGGTGTCAAGTTATCAATATGAGGATCGCTATGAGACGTCGTGATATTCGAGAAACACGAGTCGATTCTGGAGCCGTGTAATAAACGAAGCGGCAGAGCGTTTTGGGCCTCTGCCGCTTCTCGTTGAGAGACAATTGATAGATCAGGCAGAAGCCATCGGCCGACGGCCTGCTCCTCGGAACTCAGAAGGGGAAACCACGGACGGGTGAAGCCGACGCAGCGCCACTCATCCGGTCGAGTCATATACACCGAACTTACGCTGGTGTCGCCTCCAGGCCGGTGCGGCTCTCTTCGAGCGCGTAGGCGACGAGGTCGTCGATCGCGACCATCGGCAGATTGTGCTCGGCGGCGAAACGTTCCAATTCCGGCAGTCCCGCCATCTCGCCGGAGGGGGCGGCGATCTCGCAGCAGAGGCCGACGGGTGGGCGCCCCGCCCAGCGGGCCAGCGCGACTGTCGCCTCCGTGTGACCGGGGCGGGCAAGCAGTCCGCCGGGGTTCGCCCCCAATGGGAAGACATGACCGGGGCGGATGAACGCTTCCGGGCCGGCGTCTTCGCTCGCCAGCAGCCGGATCGTGCGCGCCCGCTCGCTGGCGGGAATGCCGGTGGTCGTCCCCTCGACGGCATCGACCGGGACCATGAAGGCGGTGCCGTGGTGGTCGCCGTCGCCGGGGATGCGGTCGATGCCGAGGCGGGCGCAGACTTCGAGGTCCATCGGCACGCAGAGCAGGCCGCGAACGTGGGTCATGAAGAAGTTGATGTCCTCCGGCGCCACCCGGTCGCCGGCCATGATCACGTCGCCCTCACCCTCGCGCATCGGATCCCAGACGACGACCTTGCCGCCAGCGGCGATCGTCGCGATCGCCTTCTCCACTGCCTCCAGCCCGCGCTGCATCCCGGTCCAGGCGAGCGCCGCCGGTGGGGCGTGCCCAAACTGGCGCAGGTACTTGGGCAGCATGTCCGACTCGACGTTGACGAGGGTGTTGTCGGCGAGGTCCGCGAGCGTCGTGCGGCGCAGCGTCTCCGGGATGAGAGCGACGGAGAAAGCGCCCTTATTCACCTCGACGACGGTCAGGCTGACGCCATCGACGGCGACCGAGCCTTTGGGAACGATGTCCTGGATCACGCGCTTGTTCGGGCGGAACCAAACGTATTCCACCCCCTGGACCCGTCGTCGGGAGACGACCTTCGCCGTGCCATCGACGTGGCCCTGGACGATGTGTCCGTCTAGTGGGTCGCCGGCGCGGAGCGGCAGTTCCAGGTTGACAGGCCGGCCGTCGAGCGGTGGCCGCAGCGTCGTGCGTGATTCCGATTCCGCGCCGACAAGGACGCTGAATGTGTCCTGCTCGACCGTGATCGCCGTGCAGCAAACACCGGCGATGTTGACCGAGCCCATCGGCCGCAACTGTTTGGCGACGCCGGGCGAGTGGATCGTGAGCAGAAGCCCCTGCTCGGTACGCTCCGCCGACCGAATAACACCGATATCCGAGATCAAACCACTGTACACCGTGCTTCCTCCTCAACAGGGCATAAACCTGCCTGAGTCGGGAGCAGGGGAGAAGGCCCCTCGTGGGACGAGGGGAAAGCCTGCCGAGGAGCAGGGTAACGTTCTCTCCCAACCGGACTCTAACCGTCGGCACCGGAATTCCACCGGATCCGCCCCCCGGACAACCGGAAGGGTCGCGGGCTATGACCGCCGGTGAGGATTTCCACCTCGCCCCGAGAACAGCTTCAGCCTACGGAGCGGAAGGAGGAGGTGTCAAGTGCGAAGGATCTTACCTAACCCCCCGCCCCCTTCCCTCGCAGGGAAGGGGGTGCCTCATTCTACCGACGATGCCAATATCTCGTTGGGCGACATCGACGATGCTCGTTCAACCCTGGTTGAGTGAGTCTCCCCTTCCCTGCGAGGGAAGGGGGCCGGGGGGTTAGGTCAATCGACGCCGGGGAGAGGTTCTCACGGCCGTCCCGCTGCCTCAAGCACATCGGCGACGATGCGCAGATGGTCGGCGCCTTGGACGCGGCTCAGGCCCTCGCCGGAGGCGGGGGTGGCGCTGTAGCGCTGTTTGAGGGACTGGATGCGGGCGACGGATTCGTCGATCCGGGTGAGGGGCAGGCGGCCGTCGCGGGCGGCTTCGAGGAGGCCGTTGCGCAGGCGTTCCAGCCATTCGGGGCGGCAGGCGCCTTCGACGCCCTGGAGGTCGAGCCGGGCGCAGACAACGATGTCGGCGCCGGCAAGGACGGCCTGCACCGCGGCCTCTTCCGGCGAGAAGATCTCGGCGATGCCGGCCATGCCCATGTCGTCGGTGAAGATCACGCCGTCGAAGCCCAGTTCGTCGCGGAGAATGCCGGTGATGATCGGTTTGGAGACGGTGGCGGGCAGACCGGAGGGGTCGAGCGCCGGGTAGACGACGTGCGCCGTCATGATCGCGTCGATGCCGGCGGCGATCGCGGCGCGGAATGGCGCCAGTTCGGTCGCGTCGAGCTCGGCCTTGCTCTTGGTGACGACCGGCACGGCGAGGTGGGAGTCGGCGGCGGTGCTACCGTGGCCGGGGAAGTGCTTGCCGGTGGCAGCGATGCCGGCGTCGTGAAAGCCGGCGATGACCGGCAGCGTCGCCGATGCCACCCGCGCGGGCGTTGCGCCGAAGGAGCGGCCAAGGCCGCCGATGACGGGATTGGCCGGGTTATCGTTCACGTCGATGACGGGGGCGAAGTCGACGGTGACGCCGACCGCGCGCATCTCCTCCGCCATCATCCGGCCGTAGCGCCGGAGCAGATCCGGGTCCTGCGCCCTGCCGACGGTAGCGGCGTCCGGCAGCAGGGTGAAGCCGTCGATGCCGCGCAACCGCTGGACGAGTCCGCCCTCCTGGTCCGTGCCGATCAGCAAGCCGGCGCCGTTGGACTCGAGCGCGAGCCGTTGCAGGTCGCGGGTGAGGGCAAGCACCTGCGCCGGCGAATCGATGTTCGGCCCCATCAGCACGACGTTGCCGACGTGCAGATCGGCGATCATGTGGCGGGCATCGTCGCTGAGCGTGCGGCCGGCGACGCCTGCCATCAGCATCTGGCCGATCTTCACCTCCAGGCTCATCGCCTGTCCGGCGGAGGTGGCCGTAGCAGTCTGAGGGGGACGGCCCACACCACCGGCGATCGGTACGAATAGAAGGGCGATCAGTGTGAGCACGAGCAGTGCAGAGGATGGACGGCGGATGAGCGACACATCAAACTCCGAAGGCGCGGGGCATCATGAGATTGGGTGACCGTGCCCTGCCTGTGATCGTGACCGGGGGCGAAGGTTCGGGTCCGTGTGTGGCCGCGAGATCCTTCGCTGTCGCTCAGGATGACAGACAAGGCGGCGAGCGGCTACTTCAGCACGCGCCACAGTCCCACGATTTCGACCGAAGGATCCGCTCATTCGTCGGTGCAGGGATACTTCATCGATTCGACATGCGCCTCGTCCACGATGCTGTTCGCACCACGACCGGCGCGGCAGAACGCCGCAATGTCGTCCAGGTCGGGCATGAAGCCGTTGGATGTATCGACGCGCAGCGCGGGCACGCCGAGGTCGAAGGCGTCGAAGATCCGCCAAGGGTAGGTGCCGGCGGCGATCTGCTCGATCCTGGCCGCGAGCACATCCAGGCGCTTGCGTGGGTTCGCCTGCTCGCGGTCGATGTAGCGTCGCACCGCCTCCGCATCGGAGGTGTCGCAATCGATCACTCTGAGATCGGCCTGCCGCACGAGCGCCCGGAGCGACGCCGCCGCTCTGGATCGGAAGAATGCTTCCTCCGCGATCAGGCTGACGCCCGCGCGGAGCCACAGGTCAATCGTCGTGTGGAGGAGGTCGAACGCCAGCGGTACCACGGTTGTCCGGACCGCGTCCGTTTCCACGCCATGCGACTCGACCAATCCGGACTTGATCGCGTCGCGGGAGAGCAGCGGCAGGCCGAGCGCGTCCGGTTCGGCGAGCCGGCGCGCCAGGGTCGTTTTGCCAGCGCCCGGCTCGCCACGCACAATCACCATCAATGGACGGGGTGCGGTCGTCGGTTCCGGCATACCGGTTTCCTCGTGCCATCATCCTACCGATATCGAGATCCGCGCTTCGGAGGGCAGGTCAGGCCGGTACGATCGGTTGGCCAGTGGCGTCGAGCAAGCTGGACGCGAGGAGGCGTGCCGCGCTCGGCGGGCCGTCGCGCAGGCGACGTTCGATCGCCAGGGCGCAGTCCTTCGAGCGGTTCAGCGATGTATCGACCTCCAGGTCGTAGCGGACACATCGCCCCGAGGATGTCCGCGCCGAGATGAATGTACGGTTCGGCCATGACGTGCTGCACAGCGCGGGCGATACTGCTCTTGCCCGCGCTTACCGTGCCGTTGAGCACGATGATTGTCCCTGTGGTCATGCGCCGTTCTCCTTAGGCGACTGATGTGAGTTCACTCGAGATCGACGCCTGCCTGCTGCCAGACGGCGCGAAACGTGAGCGCGGCGAGCTTGGCCATCACGCGGGTGAGCAAGCCGTGGAAGGTCTTGGCGCGATGC
>JBFXAN010000235.1:0-8420 GCA_050184225.1 Dehalococcoidia bacterium | reverse complement strand
GCCGCCTGCGGGGGGAGGGGCCGGGGGAGGGGTCTGTGAAGGAGTTGCATTGAATAGTCAACACACCGGTCCCATCCGACCGAACCTTCCAGCCGCCGCGCGACGATGGGGGCGCTTCTATGGCGACCGCGCTTGTGCCGAGTGCGGTATGGTGCTTGATGGCGCTTCGGATAGCGTCGAGGACGATCATGTGCAGCCGCGATCGCGTGGTGGCGAGGATGCCGGACTCAATCTGCGGCCGCTGTGTGCTGGCTGCAACCGGCAGCGCGGGGCGCGGGAGACGGAGCGCAGCCGGCGCTGGTTGGCGCTGAAGCAGCGGCGGGCAGCAGAGGTCGAACGGTACTTTCAGGATGCTCAGGCGTATATCGTCGGCAATGACGCGCTGCGGACGCCGCAGCGTGGTGGGTACATCGAACTCTGGGAGCACTTCAACGAGCGGGCGGACGAACCGGCGATCGTGGAGCTACCGACCGGTTGCGGTAAGACGACGCTGATCGCGGCGGCGCCCTACGGGATCGCGCGGGGGCGGGTGTTGATCGTCGTGCCGAACCTGACGATCAAAGAAACGATCCGCCGGGCGATCGCCGCCGAGTCGCCGGACAACGTCTACCTGGTACGTGGCATTCTCGACAATCCCCGCGACCTGCCCCGGTATGCGGTGATCGGCGATGGCGACACGCCCGAGGATGTGATCCTCGCGGACATCGTGCTGGCGAATGTTCAGCAGATGCCGGCGTGGCTGCCGTTGTTTGAGAGCACTACCTTCGACATGGTGCTGGTCGACGAGGGGCATCATGTCCCCGCCGATACCTGGCAGATGATCCTGGCCAAATTTCCCAAGGCGAAGCGAGTGTACTTCACCGCGACGCCGTATCGGGCCGATGGCCGCCAGATCTACGGCCGGGAAGTGTACCGTTATCCGCTGGCCGAGGCGATCGCGCAGGGCTTCGTCAAGAACGTGGTCGCGCTCGACGCCGTACCGGAGAAGCTGACCTTCACACTGGACGGCGTCCCCCAGGAACTCACGCTGGAGCAGGTGCTCCAACTGCGCGAGCAGGATTGGTTCAGCAAAAGTATTGCCCTCTCCGAAGCGTCAAATCGGTCGATCGTGGAGAAATGTGTGGCCGCGTTGGTGGGGCAATGTAAGTCCGGCACGCGCCACCAGATCATTGCCGCCGCCTGTTCGATCCGCCATGCCGAGCAGGTGGCGCGGTTGTTCGAGGCGGCGGGCGTGCGGGCAGCGATCGTGCACTCGAAGCTGCCGTGGGAGGAACGGGAGAAGCGGCTCAACGCCTTTCACGCTGGACGCGTCGCCTGTGTCGTTCAGGTCGGATTGCTCGGCGAGGGGTACGACCATCCAAATATTTCGATCGCGGCGGTTTTCCGGCCGTATCGCTCGCTCGCCGCCTACGCGCAGTTCATCGGCCGGGCGATGCGGGCGATACCGAACGCCAAACCGGGGGACAACGTCGCCTATGTGATCGCGCACAAGGGACTCAACCTGGACCGGTGGTGGCAGGATTACAAGGAGCAGCGGCGAGCGGCAGCGGTGCTCCAGGCGATCGCCGACGACGAGGATGCGGAGGCGATGGAGCCTGAGCGGTCAGCGGACGACGAAACTGAACCGGGCGATCCGGTGTTGCCGCTGGAGGCGCGGACCAGGGTGCTCGACGAGGTGATCAGCCACTACGACGTTGACTCCTTGCTCGGCATTGACGCGGGCGTCCGCGCGCAGGCGGGGCGGCGGGTGGAACCGTTCGAGGTGGAGTCGCTCCGGCGCCAGATCGACGACCTGCGACGGCGCGGCCTGCCGATCCCCGATCTGGACGAAATGATCGAGACGCAGCAGGCGAAGTACGCCAGCACCGGCGGCTACGTGATGAACCGCACACAGGTCGAACGGCGTGGCCTGTTGCTGGAGTTGAAGGACCGGTTCCGCCGGTCGGCCGCGGGGGTGCTCAACGACCTCAAGCTCGACTATGCTGGCCGTGACCTGATTCCGCTGCTCGGCAAGGGCGATGAGCGCAACAACTACGAGGTGATCATCCGGCTGATGCAGCGCACCCTTAACGCCACCCTCGAGTTACCGAACCGCGAGGGCCGGCGTGCCTGGGGTCGCGACGACCTGCGCGCGGCGCTCCGCCAGGTGGGCGATGTACGCGCGGCGACGATTCAGGCGGTGAGCGCCGCGGCGAGACCGGCCCTCACCCCCGGCCCCTCTCCCGTCGTGACGGGAGAGGGGAGCTTGGTCTGACCATGAGCTTCAGCTTGTCGATTGGTCAGACTGTACCAGGGGGCGGGCTGGGGTTCATGGTTGCGTCAGGCTCCCCTCGCCCGCCCGGCGGGCGAGGGGCCGGGGGTGAGGGCATTCCGTTGAAACCTGTCGATCGCGCCATCTACACTCGATCAGAGGGTGCGAATGACGGTTGAAGCTGGACGATCCCCCAACCGGCGCGTGCTGGTCGTCGACGACGAGGAGACGATCATCGAGTTCCTGACGATGGGGCTCTCCTACGAAGGATGGTCCGTCTCGGCGGCGACGGACGGCGATGCGGCGATCGATGCGGCGCGACGGGAGCGGCCGGACCTGGTGATCCTCGACGTGATGCTGCCCGGCCTCGACGGCCTGACGGTTTGCCGCCGCCTGCGCGAGCAGAGTGACGTACCGATCATCATGCTCACGGCCCGCGGCGAGCTCGAGGACCGGGTCGCCGGTCTTGACGGTGGCGCCGACGACTATCTGGTCAAACCGTTTCGGTTTCAGGAATTGCTCGCACGAATCCGCGCGGTGCTGCGGCGGCGGACGCCGGCCATGCACAGCATCGTCGCGGTCGCGGACGTGCGGTTGAACCGGGATACCCGCGAAGTGGAGCGGGCCGGCGGGTTGATTGAGCTGACGCAGCGGGAGTTCGATCTCTTGGAGTTGCTGCTGGACCACCCACGCCAGGTGCTCAGCCGGGAGACGATCCTCAACCGGCTGTGGGGATACGACTTTGTCGGAGATACGAACGTGATCGATGTGCATATCGCCGCGCTGCGGCGCAAGCTTGGCGACGCCGAGCACGTGCTGATCCGGACCGTGCGCGGCATCGGCTACAGCGTGCGACCGTGAACGCGGATGTGATGCGCGGCGCTGGACGGCGGCGGTGGCCGCTGAGCCTGCCGCTCCGGTGGCGGCTGGCATTGTTTTATGGCGCGCTGGCGGCGCTTGTGCTCCTGCTGTTGGGGTTTGTGCTCTACCGGCAGATCGATGAATTCCTCGTACATAACACCGCGTCGCGGCTCCGATCGCAGGCGCAGGCCATGGTCGATCGATATACGGGCGGCGCATTTGTCTCGGGCATGACCGCGGTACCAGGAGTCAGGGTGGTCTCCGTGGAGGGGGACGCATCGGCGTTGCCGGCTGATGGGACACGGGCCGAGGTGATCCACTCCATCCGTGATCCATCGCTGATGCAAATGGCGGCGAATATCGTCCAGGAATTGACGTCGCCCGGCACGTCAGCCACGGTGATCGACCTTGCTGGGGAGCAGGTGGCGAACGCGGTCGGATATGCCGAGGGGTTCAAGGTGCCGGTGGAGTCAACGGGAGGTGCTCGATCACCAGAGAGGCCGGCCTCGATCGCCGCTCGTGGCAGCGTCGCCGCTGACCGGACGAGTGCTCCGATCGTTCCGCCGGACCCGTTGCGGGTGCGCGCGACCGCAGAGATGGGCGTGGAGCAGACGTACGTCACCTCGATGCCGGAATCGGGCGGGCGTCAGCTGGTGATGCTGCTGCCGCTGCGGCGGGTACAGGACAACGCGGTGATCGGCGTGTTGCAAGTGGCGACCTCCCTGCAACCGGCGGACGACCTGCTGGGCCGGCTGCGGCTATTGTTGATGCTCGGCTTGGGCGGCGCCCTCGGCGTGAGCGTGCTCCTCGGCGTCCCGCTCACCCGGGCGGCGCTGCGGCCACAGGACCGCCTGGTAGAGACGACCGAGCGGATCGCGACGGACGATCTCAGCGCCCGCTCGGAACTGCCGTACGGTGACGATGAGATCGGCAGGCTGGCCGCCTCTTTCGATCAGATGCTCGAGCGGATCGAGGCGGGGGTCCGGAACCAGCGTCGGTTTGTTGCCGACGCCGCCCACGAACTGCGGACACCGTTGACCGCGATCAGCGGGCTGATCGAGCTGCTGCTGCTGGGGGCCGACAATGAGGACCGAGCGACACGCCGGCGGACGCTGGTGACGGTGGACCGGGATCTGACACGGCTGACGCGGCTGGTCAACGACCTGCTCGCCCTCAGCCGCCACGATCTGGCGGTGCCACATCGCCGGGAGCGGGTTGACCTGACAGCGTTGGTGACTGACCTGCATTCGCTGACCGCCGAACTTGCGCCGGACCGCGATGTGCGGGTCGAAGCTCCAGCCGGTAGCGTTCAGGTGATTGGGGATGCTGATCATCTGCGGCAGGTGTTGCTCAACCTTGCCGAGAATGCGCGACGGTATACGGGGGCGGGAGAACGGATCACATTCCGGCTGCGCCGCCGCCGCCGCGTGGCCGAGGTCGCGGTGATCGACTCGGGTTCGGGGATTCCGGCAGCGGATCTGCCGCGCATCTTTGAGCGGTTCTATCGTGGCGATCAGGCCCGTTCGCGGCACAGCGGCGGTTCCGGCCTCGGACTGGCAATCGCCCAGGCGATCGCACGGGCGCACGATGGAACGCTCACCGCCGAAAGCACGCCGGGCGCCGGCGCGACCTTCCGCTTCCGGCTGCCGCTTGCCCAACCGGCCGGCGAGCGCGTGGAGGACGCAGCCCCGCCGGCGTCACTTCATCGAAACTTCAGAATCGCCCCCCGCTGACTTCAGCCTCGTTGCCTAGCCTCGAATGTGAGGACGCCGGCAGGCGGGGTCCGAACTTCAAGGCTAGGAGGCTGAACGAATGGCAATCAACCTATCTCCGGCACGGTGGGCGGCGGGCCTCGGTGTGGCCGTGGCAGTCGGGAGCGCGGTGCTCGTGCCTGCACTAGCGGGCGCGCAGACGCCACCGAGCGGCTCAAACACGACGGTGGTGACGGTCCGGTGTGGTGTTGATGGACCTCGGACCACCGCGCGCCCGTCGGATGGAGCGGTCGCTTTCGGGCCGGCAGTATTCGCCACGACGAATCAGGACTTCGCTGCGGAATTGGCGCGGGCGCTGGGAATGAGCACGGAGCAGGTCGAGCGGGCGATTGCGGCGTCGCAACCTGACGCGACACCCATGCGCGAACGCGATCGCGCGTTCAGCGTGACCGCCGTCTCAACCGATGCGGACGTGCTCGACGCGGTGGCAGAGGAACTCGGCGTCTCTGTCGCCACACTGACGGCGGCGGTCGAAGCGGCGATGCCGGACGTGCCGGAGTGCGAGACTGATTCGACGGAGGCGGCGCGGCCGGCGGTCTTCATTGGCGGAGACGCCGAGATGTTCGATGCGATCGCGGAGGAACTGGGCAACGGCATCACCGGCGACGAGGTGCGGTCTGCCTTTGAGTCGGCGGGACCGCCGGCACCACGGGGCGGAGTCGCTGCCAGTCCAGCGGTGAAGTTCGACGTGGAGGCGCTGGCCGAGGCGCTCGGCATCACGGTCGAAGAGCTGGAGGAGGCGATGGAGACGATTTTCGACCTACCTCGGCGGTAGTCAGCAGGAAGACAGTAGTCCCGCCTCCGTGCCGGAACTCAGCTACATGAGCCGGCCGGAGGCGGGGATTGATTCAGGATAGTTCGATGTTACGTGCCATCCGGCGGACTTCAACATTCGTCGTTCTCATTCTTGCCGCCTCGGCCACCGCATTGAATCCAGGGTCCGTGTTCGGTGCAGCCGGCTCGTCTGAGTCGCTTCAATATCCAGACACGGCCGCCGGGCGGGCGTTCCAGCAGTGGCTTGCCGCCCTGGACGCGGATGATGTGGACGCGCTGCGCGCCTTTCACCGTGAATACTCGCCAGCGGATGAAGTCGAAGGCCGCATCGCCCGCGAACTGCAGGCGCTTGACCAGACCGGCGGCATCGATCCCTACAGCATCGCCCGATCCAGCGAGTATGAACTGGCGATCATCGGCAAGACGCATCTGACTGAGATGTGGGTCGAGGTGTCGATGGCCCTGTCACCGGAGCCACCGCACGAGCTTACCGACATCGGCCTTCGGCCGGCGGAGACGCCCGCGGGTGTACCGTCCGGCGAGGCGCTCACCGATGACGCGCTGCGGGCAGAGCTGGACCGCTACATCGCCAAGCTGGCGGAGGCCGGCGTCTTCTCCGGTACGGTGCTGGTCGCGCGCGATGGTCAGCCCGTGTATCAGGGCAGCGCCGGCATGGCCGACGAAGCAACCGGCGTCGCCAACGGGATCGGCACCAAGTACAACCTCGGTTCGATGAATAAGATGTTCACCGCCATTGCCATTGCCCAGTTGGTCGAACAGGGCACGTTGTCCCTGGATCAGCCGATCGGCGCCTATCTGTCCGGCCTGCCGCCTGAGATCGCCGAGACGGTGACAATCGACCATCTGCTCACGCATACCTCGGGACTGGGTGACTTCTTCGGTCCGGAGTTCGAGAAGGTCAAGGACACGCTCCGCGCACCGCGCGACTATTTCCCCTTGTTCATCGACAAGCCGTTGCGCTTCGAACCGGGGACGGACTGGAGCTACAGCAACGGCGGCTTCATTGTGCTCGGCGCGATCGTCGAGGCGGCTTCCGGCATCGATTACTTCGACTATATCCACGAGCACATTTATGAGCCGGCGGCGATGATCGACGCCGGCTCCTATGAGAAAGACGAGGTGGTGACCGACCTCGCCCATGGCTATACCACGCCAATGCCACGGAATCCGACCGACCTACGCCCGGAGGACGTGCTCGGTCCGCGGGTGGACAACTATGATCTGCTTCCCCGGATGGGCAGCTCGGCCGGAGGCGGATACTCCACGGTGATGGATTTGCTGCGCTTTGCCACGGCGCTCGACGAGGGCACGCTCGTCAGCCGTGAGACCGCCGACCTGTTCATGACGGGAAAGGTGGCCGTGCCGATCGCCGAGGACGCACGCTACGGCTACGGCTTCGAGGAGGAGCTGTACCGTGATACCCGCATCACCGGACACGGCGGCGGCTTCCCCGGCGTTAGCTCGAAGCTGGATATCTATCGCGACCTCGGCTACACCGTCGTCGTTCTCTCGAACGTCGATGGCGGCGCCCGGCCGGTGATCGCCAAGATCCGCGACCTAATCGTTCGTGGATAGGCGTCACCCGTGAGGTGCGGACGCACTGGAGGCAGGGGCGACCTTCCAGTGCGTTCGTGCCTCGACCCCTGGTTCCGGCGGACATGCTCGCGCGATCGACATGCCCGCCGTTTTCCTCCACCGCGCTGCATGGTATGAGTGATGCAAATTGATGGAGGTGCAGGATGCGGCTCGGCGTTGTGTTCCCGCAGACGGAGATTGGCCCCGATCCGGCCGTGGTCAAAGACTACGCGCAGGCGGCGGAGGCGCTTGGCTACACGCATCTGCTGGTCTTCGACCATGTGCTCGGCGCCGATACCACGATCGCGGAGCGACGTGAGTGGCGGGGACCGTACACGCACCAGCACCAATTCCACGAGCCGTTTGTGCTGTTCGGATACCTCGCCGGTCTGACGCAGACGCTGGAACTGGTGACCGGCATCGTGATCCTACCCCAGCGTCAGACCGCGCTTGCCGCGAAGCAGGCGGCGGAAGTCGATGTCCTTTCCGGCGGACGGCTCCGGCTTGGCGTGGGCGTCGGGTGGAACTCGGTCGAGTACGACTCGCTCAACGAGGACTTCCATACGCGCGGCCGACGGGTCGTCGAGCAGATCCAATTAATGCGGCGACTGTGGACGGAGCCGGTGGTGGACTTCAAGGGGACGTACCACTCGATCGACCAGGCGGGGATCAACCCGATGCCGGTGCAGCAGCCGATCCCGATCTGGCTGGGCGGCATGGCCGATATCGTGCTCAAGCGCGTTGCCCGCTACGGCGACGGCTGGTTCCCACAGTTCCGTCCCGGTACCGAGACGGCGACGACGATGATGAAGACGTTGCGCGGCTACGTCGCCGACGCCGGCCGCGATATGTCCGAGATCGGCATCGAAGGCCGGTTCAGCGGCGGTGGGTCGCCAGATGACTGGCGTGCCGCCGCCGGCGAGTGGGAGGCGATCGGCGCGACCCATCTTTCGGTGAACACGATGGGTCTGGGTCTTACTTCACCGCGGGAGCACATCGACCAGATCCGACGGGTGAAGGAGTCGCTGGGGTGAACGGGCGCGAACCCCTCCCCCGGCCCCTCCCCCCGCTGCCGCGCGGAGAGGGGTGCGCTGGTTAGACTGTGATGCCAGTATCGTCTTCGCAACGGTCTTATTGCAGGCCGGATGAGCTTGGTACCTCAGATC
>JBFXAN010000234.1:0-8441 GCA_050184225.1 Dehalococcoidia bacterium | reverse complement strand
GCATCGCGCCAAGACCTTCCACGGCTTGCTCACCCGCGTGATGGCCAAGCTCGCCGCGCTCACGTTTCGCGCCGTCTGGCAGCAGGCAGGCGTCGATCTCGAGTGAACTCACATCAGTCGCCTCAGATACCCGCCGGCCTCCGTCAACGTATTACCGATCAAGCTCAAGATCGTTGCGGCTACTGCCTGACCCGGAGTCGATCGTCGGTACGCCGATGGACATCGATCACATCATCCCCCAGTCCGTGGGTGGACCCACCGTGGAAGACAATCTGTGGCTGGCATGCTCCCTCTGCAACGCCCACAAGAGCGACCGGGTCGCTGGACTCGATCCAGCGACTGGTGCGACAGCGGCGATCTTCAATCCTCGACGCCAGCGATGGCCGGATCACTTTGCTTGGTCAGCGGATGGCGACCAGATTATCGGGCTCACCGCAACCGGGCGTGCCACCGTACTCGCACTTCAACTCAACCGGTTGTCGCTCGTGCAAGCCCGGCGTCGCTGGGTATCTGTTGGCTGGCATCCGCCGCCGGATTCGAAAGTGGAGCCGTGAGAAAGTGAAGGGCTTCACGAGCGACTTCACGATCGAGTGCAAGCGGATATACTGAATGATGGGCCATCACCCACCTCCAGGAGCCTGCCGTGAGCCGCATCCTCGATCGCATCGACTCCCCATCCGACCTCCACGACCTCTCCATCGACGAGCTCAAGTCCCTCGCCCAGGAGATCCGCGAGGAACTCGTCGCCACCACCGCCCAGACCGGCGGTCACCTCGCCTCCAACCTCGGCGTCGTCGAGCTTACCCTCGCCCTCCACCGCATCTTCGACAGCCCCCGCGACAAGATCGTCTGGGATGTCTCCCATCAGATCTATGTCCAAAAGCTGCTCACCGCCCGCCGCGACCGCTTCGACACGATCCGCACCCTCGGCGGCCTCTCCGGCTTCGCCGACCGCACCGAAAGCCCCCATGACCAGTTCGGCGCCGGCCACGCCGGTACCGCCATCTCCGCCGCCCTCGGCATGGCCGCCGCCCGCCGCCATACCGGCGAAAACTACAACGTCGTCGCCGTCCTCGGCGATGGCGCCCTCACCGCCGGCATGGCCATGGAAGCCCTCAATCACGCCGGCCACCTCAACGCCGGCATGCTCGTCGTCCTCAACGACAACGGCATGTCGATCTCCCCCAACGTCGGCGCCCTCTCCCAGTCCATCACCCAGACGATCAACCGCGTCCGCCTCGACCCGATCTACCAGGGCGCCAACCGCCTCGGCGAAAAAGTCCTCGACCGCCTCCCCGCCGGCCATCGCCTCGTCAAGCTCGCGACCAATCTCAAGAGCCGCGCCCGCGCCACCCTCTATCAGCCCGCCTGGTTCTTCGAATACTTTGGCTTCGAGTACTTCGGCCCGATCGACGGTCACGACCTCGACGAGCTCCTCCTCGCCCTCGACGGCATCAAGGAATACCTCGACCGCCCCGTCCTCCTCCACGTCGTCACCCAGAAGGGCCACGGCTACGCCCCCGCCGAAGAGGACCCGATCAAGCTGCACGGCGTCTCCCCCGCCGGCTCCAAGAAACCGTCCGCCCCCACCTACAGCCAGATCCTCGCCCAAACCTGCACCAAGCTGATCGAGCAAAACCCCCGCGTCGTCGCCATCACCGCCGCCATGCTCGAAGGCACCGGCCTCGTCGCCTCCGCCAAACAGCACGCCGATCGCGTCTACGACGTCGGCATCTGCGAGCAGCACGCCGTCACCTTCGCCGCCGGCCTCGCCACCCAGGGCGTCCGCCCGATCTGCGCGATCTACTCCACCTTCCTCCAGCGCGGCTACGACCAGGTCGTCCACGACGTCGCCATCCAGAACCTCCCCGTCACCTTCGCCCTCGACCGCGCCGGCTTCGTCGGCGACGACGGCCGCACCCACCAGGGCGCCTACGATATCGCCTACCTTCGCTGCCTCCCGAACATCGTCCTCGCCGCCCCCAAGGACGAGAACGAGCTCCAACACCTCCTCTATACCGGCACCCGCCACAATGGTCCCTTCGCCGTCCGCTTCCCCCGCGGCGCCGGCGCCGGCGTCCCCATGGACGACGAGTTCCACGAGATCCCGATCGGCAAAGCCGAATTGCTCCGCGAGGGCGACGACGTTGCCATCCTCGCCTACGGCGCCCCCGTCATCGCCGCCCTCGACGCCGCCGAACGCCTCGCCGACTCCGGCATCCAGGCCGCCGTCGTCAACGCCCGCTTCGCCAAACCGCTCGACGAATCCCTGATCCTCGACGTCTGCCGCCGTGCCCGCTCCGTCATCACCCTCGAAGAGCACGTCCTCGCCGGCGGCTTCAGCGCCGCCGTCCTCGAACTGCTCAACACCCATAACCTCAGCCACCTCCCCATCATCACCCGCACCATGCCCGACACCCCTGTCGAACACGGCCCCCAATCTCACTTCCGCCAGGTCTACGGCCTCGACCCCGACGGCATCATCGCCGCCGCCCGCACCCTCACCGACCCCACCCCCGTCCGCCGCCTGGTGCAGTCGTGACCGCTTTTGAAACACAAAGGGACAAAGGAAACAAAGGACGCAAAGTGTTCAGTTTAGAGACAAAGGCAGCAAATGCAGGAAACAAATCTCCTTTGCGCCCTTTGCCCTCTTTGCCCCTTTGTGTTTCAAAAGCGGTATGACACCACCAAGCTTCGGAAGATATCTGGCGGCGATTGAGGCGGAGATGCGGCGGGCGGTGGCCTGCGAGGAGCCACTGCTCGCGCGGATGATGCGCTATCACCTTGGCTGGGAGGATGCCGAGGGGCGGCCCGATTCCGAAGGGAGCGGCAAGGCGCTGCGGCCGGTGCTCTGCCTGCTCACCTGTGAGGCGCTGTGTGGGTCGCCCGACCCGGCGCTGCCCGCCGCCGCCGCGATCGAGATCCTCCACAACTTCTCCCTCGTCCACGACGACATCCAGGACGGCGACCGCACCCGCCGCGGCCGCGCCACCGCCTGGGCGATCTGGGGCATCCCCCAGGCGATCAACGCCGGCGATGGCCTCTGGGCCGTCTCCACCCGCACGCTGCTCCGTGCCGTCGAACGGGACGGCGTCTCACCCGAAATGGTCCTCCGCGCGATGCAGATGCTGAACGACGCCAGCCTGACGATGATCGAGGGTCAGGCGCTCGACATCGGCTTCGAGACACAGGAGCACGTCACCGAAGACGAATACCTCGACATGATCGCCCGCAAGACCGGCGCCCTGATCGCACGGTCGATCAGCATCGGCGCCGTCTTCGGCGGCGCCTCGCCGGAGCAACTCCCCGCCTTCGAACGCTACGGCAACCTGATCGGCCGCATCTTCCAGGTGCGCGATGACGTCCTCGGCATCTGGGGCGAGGAGGCCGTCACCGGCAAATCGACAACCAGCGACATCCGCCGCAAGAAGCAGTCCCTGCCGATCGTCTACGCCCTCAGCCGCAACATCCCCGCCGCCCGCGACCTCGCCGCCATCTACGCCCTCCCCGAACTCGACCACGCCGATGTCGCCCGCGCCGTCTCCCTCCTCGACGAAACCGGCGCCCGCCACCACGCCGATCATCTGGCCGAAACAACCTTCGCCGCCGCGACCGAGGCGCTGGCCACCCTACCGCTGCGGGAAGACGCGAAGCGTGAGCTAGATGAGATGGGGAGATTTCTGCTGACACGAGATCGGTGAGAGCCGCCCCCCTCCCCCGGCCCCGCCCCCCGCGGCCGCGGGGTGCGGGGAGCCCTGCTCGGGCGAGGGTGCCAGCGTCACCCTCGCCGCGATCTGCCCGCGGGGCCGGTCTACGTTGGCACCACGACCCGGCGTGGCTCCCCTCTCCGCGCGTCAGCGGGGGGAGGGGCCGGGGGAGGGGTTCCTTCTGCAAATACCGCCACGACACCGCCAGCAGCGCCAGCACCTGCACGATCGTCAGCCCCGCCAGGATCACGGTGGAGACCAGCCAGAAGTCCTGCGGGAACATCTGCACGAGCCGGTCCTGCGCCGGGTCCAGCTGCCAGAAGTCATTGCTGAAACTCAGTTCGTGGAAGCGGTTGAACAGCCGGTCAAAGCCCAGCAGTGCCGTGATGCCGAAGGCGACCGCGAAGGCGAGCGTGCCGAGCATCGACGCCCGCGTCAACCGCGCCAGCCCGGCCCATGCCCGTTGCCGTTCGATCGCGAATCGCAGCGCCACATAGATCGCCAGCAGCACCAGCGCCAGTTCTTGTGCCCGGAAGATGCTCTGGACCAACTCCTTCACGTCGCGCATGTGGATCACCTCGCGCGGCGTGAAGAGTGGATCGCTGCGCCCCTGCTCGTCGACCACGGTGATCCGCAGCAGTTCCTGATTGTTGGTGAAGTAGTCGCGGATCTCCGCCATTGCCCGGGACAGTTCCTCGCGCGGGATGCCAGTGATCGCGGCCACGTCGTACGTATCGAGCGCGAAGGTGTAGAGCGGGCTGCTGGTAAAGAGGATCCGGACATTGGTGCCGATCAGCGCGATCGGCAGCGCGACGACGAAGATCGCGGCGCCGATTGTGGCAAGCCAGCGTGCCCGTTGCACATGTGACCAGACCGCTTCAAAGACGATGCCGATCTGACCAGCGGCGACCGCGATCAGGCTGGGCCGTCGTGTGGCACGTCGGACGCGCTGCGACGGCCGATCGTCACCGTCGCGTGCTCCGTCTGTCGGCGGGGGCGGGGGCGGCGCGGCGCCCTCGGTATCGGAGGTAGAGGTCATCCGGGCTTTCCATCGATATACTAGGGGTGCCGCGCGCCGGACGCGCCAACCGCGATTGCGTCCCGATCTCGCTGCCCTCGTCCCGATCATAGGCTTCCCGGAGACACCATGACAATCACGGTAGTGGGCCTCGGACCCGGCGACCCCGGCCAGTTGACCGTCTATGCTCGGGATCTCCTCGCCGGGCCGGCGCCGGTCTGGTTTCGAACCCCCCATCTTCCCGCGGTTGAGGCGGTCGCCCGATCGCCTGTGCAAAGCTTCGGTGACCTGATCGTGCGGGCGGTCGCGTTCGGCTCGGCCCGCGACGCGATCGTCGCACGGCTGATCGATCGCGGCAGCGGTGAGGACATCATCTATGCAGTGCCGGGTAACCCTCCGATCGGCGATGCAACCGTCCAGGCACTGCTCGATCGGGAGCGCGATGGCACTGGTCCCACCGTGCGCATCGTCCCGGGAATCAGCTTTCTAGAACCAGTCTGTGCCGCCCTTGGGTTGGACCGGCTCGCCGGTGGGCTGCAACTCGCCGATGCGCTGGACCCGCGGCTCGATCCGGCACGACCCGCGATCATCGCGCATCTGTCGTCGTCCGGCCCGATCTCGACGCTCAAGCACGCGCTGCTCGCCCTCTTTCCACCGGAGCATCCGATCACCGTCGTGCAAAACGCCGGCTCGCCGGACGGGCATATCAACACCCTGCCGCTCGACATCCTCGACCAGCAGGAGCACCGCTTCGACTATCTCAGTTGCCTCTACATCCCGGCGCTTGAACCGGAGGCAAACCTCCGCACCTTCGACGGCCTTCGGGCGATCTCGCACCGGCTGCGGTCGCCGGAGGGATGCCCCTGGGACCGCGAGCAGACGCACGCGTCACTCAAACCGTTCCTGCTCGAGGAGACGTACGAAGTGCTGGCCGCCCTCGACGACGATGACCCGTCGCGCCTGCGCGAGGAGCTCGGCGACCTGCTCCTGCAGATGACGCTGCACACGGAGATCGCCGAAGAAGCGGGCGAGTTCACCTATGGCGATGTCTTCGACGCGATCAATCGCAAGCTGATCCGCCGCCACCCGCACGTCTTCGGCGACGCCCAGATCGAGACATCCGACGAACAATGGGTCGCCTGGCAGCAGATCAAACGGGAAGAGAAGGGCGCCGCCGAGTCGATCCTCGCCGGTGTGCCCAAGACGATGCCCGCCCTCGCCTACGCCCAGGCCGTGCAGGAACGCGCCGCCCGCACCGGCTTCGATTGGCCGAACCTCGACCAGGTGCTGGACAAGCTCACCGAAGAACTGACCGAGCTGCGTGACGCGGTCGGTCATCAGGAGCGACTCGATGAATTCGGCGATGTTCTCTTTGTCATCGCCAACGTCGCCCGCTGGCTCAAGCTGGACGCCGAAGAAGCGCTCCGCCGCACGAACGCCAAGTTCGCCCGCCGCTTCGGTGGCATCGAGCGCTTGGCCAGAGAGCGCGGTCTGACGCTCGAAGAGATGTCGCTCGACGAGATGGAGGCGCTCTATCAGGAAGTGAAGGCAGACGAATAACCAGTCCGCCGCTGCTAACCAGATTGATAGAAGCGACGAATCGCCGCCGCCACCGTATCGACCTGCCTATCCGTCAGTTCCGGGTACATCGGCAGCGAGAGCACATGCTCCGCGATCCGTTCTGATTCCGGTAAGCTCGAAGCGTCTGCAACGCTTCCTGTCCCACCCTCGTCGGTCATTGCCGCCTGTCGATGACACGGAATCGGGTAGTGAATCCCCGTCCCGATCCCGCTCTCCCGCAACGCGGCGGCAAGCGCGTCGCGCCGGGGCGCCAGCACGGCGTAGTGGTGATAGACATGGCGCGTCGCTTCCACCGCCGTCGGTACCTCAACCGGCGTATCACGCAGCGCATCATCGTAACAGGCCGCCAGTTGCCGGCGTCGCTCGTTCCATCGATCCAGATGTGGCAGCTTGACCCGGAGTACCGCCGCCTGGATCTCGTCCAGCCGCGCGTTCATCCCGATCACGTCATGCTGGTAGCGTGTGCGGCTGCCGTGGTCGCGGATCATCCGGACGCGCTCCGCGAGTTCCGAGCTATCGACGGTCACCGCCCCGGCCTCACCATAAGCGCCCAGGTTCTTGGAGAAGTAGAAGCTGAAGCAGGCGATGTCGGCCAGCGCGCCCGCCCGCCGGCCCGCGTATTCCGCACCGTGCGCCTGCGCCGCATCCTCGATCAGCGCGAGTCCGCGACGACGCGCCAGTTCGCGCAGCCCCGCCATATCCGCGACCTGGCCATGCATGTGCACGACGATCAGGGCGCGGGTGCGCTCGCCGATCGCCCGCTCTGCCGTCTCCGCGTTCAGGCAGCGGGTTACCGGATCGACATCGACGAAGACCGGCGTCGCACCCGCGAGCGCGACTGTCTCCGCCGTCGCAAAGAACGTGTGCGCCGGTACGACCACCTCGTCGCCGGGTCCGATACCGAGCGCGCGCAGGGCGAGATGGAGGGCGTCGGTGCCGGACCCGACGCCAATGCACTCGCGCGCGCCGCAGTAGGCAGCAAACTCCCCCTCAAAAGCGCGGACGTTACGGCCGAGATAGAGCTGCATGCCGTCCAGCGCGCCGAGGATCGCCGCGTCAAGCTCCGGCTTCAGCGCCTCGTATTGGGCGACGAGATCGACCAGTGGGATGCTCATCAACGAGTTCGCTCCGTGCCGGCGTGGTGTTGCTGCCTACTCGACACCCGCACCGCTCCAGATTGCCGCCGAGGGCTGCATCGCCGCCGTGATCTGTTCGAGCGTGCGCACCACGGCGATGCCGTCCTCCGCCCCGGTCAACGAGGAGCGTCCCTCGCGGATCGACGACAAAAACTCCTCTGCCTCCAGGCGCAACGGCTCCTTGAAGTCGAGCGGCACCACCTGCTCGTCGCCGTGTCGATATGCCACCTGCCACTGGCCGAAGTCGTCGTGATACGGCCGGCGGTCGAGACCGCGGTCATACAGCCGCAGCTTCTGGACCGGTTCGACATCGTCCCAGACCGCCATCCGCCGGCTGCCGACGACCGTCATCCGTCGCACCTTCACCGGGTCCAGCCAGCTGACGTGGAGGTTGGCGAGCACACCGCCCGGATAGCGGAGTTGGACATAGGCGACCTCAGCCGTCTCCGCGCTGTGAAACGCCGCACCGTGCGCCGAGACGCGCTCGGCGTCGCCGTCGAGCAGATACCGCAGGATCGAGACATCGTGTGTGCCGAGGTCCCAGACGACATCGACATCCTTGCGATGCAGGCCGAGGTTGACCCGCTTGGAGTCGACATAATAGATATCGCCAAGAACCCCACCACCGATCAACTCGCGGAGCGCGCGAACAGCGGCGTGATAGACGAAGGTATGGCCGGCCATCAGCCGCCGTCCGGCGCGCTCCGCCAGCAATGCAAGCGCCTCGGCGTCCGCCGTGCTCGTGGCGAGCGGCTTCTCGACCAGAACGTGCTTTCTCGCCTTCAGCGCCGCGGTCGCCAGCGATGCATGCGTACCGGCCGGCGTCGCGATCACGACGGCGTCAACGTCGCTCGCCAGCAAGTCGTCGACATCCGGCGTCGTGTGCAGGCCGGGATAGGTCGCGGCAATGTGGTCGAGCCGCGCCGGGTTGAGATCGGCGACCGCGGTCACAGCAGCGCCGTCGATCTCGTGAAGGACGCGGATATGGAGCGGACCCCA
>JBFXAN010000233.1:0-8556 GCA_050184225.1 Dehalococcoidia bacterium | reverse complement strand
CTGCCGCGCGGAGCGGGGTGCCTCGCCGGGTCTGGGGTACCAGCGTCGTCTTCGCAACGGTCTGGCCGGGGGAGGGATTGCATTGGTATCCTCGCCCAGCCCAGTGCACCCCTCTCCGCGCGGCAGCGGGGGGAGGGGTCGGGGGAGGGGATTGGTGTCCCGAAAGCTGACCTCCCTGGCTCGTTAACCTTTGTGCTCAAACTTCGTTACGGTAGATACAAGACACGATTGATGCGGCCCCCTTTGTTGTCGGAGTCTCGTCGTGCGCCCGCGCCATTCCCTCCCCATTCTGGCCGCGGTGATCGCCTTCTGTGCGTTCACCTTTTTTTCCACCATGGTCAAAGCTCAGACGGGAAGCGAGCACGTCCAGCTATCTCCACCAACCGGGACGCTGGCGACGCACTTTGTCTTTTCGGGCAGCGGCTTTACGCCGGGGTTGACGGTGTCGATCCGGTTCTATCCCCCTGATGCAGTAGAACGCCGGATCCGGACTGAGCATGGCGTTGAGGTGGTCTGGCCGGTGCAGCCGGACGGCACGTTCTCGCTGGATTTTGTCCCGGCTCAACAGTTCCCGAACGCGTCACCGGGACGCTGGCAGGCGCTGTTCTGTGCGTTCAGGGATCGCACGTGTCAGATGATCGAGTTCGACGTGCTGCCGTAGGCCGGTGGTCCGACGCCAACGATCATGCGGAGCTTGGTCTTATGCCGGGGTCGAGGACAAACCGAAGTCGACCACGTTGAGGAGCGGTTCGTCCGCGGCGTAGCGGCGCAGGTTGTCGACGAACATCAGCGCGCCGCGCTCGAGCGTGCGCGGTGATGACGCCGAGTTGTGCGGTGTGACGATGACGTTGTCCATCGACCAGAACGGTGACTCCGGCGGCAGTGGTTCCCGGTCGAAGACGTCGAGGGCAGCGCCGGCGATCCGTTGTTGTTCGATCGCATCGAGCAGTGCCCGTTCGACGACGATTGGGCCGCGCGCGACGTTGATCAGATAGGCATTTGGCTTCATCACGGCAAAAGCGGCGGCATCAAGCAGGCCATCGGTTTCCGGCGTGAGCGGTGCGGCAACGACGATGTAGTCCGCCTGCGCCAGCATGTGGTGCAGCGCGTCCGGCGGGTAGAGCTGTCGCACGCCGTCGATCGGCTCGGCGCGCCGCCGCATGCCGATGACGTGCATGCCGAAGGCGGCGGCGAGCCGGGCAACCTCCCCGCCGATGCTGCCGGTGCCGATCAGAGCGACGGTCCGCCCGGTCAGCTCATCGGACTCAACCCGACGCCACGCCCGTTCGCGCTGCGCCGCTTCCCAGGCGGGGATGTTCTTGGCGTGACGCAGCATGACGGCCAAGACATACTGGGCGATCGGCACGGCGTTGAATCCGGCGGAGTTGGTGACGGTGACGCCACGTTCGGCGATCTCACGAAAGACGGGGTGATCGAGCCCGGCGACGAAGGCGTGGAACCAGCGCATCGACGTCAGATTCGGCAACTGCTCGAACATGAGGGGATAGAGGTTTCGGCTGAAGAGATCGCTGGAGAAGCAGACGATCTCGGCGGTGCTGATGTCGCCGTCGAAGGTGCGGTCGCCGCGGAGCTGGACGAGCTCGATTCCGGGGGCCACGGCACGCATGCGGCCGCCGAACTGTTCGACGAGGATGTCACTGACAAGCGCGCGCATGGGACCGGCCCTCACCCCCGGCCCCTCGCCCGCACCGGCGGGCGAGGGGAGCCTGAATTGACCGTGGGCCCTCAGCCTATTCCCTAGTGCAGTCCGGCCGATTGTCGAGCTGGTGCCGTCGGTCGCTGCGTGCGCCCCTCTCCCGTCGGGCGGGAGAGGGGTCGGGGGTGAGGGCCACGATTGACTATCCTTCGACGACTTCGATGTTGTCCTTACCGCCGTAGAACTCCCACCAGGGGCGGGCGCCCTTTTCGAGGACGCGGTTGAGCGCCTCGATGTTCTGGACGCCGCGATCCTTGAGCCAGGCGCGGAGGGCGTCGGGGCCTTTGGCGCCGAATTCGGGAATGCCGTCCTGCCAGGTGGCGCGGCCGCAGAGGACGCCGGCGAAGGGCGTGCCTGCTTCGGCGGCGAGCTCGAGCGTTTCGCGGAAGACTTCGTCGCTGACGCCGGCGCTCAGGTAGATGAAGGGGATGCGGGATGCGGCGGCGGCGGTGCGGAAGTGTTGCTTCGCTTCGTCGCGCGTGTAGGCGACCTGACCGTCGGTGTTGGCGGCGGCGCCCTCGACGAACTTCATGTTGACGGGCACTTCGACCTTGAGGACATCGACGCCGTACTCCGGCTTGGAGAACTCGTCCATGTACTTGGTGACCTTGGCGGGCTTCACCTTGGCGAAGGCGAAGCCGGTCTCCTCGCCGACCTCGTCGCTGTAGGCGAGCGGTTCGAGGAAGAAGGCGATGTCGTTGGCGCGGCACTCGGCGCCGACGCGCTCGATGAAGGCGTGTTTGATCCGGTTGATCTTGGGGTCGTCGTCGGGGTCGTAGTAAAGGAGGATCTTGATCGCGTTGGCGCCGAGCGCTTTGAGACCGCGGACGGACCATTCCGGAAGCAGGTCGGGGAGCCGGCCCTTGACGTTGGCGTCGTAGCCGGTCTTTTCGTAGGCGAGGAGGACGCCGGTGCCGGGGGCGCGGCGCTTGATCGCCTCGAGGCCGTACTCGGGGTCCATCAGGATCGCGGTGGCGTAGGGCGTGAGCACCTCGGTAACGATCGCTTTGAACTCGCTCAGTTCTTCGTTACTGGCGTCGGCGCCTTTCGCCTTGGCGATCGCGCGCTTGAGCGAGCCGCGCTGGTCCATGGCAGCGGCGCGGATCGTGCCCTTCTCGTCGGAGAGAGCGAGGAGGTTTTCATACTTGCCTCGGGTGATGCGTGCTTTGGGCCGTGATTGGGTCTGCGTCATCTCAGCCTCCCTTACATGCTCGGCAGGTTCCATCTGAGGGCCAATTTCAGACGGACCAAGGATGCGGGGCGGGATCGATCGTCGGCACGGGGTCGACTGCCGCGGGTGAACGGCGTGCCGCTCGTCGCGCCGATTGTAGTGTGCCTCATTCGCCGATCTGCTCACAAGTCATGAGCGAAGTACAGATCCGCCGGGTCGTGAGATTGCTCCGGGTAGGGCGCTCTCGTATGATGCCCGCACGACTGCCGATGTGATGATCAGCCATCGGTATTTCTCTAGAGAGGTACTGCCCATCGCCACGCAACAAGCTCAGATCGTCCGGCTTTCAAATGACGAAGCGCAGCAGACGGCGGCCACGGTCCAGCGCATCCGTGACAACATCAATCGGGTGATCGTCGGTAAGGACAGTGTGATCGAGTTGGTGCTCGTCGCGTTGCTGTCGGACGGACACATCCTCCTCGAAGATGTGCCGGGCACCGGCAAGACGACGCTCGCGAAGGCGATCGCCCGTTCGATTGGGTGTGATTTCAAGCGGATCCAGTTCACGCCGGACCTGATCCCGTCGGATGTGACCGGCATCAATATCTACAATCAGGCGCAGGGAGCCTTCGAGTTCCGCCCCGGACCGGTGATCGCGCAGATCGTGCTCGCGGACGAGATCAACCGAGCGACGCCGCGCACGCAGTCGGCGCTGCTCGAAGCGATGGAGGAGCGCCAGGTGACGGTCGATGGGGAGACGATGCGGCTGCCGTCGCCCTTTCTGGTGCTTGCGACACAAAACCCAATCGAGCTTGAGGGTACGTTTCCGCTGCCGGAGGCACAGCTCGACCGCTTCCTCCTGCGTCTGAAGATCGGCTACCCGAGCGAAGACGAGGAAGACGCGATGGTGGCCCGGTTCGAGGACGCGAATCCGCTGGACGAGCTCGAACCGGTCCTCGGCGCCGAGGATCTGCGCGCCCTCAGCGCCACCGCGACACGCGTTTTCTGCGAGCCGATCGTGCGCCGGTATATCGTGCGGCTGATTACGGCGACGCGCGAGCATCCTGGTTTGGATCTGGGGGCGAGTCCTCGCGCGACGCTGGCGCTGTTCCGCGCGGCGCGGGCACTGGCATTGATCCGGGGTCGCGCGTATGTCCTGCCGGACGATGCCAAGGTGCTGGCGTCAGTCGTGCTGCCGCACCGGCTGATCCTGTCGTCGCAGACACGGCTGCGCGGGCGCGACGCGGCGGCGATCGTGGACGAGGTACTGGAGGGCGTGCCGGCGCCGGTGGTGGAGTGAGGGGAGGAGCGGCCCTCACCCCCGACCCCTCTCCCGTCACGACGGGAGAGGGGTGCCTACAGTGACCATGAGCATCAGCGTGTCAATCGGTCTGACTGTGCCAAGGTGTGTGGTGGCGTTCGCGGTTGAGTGAAGCTCCCCTCTCCCGTCGTGACGGGAGAGGGGTCGGGGGTGAGGGCCGGCCGATGTTCTTCCGTCAGGCGTGGGTGACGATCGCGGTGGTGGTGACGCTGGTGGGCATTGGCACACGGGAGCCTGCCGTGGCGGCGATGGGGATCTTGATCCTGTTGACGGGTGGGTTGGCGCGGGCGTGGAACCGGTTTGCGTTGGAGCGGTTGGAGTACCGACGGACGCTGGCGAGCCGGCGGGCCTTTGTCGGCGAGGAACTGGACGTCACGTTCAGTCTGACCAACCGGAAGGCGCTGCCACTACCCTGGATCGACGTGCAGGACAATGTGCCGGAGGCGATGCCGGCCCCGGGGGTACATACCTCGCCGTCCGGCTTCTCCGGGCTGGTATCGGTGACGCGGACAACATCGCTCGCGTGGTATCAGCGGGTGGCGTGGCAGACGCGCTTTCAGTGCACGTCGCGCGGGTACTTTCGGTTCGGTCCGGCGATGTTGCGCTCCGGCGATCCGTTCGGGTTCTTCTCGACGAGCGGCGAGCGGAGCCGGCAGGACCATGTGACGGTGCTGCCACGCCTGTATGACCTCGCGGCGTTGGGATTGCCGACGCGGCGGCCGTTCGGGGAGGAGCGGGGTGGGTCGCCGATCTTCGAGGATCCGAGCCGGTTGGTCGGCATCCGCGACTATCGCGCCGGTGATCCGCTCAAGCGGATCGAGTGGAAGGCGACGGCGCGGCGCGGCGTCCTCCAGTCGCGCGTCTATGAACCGTCGTCGTCGCTGTATCTGCTGGTGGCACTGAATGTGACGACGCTGGAGCACGTCTGGGAGGGATACGACCCGGTGCGACTCGAGCGGTCGATCTCGCTGGCCGGCTCCGTGTCGCGATGGGCGCACGATCATCGCTATGCGACCGGGCTGATCGCCAACAGCAGCTATCCGGGGGCGGACCGGGCGATGTCGATCCCGGCGGGACGCGACCCGGACCAGCTGACCCGGATCCTCGAAGCGCTGGCCATGGTGTCGCCGCTGACGATCGCGCCGCTCGAGGAAGTCCTCGAGGAGGCGGCCCGCCGGCTGCCGCTGGGCGCGACGATCGTCTTAGTCGCATCGTATTGTCACGAGTCACTGGCGGCGACGCTGCAACGGTTGCAACTCAAAGGCTATCCGCTGGCGATCCTCTGGACGGCGGATACAGAGCCACCGCCGCCGCTGGCCGGACTCAATGTCTTTGATCTCGCTCCCCGGATGCGCGAGCTCGAGCGCGACCACGACCACGACACGAGCTTTGCCCGTCCGGCTGAGGCAGAGACGGCGACGCCCGCGATCGAGCGGGCGTAGGAACGGGCAGAGATGATGAAACGCGGACTGCTGACCACGCTCTCGTTCATCGTGATGGAATCGCTGGTGCTGTATGTGATCAGCCTGGTGCTCGCCGGCGGTGCGGGCGGGAGCGGACCGGCGTATCCCACCGTGTTACTGGCCATGCTCGGCGGGTATGGCCTGGTGCGGGGCCTGCTACGGTTTGACCTCTCGGTGCCGGCGCTGGTCGTGCTGGGGGCGGGCGGCACGGTGCTGGCGCTGACGGTGCTGCTGAACGTGCAGTACAACACCGGCGGCAATCCGTTGTCCTTCTCCTGGTTCACGGGCTTTGCCAATTCACCGGACGAGTATCTGCAGTCGCGCTGGCCGCAGACGTGGGGGGTGCTCGTCATCTGCGCCGGGTGGGTGCGTGGTGTCTGGATCGCGCAACGGGACATGACGTATGGGCTGGTACTGATGTCGTTCTCGATTGGGCTGGTGATCTTCGTGATCACGTTGCTCTTCGGCCAATCGACCCACGCGGGCGACTTGATCAACCTGGCGGCGCTGCCCTTCTTCCTCAGCGGACTGTTCACGCTGGCGCTGATCCAGCTCCAGGTCGCGGAGGAGTCCGGCGGCCACGCGGCGCGGGGTCCGTGGATGCAGGTGGTGCTTGGCACCGTCGCCGGTCTCGGCGTGATCAGCGCGTTGCTTGGCCTGTTCCCGCTCGGACTGGCCAACCGGCTGCTGGCGCCGGTGGGGCTGTTGGTGCTGCGGATCATCGACCTGTTGATCTACGCGATTGCCCTGCCGGTGAGCTGGATCGTCACGTTTCTGCTGAGCCGGCTTGTGAACGAGAATTCGGAGTGGCGGGTGGACACCCGCTTCGCGACCGACACCGCCGAGCAGGTGGAGGAGCAGGGGGACCAGAGCGTCTTCATCGGCTTTCTGCTGACGTTGTTCAAGTTCCTGTTTGTGCTATTGGTCGTTGCGATTGTGGCTTTCATCCTCTACCGCATCTTCCGGCGGCTGCGGCGGCCGACGACGCGCACGGGCGATGAGGTGCGCGAGGCGATCGATGCCGAGGGAGGTCTGGGACGCGACCTCAACGCGCTGTTCCGCGGGCTGATGAACCGGTGGCGGCGTGGTGGCGCGGAGAAGGAGCCGGATCTGCCGCCGAACGCCCGCCGTGTTCGACGGATGTATCTCGATTTACTGGAAGATGCAGAAGGGCGTGGGGCACCGCGTCCACCGGCGGCGACCCCACACGAGTTTGCGCCGAGCCTCTCGGAGACCTATCAAGCGGCCGGGCCGGTCCGGCTGAGCGACCGTTTTGCCGGAGCGCGCTATGGCCGTGAGGAACCGACAGCGGAAGAGGTGGCAGCCTTGGAGCGGGAGGTTGAGGCGGCGAAGCGGGTTTCCACGACCTGAACGTCACCTGGGAGCGCGGGCATCCTGGCCGTGTCGGTGTTCGCCACTCTACCAATGCAGCCAGGATAGCCGCGCTCCCAGGAGGCTTGTGCGAGCGATTAGGGAGCGACGGGTGGCGTCTCCCAGGTGATGAGCATTTCGCGTGCCGATGGTCGCCAGCGCGACCGGTAGCCGGCCTCGCTCTGGGTGAATAACTCGTCGAAGCGTTCGGTGACGATGCTGCGCGGGCGCTCCTTCTCCTTGGCGGCGAGACGGTCGAGGGCGAAGTCGATCGCTGCTTCCTTAGACTGGGGTAAGGCGCCGGGGAAGCGGAAGTCGTTGGGGAGGACGCGGACATCGGGGAGGATGCCCATCTCCCAGAGGACGGGCAGCAATTCGCGATGGCTGGGTACTGATTCGCCGGGTTCGCCGTGGACCAGTTCGAAGAGGGCGAGGTCCTGGGCGGGTGGGGGCACGCTCCAGACGCCGATCATCACGCGGCGGCGGGCGGTGTGTTGGAGGGCTTCGACGAAGGGGACGATGTCGCGGACGAAGTAGGTGACGTTGAAGACGAGGACGAGGTCGCCTGCGACGCCTTCGGCGGGCCAGGCACTCTGGATCGCGCGGGCGTTGGTGATGCCGGCGTCGCGGGCGGAGGTTTCGAAGGCGGCGCACATGCCCGGCGATGGATCGACGTCGATCACTTCGCGGGCACGCAGCGCCAGAGGGAGGCTGACCCGTCCGGCGCCGCCGCCGACGTCGACGATGACGTCGTCGGGGCGGACGTACTCAGCGACGATGGCGAGGTTGGGGTCGAGGTCGCGGTGCGGGTCCATCGTGAAGGCGGACGCCATCCGATCCCAGCGGTTGTCATAGGTGGCGCCGGCCACCCGCTCCAATTGAGTGTTGACCGCGTCGAGCCGCTCCGCGTACCGCGCTGCTGCATCCATCGTGTCATCCCCTCGCAGTGTTCTGTCGGGTACGGTACCATGCCGGCCGATGATTACTCAGGAACAGGCGGACTTTCTCGATCAGCAGCGTGTCGGCCGGCTGGCAACGGTGGACAGCGCGGGACGGCCGCACGCGGTGCCGATCTGCTTTGCGCTGCTCGACGGGGTGATCTATACGCCGATCGACGAGAAGCCGAAGCGGGAGACAGGGAAGCCGTTGCGGCGGGTGCGGAACATCCTCGCGCATCCTGACGTGTGCCTCGTGGTTGATGTGTACGACGAGGATTGGTCGCGGCTGCGGTGGCTGCAGGTGCGGGGTGTGGCGACGCTGGTGGAGGATGCGGGAGAGCGGGAGCGGGGGATTGCGGCGCTGCGGGCGAAGTATGAGCAGTATCGGGCGATGGATTTGGAGTCGAGAGCGTTGATTGGGGTGGTGGTGAGGGAAGTTGTGGGGTGGGGGGCTACCTAACCCCCCGACCCCCTTCCCTCGCAGGGAAGGGGGAGTCCTCTCAATCGAGGTCTGCCAGTATCTCGTCTGACGATATCGACGACACGCGTTCAACCACCGCCGGCCAGGACTCC
This sequence comes from Dehalococcoidia bacterium, assembly GCA_050184225.1. GTDB lineage: Bacteria > Chloroflexota > Dehalococcoidia > CAUJGQ01 > CAUJGQ01 > JBFXAN01. Next base: position 2 of record JBFXAN010000233.1, on the reverse strand, counting down.
CC
>JBFXAN010000232.1:0-8579 GCA_050184225.1 Dehalococcoidia bacterium | reverse complement strand
GGCTGGGGTCATCAACGTCAGGTACGGGGCCACGAACGCCCATTCTTCATCTGTAACATCGGTCGGATACGCTTTGCGGTTCGGCATGCCGCCATCGTATCTGGCGGAAGTTCATAACACGCTCTAGACAGACCCACACAAGGAGGGTTGCCCAGCGTGGTAATCGAGGAACGAGTCCGTCTGGACGAGCGCGAGACCGCTGCACTGGCAGCCGAACTGGACGGCCGCGAGCCGCAGGAGGTGCTGCGTTGGGGGATCGAACGCTTCGGCAACCGGCTCGCGATCTGTACCAGCCTCCAGGCGGACGGGATGGCGATCCTGGACATGGCCCGACGGATCAACCCCACCGTCCGCGTCTTCACGATCGACACCGGCCGGATGCCGGCGGAAACCTACGAGTTGATGGACCAGGTGCGCGACCGGTACGGCATCGCGCTGGAGGTCTATTACCCGGACGCGACGGAACTCGAAGACTTTGTTCGCCGTGAAGGGGTCAACGCCTTTTATCGAAGCGTGCCGCTCCGCCTCGGCTGCTGTGAGATCCGCAAGGTCAATCCGCTGAACAAGGTGCTCGCCAGCCTCGACGCCTGGGTGACCGGCCTTCGCCGCGATCAGTCGAGCACTCGCGCCGCCGTCCGCGCCGTCGAGATCGACCATGACCACGGCAGCCTCGTCAAGCTCAACCCGCTCGCCGGCTGGACGGAGGCGCAGGTCTGGGAATACATCCGCGCGAATGATGTGCCGACCAGCGCCCTCTACGAACAGGGCTACACCAGCATCGGCTGCGCCCCATGCACCCGCCCCACCACCGCCGGCGAAGACCCACGCGCGGGCCGCTGGTGGTGGGAGTTCGACGCGCCGAAGGAATGCGGCATCCACTTTTCGGTGGAGACCGGCCGTATGGAACGCGGAAGCGAAGTCGTGAAGTAACGGCCCTCACCCCCGGCCCCTCTCCCGCCTGGCGAGAGAGGGGAGTATTGAGTGACCGTGAACATCCGCTCGACGATCGGACAACCCACACCCTGGTGCGTGCTGACAATCACAGTTGCGTGAGGCTCCCCTCTCCCGCCATGCGGGAGAGGGGCCGGGGGTGAGGGCGGCAAGGAGCAACGATGTCCACTGGTTTTGTTATCTGGTTCACGGGCCTCTCCGGGGCAGGGAAGTCGACGCTGGCGACGGCGCTTCAGCAGGAACTGGCGTCGCGCGGTCAGCACGTTGAGGTGCTGGACGGCGATGAGATCCGCACCAACCTCAGCAAGGGTCTCGGCTTCTCGAAGGAAGACCGCGACACGAACATCCGCCGCATCGGCTATGTCGCCCGTCTCCTGGGACGGAATGGTGTCGGCGTGATCTCCGCCGCGATCTCGCCCTACCGCGCGGTGCGCGACGAGGTCCGCGCATTGGTGGAGGGCGACGGCGTCCCCTTTGTCGAGGTCTACGCCAGTTGTTCGATTGAGGAACTCACCCGCCGCGATGTGAAGGGACTCTACGAGCGCGCGCTCCGCGGCGAACTGCCCAACTTCACGGGTGTCTCCGACCCCTATGAGGAACCCATCACCCCAGAAGTCCTCATCCAGAGCGACGTGGAGGACGTGACAACGAGCCACGCCCGCATCGTGTCTTACCTCCAGGCGCGGGGTCTGCTCGCCGAGCGTGAAGCTGTCCCCGCCGATTGACAGTGACACGCGGCCGGTGCCACGCCCGACGCCTGACCTCTCATTCTCTACTCCTGATCCCCACCCACGAGGTTCCCGCATGAGCAACCTGATCCCTCCCCATGGCGGCACGCTGGTCAACCGGCTGGCCGCCGACGACGATGCCCGCGCGCTGGAGGAGCGCGCGCAGACACTACCCAGCATTCAGCTCGCCGAACGCACGCTCTCAGACCTGGAAATGATCGCGATCGGCGGGTTCAGTCCGCTGACCGGTTTCATGGGTCCGGCGGACTATCAGTCGGTGGTGCGCGAGATGCATCTCACCTCCGGCCTGCCCTGGTCGATCCCGGTGACGCTCGCCGTCTCCGCCGAGGTGGCGCGGTCATTGCCCGAGGGCGGTGATGTGCTCCTCACCGACGAAGCCGGACTACCGCTGGCGATCCTGACGGTCACCGAGACGTTCGGCTATGACCAGCAGGAGGAGGCACGTCGCGTCTATCGCACGGACGAGGACGCCCATCCCGGCGTGGCGGCGCTCTACCGGCAGGGCGAGGTGCTGGTCGCCGGGCCAGTGAACGTCTTTCGCCGCCCGCCACACGACAACTTCGCCCCGTACCGGCTCGACCCAGTGCAAACGCGGGCGGAATTCGACCGGCGCGGCTGGCGGCGGGTGGTCGGCTTCCAGACGCGAAACCCGGTGCACCGCGCGCATGAGTACATCCAGAAGGCGGCGCTGGAGACCGTCGATGGGCTGCTGCTCCACCCGCTCGTCGGCGAGACGAAGAGCGACGACATCCCCGCCGATGTGCGGATGCGCTGTTATGAGGTGTTGCTGGAACGCTACTACCCCGCCGATCGCGTGGTCCTCGCCGTCAACCCCTCGGCGATGCGCTACGGCGGGCCGCGGGAAGCGATCTTCCACGCGCTAATCCGCAAGAACTACGGCTGCTCGCACTTCATCGTCGGCCGCGACCACGCCGGCGTCGGCAACTACTACGGCACGTACGACGCGCAGCGCATCTTCGACGAGTTCGACGCCGCCGCCCTCGGCATCACGCCGCTCTTCTTCGATCACACCTTCTATTGCCGCCGCTGCGAGGGGATGGCCTCGACCAAGACCTGTCCCCACACGCCGGAGGAGCACGTCACCCTCTCGGGCACGAAGGTGCGCGAGTTGCTCTCCAGCGGCCAGAAGCCGCCGCCGGAGTTCAGCCGCCCGGAGGTCGCCGCCGTCTTGATCGAGGCGATGCAGGCGACGCCGGCGTAGAACGTCCCTCACCCCCGACCCCTCGCCCGCCACGGCGGGCGAGGGGAGGCTGATCTGGCCATGAGCACCAGTTTATCGATCGGCCGGACCGCGCCAGGGTGCGTGTTGGCGTTCGCGGTTGAGTTCGGCGCCCCTCTCCCGTCGCGACGGGAGAGGGGCCGGGGGTGAGGGCCGCTTCCGCCGTCACATCCGCGTCACACAACGGCGCCACAGCCGCCGCACATCGGTCGCATGTCGGGCATCGTTCTTTCGCCGGAGCAACACACAAGCAGAACAGAACGGTCATCCGCCATCTATAGCGTCCTAAGTAACCACTCATGGTGCTTGGGAGAACGGTGGATGAACAAGATTGAAGCGATCAAGGCCGAGAGAGATGGCCTTGACGTGATCGATGACCTCGCGCGCTTCGCCGCCGAGGGGTATCACGCGATTCCGGACGATGACTTCGAGCGGCTGAAGTGGTACGGCGTCTTTCGGCGCAAACCGACACCGGGCTACTTCATGGTTCGCCTGCGCATCCCCAACGGCATCATCACCAGCACGCAGATGCGCGAACTGGGCAATCTCACCACCTGCCTCGGCCGCAACATGGCCGACCTCACCACCCGTCAGAGCATTCAGTTGCGCTGGATCACGATCGAACAGGTGCCGTCGCTGTTCGAGCGGCTGCGCATGGTCGGGCTGACGTCGCAGCAGTCGGGGATGGACAACGTCCGCAACTACGTCGGCTGTCCGATCGCCGGACTCGATCCCGACGAGGTGCTGGATGCGTCGTCGCTGACCTACGCGCTGCAAGAGGCGATCCTCAACCGGCGTGAATACAGCAACCTGCCGCGCAAGTTCAACATCTCCGTCACGGGCTGCCGCCAGGATTGCGGTCACGCCCAGGCGAACGACCTCGGCTTCACGCCGGCGACGGCCGTGGACGGAACGGTCGGCTTCAACGTCTGGATCGGTGGTGCCCTCGGCGGCAAGGAGCCGCATCTCGGCGAGCCAATGGACGCCTTCGTCCGGCCGAATGAGGTCGTCGACATCGCCTGCCGAGTCCTCGAAGTCTTCCGCGATCACGGCCCGCGCGACTCCCGGCTTCAGGCCCGCCTGAAGGTACTGCTGCGCGAGTGGGGCGTGCCGCACTTCCGAGCGGAAGTCGAGTCCTATCTCGGCCGGTCGCTGCCGCCGGCGGGGCAGGATGAAGTACGCAGTCACGGCGGCGATCACATCGGCGTCCACCAGCAGTGGCACGACGGCCGCATGTACGTCGGACTAAATGTGCCCGTTGGCCGGATCACCGGTGGCCAGATGAAGGAACTCGCGCGGCTGGCGGAGGAGTATGGTGCGGGCGAACTGCGCCTCACCGCCGACCAGAACGTGTTGATTCCGCATGTGCGCAAAGAGCGGATCGACACCCTCCTGTGCGAGCCGCTCCTGCAGGAATTGAGCCCGGCGCCGCATCCGATCGTGCGCGGCCTCGTGACCTGCACCGGCAATGACTTCTGCCACTTCTCGCTGATCGACACGAAGGGACGCGGCCTCGCATTGGCACGGACGCTGGCGCAGCAACTACCCGACCTCAATCCCGATACGCGCTTCCGTTTGCAAATGTCCGGTTGTCCCCATGCCTGCGGCCAGCATCACATCGGCGATGTCGGCCTCCAGGCGGCGCGGGTCCGCCGCGACGGCACGATCCACGACGCCGCCGACGTCTTCCAGGGCGGGCAGATGGGCCATGACGGCCGCCTCGCGGAAAAGACGCACGACAACGTGACGTTCGAGGAGTTGCCAGAGTTGCTGATTCCGGTGATTCAGCGGCGCGAACCGGTTCCGGTTACCTAACCCCCCGGCCCCCTTCCCTCGCAGGGAAGGGGGAGTCCTCGTCGACCGAGGATGCCAGTATCACGTTGGGCGACGTCGACGACACTCGTTCGACCACCGCGAGTGCGTACTCCCCCTTCCCTGCGAGGGAAGGGGGTCGGGGGGTTAGGTAGCCCATGAGTCATCTCAACGCATTCCTGAGGAGCGGTAACCGGCCGACGCTGGCGGCGAGTTTTATCTACTTCGACGTCAGTTTCATGGTCTGGACGCTGCTCGGCGCCCTCGGCAACTTCATTGCCGCCGACTTCGGTCTCAGCGGCACCGAGAAGGGGCTGATGACGGCGACGCCGATCCTCGCCGGGTCGTTCTTCCGCCTGATTCTGGGACCGCTGGGCGACCGCTTCGGCGGGCGGCGGGTCGGCATCGTCGGGCTGGCGCTGACGACGATTCCGCTGCTGATCGGCTGGCGCTTCGCGGATTCGTTCTCGACGGTGATGCTCACCGGCCTGCTGCTCGGCGTGGCCGGCGCCAGCTTCGCCGTGGCGCTGCCGCTGGCGAGCCGCTGGTATCCGCCGGAGCATCAGGGGCTGGCGATGGGCATCGCCGGCGCGGGGAACAGCGGCACGGTGCTCGCCTCCCTGTTCGCGCCGCGGCTGGCGCGTGAGTTCGGCTGGGAGGCAGTGTTTGGCCTGGCGCTGATCCCGATCCTCTGCACGCTGGCCGCCTTCATCCTGCTGGCGAAGGATTCGCCCAGAACGCCGCGCGCGTTCGGATTGAAGCAGTACGGCCGCGTGCTCGGCCAGGCCGACACCGGCTGGTTCGCGGTGATGTACGCCGTCACCTTCGGCGGCTTTGTTGGCCTCGGCGGCTATCTGGCGATCTTTCTGCGCGAACAGTACGATCTCAGCCGGGTGCAGGCGGGCGACCTCACGGCCCTCTGTGTCTTCGCCGCCAGTTTTGCCCGTCCCGTTGGCGGTTACCTCTCCGACCGCTTCGGCGGCATCCGCCTGCTGCTGACGCTGCTCGGTCTGATCGCGCTGCTGATGCTTGGCGTCGCCACCCTGCCGGCGCTTGCGATCATGATTCCGTTGCTCATCGCCATCATGGCCGTCTTCGGCATGGGCAACGGCGCTGTCTTCCAACTGGTTCCACTGCGCTTCCCCAACGACATCGGCACGGTCACGGGCCTCGTGGGCGCGGCCGGCGGCGTCGGCGGCTTCCTGCTGCCTTTCCTGCTTGGTTCGCTCTACGACCGCACCGGCACCTACGCGACCGGTTTCCTCGTCTTTACCGTGGGAGCGCTGCTGACATTGGCGGCGCTGATCGTGGCGCAGCGCGGCTGGCGCGGCACCTGGGCGCCAACCGGCAGCGCCGCCCGCACCGGCCTGAGTCGGGCGCTGCCCGCATTGCATGCCACGCCCCGGCTCGCGGAGGCAGGTGACTGATGGGCGGTGAAGGCGAGTGGAAACGGTCAATCTGTCCCTACTGTGGGACTGGGTGCGGCCTCCGTATCCGCGCCCAGAACGGTGTCGTCACCCAGGTCGAGGGCGACCCAACCCACAGCGTCAACGCGGGCAAACTCTGCGCCAAGGGGGCGCTACTCGCGCCGGTGCTGATCACCGAGGACCGGCTCGCCTATCCGCTCGCGCGTGACCGGGAAACCGGCACTGCCCGCCGTGTCAGTTGGGACGCCGCGATCGGGCAGATGGCGGGGGCGATCCGTGATGCTGTCGCCACGCACGGCCCGGATTCGATCATGCTCTACGGCTCCGGTCAGCTGCTCACCGAGGACTACTACCTCTTCGGCAAGATCGCCAAGGGTTTTATCGGCACCAACAATCAGGACACCAACTCGCGGCTGTGCATGGCGAGCGCCGTCGCCGCCTACAACCTCGCGCTGGGCAAGGACTCACCACCCGCCGCCTACGCCGACATCGAGCAGGCCGACACGATCCTGATCGCCGGCGCCAACATGGAGGCGTGCCATCCGATCCTGTTCAACCGGGTGAAGGCACGGAAGCGGGCGGGCGGCGACCGGGTCAAGGTGATCGTGATTGACCCGCGCGAAACCGAGACGGCCAAGATCGCGGACATCCACCTCGCCGTGAAGCCGGGTGCGGATGTGCCGCTGCTCAACGCGCTGCTGTACGAGACGGCACTCTTCGGCGGCCTGGACGGCGCCTACATCGCCGCACACACAACCGGCTGGGAAGAACTGCGGGCCGTGCTCTCCCGCTTCCAGGCGGAACTGGTCGAAGATGTCACCGGCATCCCGGCCCAGCGGATCGTCGATGCCGCGCGGATCTTCGCCACCAACGGGCGCGCGCTCAGCTTCTGGTCGATGGGTGTCAATCAGAGCACATCGGGCGTCGACAAGAACCTCGCGTTGATCAATCTCTCCCTCGCCACCGGCAACATCGGCAAACTGGGAACCGGCCCCTTCTCCCTCACCGGCCAGCCGAACGCGATGGGCGGGCGCGAGGCCGGCGGACTGGCCACGACGCTTCCCGGCCATCGCCTCGTGGCGAACGCCTGCGACCGCGCCGCAACCGAAGCCGCGTGGGGACTGCCCCCAGACTCGATCTCGCCGCGGCCGGGCCTCACGGCGATGGAGATGGTGGAGGCGCTGGAACAAGAGAAGATCAAGGTGCTCTGGATCGCCGGGACCAATCCGCTCGTCTCCCTCCCCAACCAGAAGCGAGTCAGGGCCGCCTTTGCGAAGGCAGGGCTCGTCGTCGTCCAGGATCCATATCACCCGACCGAGACGACGGCGCTCGCCGACCTGATCCTGCCCGCCGCTCAATGGTCCGAGCGGGAGGGCACGATGACGAACAGCGAGCGGCGCATCTGCCTGCTTGAACGGGCGGGAAATCCTCCCGGCGAGGCGCTGGCCGACTGGCAGATCATCTGCTGCATCGCGGAGGCGCTCGGTTTCGGTCACGCCTTCAACTACGCGAGCGCCGAGGAGATCTTCCTCGAATACCGCGAGATGACCCGCAGCCGCGACCTCGACATCACCGGGGTCGATTATCGCCTGCTGCGCGAGACCGGCGGCGTCCAGTGGCCCTGTCCCGAAGGCACGCGGCGAGGCACGGAGCGACTCTTTAGCATGGGCGCCTTTCCCACGGCCGACGGCCGCGCCCGCTTCCATGTCCCCGAATACCGGCCGACGGCCGACCCGGTCACGGCCGAGTTCCCGCTCGTGCTCACCACCGGCCGGGTGAAGGACCAATGGCACACCCGCACCCGCACCGGCAAGGTTGCGAAGCTGAACAAGAGCGTCTCCGCGCCGTTCCTAGAGATCCACGAACAGGATGCCCGCGCCCTTGGCATCCGCAATGGTCAGGCGGTGCGGGTTCGCTCGCGCCGAGGAACAGCCGAGCTCTCAGCCCGCCTCTCCAAAGCGATCCGCCCCGGCACCGTCTTCGCCCCCTTCCACTGGGGTTCCCTCTGGAACGAGCGCAGCGTCGTCAACCTTACCACCAGCGAAACGATTGACCCTCGCTCCAAAGAGCCGGAGCTGAAATTTGCAGCGGTGTGCGTGGAGCCGGCGTGAGTGTGTGCGGCCAACACCCTCGTCCTCTCTCCCAATCCTGGGAGAGAGGAGACTGATCGGCACGAGGGTGCCAGTATCACCCATCGCGCCACCCGTACCATTCGACCAAGTTGGGAGCATCGGTTCCGTGAGGCTCCCCTCTCCCGCTCGGCGGGAGAGGGGTCGGGGGTGAGGGCCATCTGCCCTTGAATCGACCTCCCTTCGCATCATAGGATCTGCGTAAGATGGCGAATGATCCGCAGGTATAGGTAGGTGTGGAGAGGTTTTCCCGCTAAACCGCCTTGCGTGC
>JBFXAN010000231.1:0-8839 GCA_050184225.1 Dehalococcoidia bacterium | reverse complement strand
TATTCGGGTCGGCGTCGAAGTCGTTCCAGATCTCGCTCAGTTCCTCGTTCGCGGCGGCATGGAGCGCGTTGAGCACCTCCGGCCGGTTGAGCGTGACATAGGCGATGTGGTCGCGCTTCTCGTAGATGGCGAACTGATAGGGCATCGAAGTCCCCCCAATTGACGAATGGCGCGGGGATACGGCAGAACCGGAATGGATGACATCTGAAGATGCCATAAGATTCGATCCTGCCTTCGCGCGAACGCCCGCGCAATTCGGTACTTTAGACACGCTGTCTGACGGGTGTCAATGTGGCGGGTGAATTCCGCTGATGGCTGCGGAGGAAAGGTGTGGACGGTGCCATGAAGGACCGCATTCCAATCGAGGTCGATGCGTTCGAAGGGTATGCGCGCTGGGCGACGACCTACGATAGCGGGCAAAACGCGCTGATCCTCCTCGAAGAGGCACATGTGCGGGATCTGCTGGCGGATATCCCGCGACAGGAGATCCTCGATCTGGCCGCCGGTACGGGCCGGCATGCGCTGCGACTCGCATCGTCCGGAACCCATGTGACCGCACTGGATCAGTCGGCGCCCATGGTTGCGGCCGGACGGCGTGCAGCGGCCGCGACGGGTGCGGCGGTGGAGTTCGTGCTCGCGCGGGTCGAGGATGGGCTTCCCTTTGTCGATCGCTGTTTTGATCTGATCATCTGTGCCCTGGCACTCTGCCACATGAGCGACATCGCCGTGCCGCTGCGGGAGTGCGCGCGCGTCGTTCGACCGGGCGGGCACCTCCTGATCACGGACTTTCACCCCGCAAGCGTGGTGCGGGGCATGCGCACGCAATTCTCGACCGATGATGCAACGTACTGGTTACCGAACATGCCACACAGCCGCCAAGACTACTTGAATGCCGTCACCGGCGCCGGCTTCGACCTGCTGGCCGTCCGCGATCTACCGGTCCGCAACATTCCGTCCAGCTTCGCGCATCAATCCTTTGTTGAGCAGTACAGCGACGTTGACTTCTGCCTGCTCATTCTTGCGCGGCGAGCGTGAGGGACACGACCGCGAGCCTATTCGGCGCGGGCGCCCGCGAGGCCGCGCCGGGCGAGTTCCCCGGCGATATCGAGCCGTCCGCCGCGCCGGGTTGCCCACTCTTCGCGGGGGACCATCCAGAAGACCTCGAACTCGTTACCGTCCGGGTCCTTGGCATAGAGGCTGAGGCTGGCGCCGTGGTCGTTGACGCCGACGAGCGCACCGGCGTTGGCGAGGTCGGTCTGGGCGCGGGCGAGGTCGTCCAGCGTTTCGACTTCCCAGGCGAGGTGATAGAGGCCGACCTGCCGGCCCGCGGTCGGCGGTGGCGCATCGGCGCCGATGCCGAACAGGCCGAGATCGTGATGGTTGTCGCCGTCGGCGCTGGTACGCATGAAGACGGCGCGGTCGCCCATCTGCTCCGCGATGACAAAGCCGAGCACGTCCTGATAGAACCGTGCCGCACGCTGAGCATCGCGCACGTACAGCACGGCATGATTGAGCCGCTTGACCTTGAACATCGAATGGTCCTTTCCCGTCATACGAGCGCGGGGTCTGTTAGATCCACGGTAGAAGAGTTGGCACCCGTTCACAAGGTGATGCACATCGGACGCATATACGACTCGCTGCCAGTCGCATCACGCGGTGGAGCAGCCGGCGCCAGAGCAGCCGGCGCCAGAGCGCCTATACTCATCACTCATCACATGAACCGCGTGGTGGTGAGGATCGATAGTGCGATGAACGACACCCCGCTCCTGAATGTCATCGGCGAGCTTGTCGCCCTTGGACCGGACAGCCGGGAACTCACGCCCGTGATCGAGCGCTGGCTCAACGACTTTGCGGTGATGGCGCCGCTCGGTGCGCCGCTCCACCCGGTTCCGCGGGAGGCGGCGACAGCGCTCTACGAGCAAGCGAACGCCGCGCAGGATCAAGTGTGGTTCGTCGTCTATGAGCGGGTGACCATGCGCCCGATCGGCATCAGCGGCCTGCGCGATATCGACCACGCACACGGCCGGGCCGAGTTCGTGATCTGGCTGGGAGAGAAGGACTGTTGGGGGAAGGGATACGGCACGGAGACGACCCGTCTCTTGCTGAACTATGGCTTCTCCGCACTCAGCCTGCACACGATCATGCTGCGCGTCTACAGCTTCAACGAACGCGGTATCCGCGCCTACCGCCGCGCCGGCTTTCGCGAGATCGGCCGCTGGCGCGAGGCGCACCGGCTGGCGGGCAGCGCCCACGACATCATCTTCATGGACTGCCTCGCTGCCGACTTCCTGAATGACGAATCTGAATCCCAACTGATGAACAATCCAATTTTTCAACGACGAGTTGACGCAGCGAGAAAGAGTCTACGTGCGGGTCAAGGAATCCGCATCGAGGGAATCGAGGAGTGAATGAATTGAGTGACAGCATCGTATGGCCATTGATTCCTGCTGATGGTTCACCATGGTGCGCCGCCGCGATTACCGCCGTGGCGTGATCTGAAACGCAACGAAGCGCCACAAGCCATCTTCGCGATGTGCGACCTGCGTTACGAAGGCTTCGACGACGCGGGTACTGCCATCGGGCTGCGACAAGTGGTTGGTGAGCGGTCCCATAATGACGGCGGTGTCGCTGTAACGCCTTACACGGAGGTCGCGCCGTTCGTGCCGCCGAGGCATCTCGCGCACCCACTCGATGTATTGGTCGCGGTTCATCATCGAACCACTTCCGGTCACGTGCAGGTAGTCCTCGCGAAGCAGCCGCTTCAGGGTCTCCAAGTCGCCCTCACGCGTCGCTCTGCATCGGACCTCCTCGGCGGCGAGTATTTCTTTCTCGGCGGTGTCGTCGTTCATCGTTCGCTGGCTCCGTTGCGAGTCTCTTGGGTGTCGTGTACTTCGACGTTTTGGCGCAGGACACAGACGAAGCGCGAGATCGGCCGCCGATGCTCGTCACGGTGAGGCTCGCCGCCGTCGCCTTCATCGTTGCCTCTATGCCGAATTCATCCGCCGTACGGCGGCCAGGACTCAGCTCTCGTAGTTGTTCGGTCTGCCGAAAGCACAACCGCTGGTCATGTGAGCGATCCTCACTCAGTACATAAACGTTTACGGGGTGGAACGTCCATTGCGAACTGCCCACCGCCTTGCACCGAGGCCTCGTTTTGCACTATAACTGTAAACGTTTAGCGAGATCTATACGCTCTGGAGGGAACCGTGGTACTGAGGTTCGGCTGGTGGGACCACTTCGAGCAGCAGCGCGGCATCCCGCTCGCCCAACAATATGACGAGCGGCTCGATCTACTGAGAGTGGCCGATGCCCACGGCCTCTACGGGTATCACGTCGCCGAGCATCACTTCACACCGCTCGACATGGCGCCGTCACCGCTCGTGTTCCTGGCCGCGGCCGCACGCGAAACATCGGCCATCCGCTTGGGCGCCCTCGTGCTCGTCCTGCCGCTCTACAACCCCGCAAGGCTCGTCCAGGAGCTCTATCTGGTCGACCACCTGAGTCACGGCCGGCTGATGCCCGGTGTGGGCTGCGGCGTCCGCGATGTCGAGCACGAGTGGTTCGGCCACCAGCAGGAAGAGGCCCGCGCACGCTTCGCCGAGACGCTCACGATCGTGCGGCACGCGCTCGCCGAGGATCGCCTCGACTTCAGCGGCCGGTACTATGCCTTCGATGATGTGCCCACCCGCTTCACAACGCACCAAAAACCGATTCGCTTCTGGTACGCGGGCAACATCAAATCCGCGCTCGACGGCGCGATGAATGTCATCGGGATCGGTAAGCGCGAAGACTACGATGCCTATGCGCAGACTTGGACCGAACGCCGCGCAGCAGGCGATCCCGCCTACCAGGGCGAAGAACCGATCGCCGGCTCGACGCGCCGCATCATCATCGCGGAGACGGACGCGCAGGCACGTGCCATCGCCGAGCGCGCGTGGCCGGCCTACCAGGCCAACTTCCACGCCACGTCGCTGCGGATCGACGGTCGACCCGGCCCGGTCTCACGGGCCGATCCGGAGGAGGATCCGCTTGCAGCAGCCGAGCGCGGCGGCGTCGTGTTCGGGTCGCCCGCGAGGGCCAGGGATATCCTCCTGAACTACATCGATCGGTTAGGACCGAACCACACCTATTTCGCGCCGGCTTTCCAGTGGGGGGATATCACGCATACCGAGGCGCGTCTGTCAATGGATCTGTTCTGTAGCGAGGTTATGCCCGCCCTGCGGGCCTTGCGCGCGGAAGTGCCGGCGTAGGGCCGGTTCTGGCGCGAGCTTCGTCTGAACGCATCGGGTCGGCGCAACGACAAAACCGGGGTGTGCACCATGGCGACCAACAACTTCCGTGATATCCTGCCCGGGCCTGCCTACCGCTCGCGGGTGGGCATCGCCGAGCGCGACGCCTACAGTCATGCCGACCGAATGTTGAGTACGCCACGCGGCGCGGCCTTCATCAGTGCGTACAACGAGCGCCTGGCAAAGCCGTTCACCGGCGTGACCTCCGACGGACGTGTCCTTCCCGGTCTTTATGATCTGGCCGCGAATGATGCTCCGGCTGACGCGATGCTTGCCGCCGCGCGAGCGGTGCTCAACGTCTGCACCGACGAGGAACGCGACAGAGTCCAATTTCCAATCGACGCGGAAAATTGGCGCATGTGGAGCAACCCCGAGCTCTATGTGAATCGCTATGGGCTGCGCATGGATGAGCTCAGCGAGCGGCTGCGCGCTGCCATCCTGGGTGTGGTACGGGCCAGTCTGTCGGAGCGCGGCTTCCAGAAGGCGCGGGCGTGCATGCTCATGAACGGATTCCTCGGCGATCTCGTCGGTGGGCCGAAGGTGCTCAACGAGTACAGCTACAACTTCTCCCTTTTCGGCGAACCTTTGCCCACGGAACCGTGGGGCTGGCAGATGCACGGCCATCACCTTGCGCTGAATGTGCTGCTGGCCGGCGAGCACATCGTCATCTCGCCGACCTTCATGGGCGCCGAGCCAAATATCATCGACGAGGGGCCGCATGCGGGGCTCACCATTTTCAGCGAGGAGGAACGCTCCGGCCTGGCACTCATGCGCTCTCTCTCGACCGATCAGCGTGACGCAGCCCAGGTCTACAAACTGATGAACGACCCGGCGATGCCGCCTGGCCGCTTTCATCCGGCTGACCAGCGCCATCTCGGTGGTGCGTTCCACGACAATCGCATCATTCCGTACGAGGGTGTGCGCGGTTCTGAAATGACGCCGGCCCAGCGCGCGCGCCTGATCGACCTCTGCTCGCTCTTTATCGAATACCTCCCACCCGGTGCCCTGGCCGCCCGCCTGGTGGAAATCGGGCGTCACATTAACGAGACGTACTTCTGCTGGATCGGCCCCTATGGCGACGAAGACCCCTACTATTTCCGCATCCAGAGCCCGGTGATCATGTGCGAGTTCGATCATCATTCCGGCGTGTTCCTCACGAATAGTGAGCTTGCCCGGTGCCACATCCACACAATTGTCCGCGCGCCCAACGGCAACGATTACGGCAAGGTCATTCTGCGCCGGCATGACGAGCAAGAGTACCGGGTCGGCGCGAAGAAAGGATCCTGAGAGGGCGCGTTCAAAACCGACAGCCGATCAATCCGGCGCCGCGATCCTGAGTGGTGCCGTCGAAGATGGCCTGAGGAGGCACGCCGATGAGCGATGCGGCATCCCAACTGTTGGATCTGGAGCAGCGCCGCTGCGCCGCGATCAGCGCCGGCGACACCGCCACGCTGAACGCCATGCTCACGGACGACTATGTTCACGTTCACATGACCGGGCGTGTCGATGACCGCGACGGCCATCTCAAGGCTGTGGCCGATCGGCCCCGGCGGACGGAGCGCGGTGAGTTGCTTGTCCGCGTCTATGGGGACATCGCCATTCTCACGGGCGAGCCCACAAATTTGGTCGTCGCACCAAACGGCCAAACCAACGCTACGCGTGCCTACTGCCACCAGGTCGCGGCGCGACAGAACGGCGCGTGGCGATTCATTTCAGCTCAGTTGACGCCCCTGACGGCGCGCCAGGAGTGAGGCTCATGTCCATCGAAGACGAAGTCATCGCGCTGGAGGCGCGCCGCGGCGAGGCGATCGGCGCCGGCGACCTCGAAGCCCTCGCCTGCGTGCTGGCCGACGATTATCTGCACGTGCTCGCGCCGGGCAAGGTGGTCAACAAGGCCGAATATATCGAGATGATCCGCAACGGACCCCGCCGGCCGGTGCGAGGCGCCCTCACGGTGCGAGTCTATGGTGATGCCGCCGTGGTCACGGGAGACCTGACGAACACGATCGGCGCGCCGGACCAGGTTCATCGCGTGATCCCGGCCTTCTGTACGCAGGTGGCCGTCCGCGAAGACGACGGTCAGTGGCGTTTCGTGTCCTACATCCTCACACAGAAGCGCGACGAACTGGCCGCGGCCGGCCGGAACCCCACGGCCTAACCTTCCTCCGGCGCGACGGTGGCCCTGATTGTGTCCCGCGCGACGAAGGTGGCCGTCTGCACTCGGATCTTTTGCGCCGGCCTCGACCCCGCCAGCCAGGCCAGCATGTAGCTGCCCGCGGCGCGGCCCACACGGTGCGGATCGATCGTGACCGATGAAATGCCGTGCTTGCGATAGTACGCGTCGGCGGCAATCCCGTTTACGCTGATGATGCTGACATCCTCCGGCACACGCGCACCGGCGGCGCGGCACGCGGCAAGCAACCCGCGGGCTTGGGGATCGGCCGCCACAACCGCCGTAGCTCTGCCGGGACCGTCCATCAGGCTGGATATGAGGTCGGCGGAGCTGAGGCCCGCTGAAGGTTCAACGATGTCCTCGTGCATGTCTTCAGCGCGCAATGCTTCGGCAATGGCCAGCATCGCCGGCGAGCGCCCCTCCTGGCGGACGAGTGCGACGCGTGCGTGCCCCTGGCGGCGGAGGTGGTCCGCCACTGCCGTGGCTGCTTCGTTGAAGACCGGCCGCACTAGCGGCAGTTCAGCGAACACGCCGCCTCCCTCAAACATGGCGATCACCGGGATATTGAGCGCTGCGTAGCGCGCCAGGCTCTCGCTGGAATTCGGCGGTCGCACACAGAACAACCCATCGATGCGGCGCTCCAAGAAGCGGTGCATCAGGATGTCGTAGCGTTCGGCACTGCCGCGGGCCGTGGAGATGATCAGGGAATAGCCCGCGTCTTCGACCGACTCGCTCAGCGCGTCGAGCAGTTCGATGCCGAGCGTGTTGCGAAGGTCGGCGAAGATGACGCCGATCGTCAGCGTCTGATCGGTCCGCAACGCGCGGGCTGCCTCGTTCGGGACATAGCCCAGTTCGGCGACAGCCTTCGTGACACGCACCAGGCTGTCCTTCGACACGGGCAGGCCGTTGACCGCCCGCGAGACGGTGGCGATCGAAAGCCCCGCTCGAGCGGCGACGTCGTGCAAGGTGACTTTCATGAGCGTGCAGGGCCTACGGAGAGCACCCCTGTGCCGGTGTTGGCCGTCAAACCTGGTACAGCGGGCTGTAAACGTTTGCTAGGAGTATACGGGAAGCGTCAGACCGGCGCAGGGCATCGGCGACGCGCAGCCCCCAGCTGCCGTCGTCCATGGCGACATCCTACCGGGTCACGTCAACGGTCCAGACCAGCACTCAGCGCGGCGTCGCGCTTGTCTTCGCGGTGCGTTCGCGGTCGCGGAGCTCGATGCGGCGGATCTTGCCGGAGATGGTCTTCGGTAGCTCGGTGACGTACTCGATCTCGCGCGGGTATTTGTACGGCGCCGTCACCCGCTTGACGTGCTCTTGGATCTCGTCGGTGAGCTGGTCCGATGCGGTGAAGCCAGGGGCGAGGATGACGAACGCCTTGACGATCTCACCGCGCACCGGGTCGGGGCTGGCGACGACCGCCGATTCGACCACCGCCGGGTGCTCGACGAGGGCGCTCTCCACCTCGAAGGGGCCGATCCGGTAGCCGGCGGAAATGATCACGTCGTCGGCGCGACCGACGAACCAGAAGTAGCCGTCGCCGTCCATGAAGGCGCGGTCGCCGGTGACGTAGTAGTCGCCCCGCATCGCGCCCGCGGTGGCGGCCGGGTCGTTCCAGTATTCCTGAAAGAGACCCACCGGCCGCTGTGGGTGCACGCGGACGGCGATATCGCCCTCCTGGCCCGGTTCGAGCGGCTTACCATCGTCGTCGATCACGGCGACTTCGAAGCCGGGGGAGGGCCGGCCCATCGAGCCGGGGCGGACTTCCATGCCGGGGAGGTTGCCGCAGAGCAATACCGTCTCGGTCTGGCCGTAGCCGTCACGGATCGTGAGACCGGTGCCCGTCTGCCAGGCGTCGATTACCTCCGGGTTGAGCGGCTCGCCCGCACCGACGCACGTCCGCAACTCGCCCAGGTCGTAGCCATCGAGGTCTTCGAGGACGAGCAGCCGATAGGCAGTGGGCGGCGCGCAGAAGGACGTGATCTGATACGTCTCCAACAGGCCCAGCGTCTCCTTGGCGTCGAACCGGCCGGTAGCATCCTGCATGAAGATCGCCGCGCCCTGGCTCCAGGGACCATAGAGACAACCCCACGCCGCCTTCGCCCAGCCGGTGTCGGAGAGCGTCCAGTGCAGGTCATTCGGCGTCACGTCCAGCCACAGCTTGCCCGTGATCTGATGACCGATGCCGTAGCTGGCGTGGGTGTGGGCGACCATCTTCGGGTAGCCGGTCGTGCCAGAGGTAAAGTACAGCAGCGCCGGCTCATCCGCGCGCGGCGGCTCGAACTCCTCGTGCTCCGAGGCGGCTTCCAGGGCCGTGCGGTAGTCGATCGTGTCCGGCAACGTCGCGCCGAGGACGAAGACGGTGCGGAGGTCC
>JBFXAN010000230.1:0-8861 GCA_050184225.1 Dehalococcoidia bacterium | reverse complement strand
TGCTGATACCTGCTTCATCGACGGGACTCACGCACGGGTCCGCCCAGAGTAGATGGCTCGACTGGACAGTACGTCCGAACGGCAAAATGCTAGTCGCCGTCCTGACGGCTGTCAACCCCAATGCCGCCGCAAACCGGCGGTACTTCGCGGCTGCAATAACCTGTCGTTCCCCGGCCGAATCTGGAGCCGTAGCCACATCGTTCAAGACCCACCGTCGGATCGCGCAACTTCCCCCTACTGAACCGCGTCGAGGCGCTGGTCCTGATGCTTGACACTTGTTGGGACGCTCTCTAGCATGTTGCTGTTCGGACGTACTGTCCAGTCAAACTATCCAAACTCGACCAACGAGACGGCAATCATGACGATGACGGCTTCCCCGACCTGGACCGAGGAGTTGCTCCGGGTGGCCGGCACCCGCCTGCAGCTCGTGAAGGCGGGCAACGGCTCACCGGTCCTCGTCCTCCACGACGAGATGGGCAACGCGGGCTGGCTCCGCTTTTACGACAAGCTCGCCCTGGGTCATGAGGTCTTCCTCCCCTCGCATCCCGGTTTCGACCGCTCCGAGCGCCTGGACTGGATCACGTCGGTGCGCGACCTCACCGCCTGGTACCTGCGCGCGCTGGAGGATCTGAAGCTCGGGCCGGTGCCGGTGATCGGCGTCGGCCTCGGCGGGTGGCTCGCCGCCGAGATGGCGGCTCTGTGTCCCCACGCGTTCACCAAGCTGGTGCTGATTGCGCCGCCGGGGATCAAGCCGCCGGAGGGCGAGATCTTCGACATGTTCCTGGTGCCGGCGCAGCCGTACATCGACGCGGGCTTCTTTCGGCCCGAGCAGGTGCCCGAATACCAAACGACGTTCGGTGGTGACGTGTCGCCCGAGGAGCGCGAGCGACGCGAGGTCGCCCGCGAGCAGGCCTGTCGCCTCACCTGGAAGCCCTACATGCACGATCCGGCGCTGCCCCACCTGCTCGAACGGGTGACGCTGCCGGCGCTGATCCTCTGGGGCCGCGAGGACGCGATCGTGCCGCTGAGCGCGGGCGAGGCGTATCATCGCGCCCTCGATCACTCGCGGCTCGTCATCCTCGACGATTGCGGCCACCATCCCGAGATCGAGCAGGCGGACAAGGCCGGCCGTTTGATCGAAGAGTTCCTCGCGGAATAGCTTCTCGTCCATCCACGTCACCCTGAACACCCGACGATGAGATGAAAGGGCGGAGCGCATGCCACTTGATCCTCAGGTTCAAGCATTCCTCGAACAGGCGGCGGCGCTCGGCCTGCCACCGATGCACACGTTGACGCCGGCCGAGGCCCGCGCCCAGGCAGCGGCGCGGCAAGGCGCCGCCCCGGTCGAGGCAGTCGCGAAGGTCGAGGATCGGCTCATTCCCGGCACCGGTGCCGACGTTCCCATCCGCGTCTACACGCCCGCCGGCGACGCCCCATTCCCGGCGCTGCTCTTCTTTCACGGTGGCGGCTGGGTGATCGGCAGCGTTGCCGGCTCCGATGGTACCGCGCGGGCGCTCGCCAACCGCACCGGCTGCGTCGTCGTCTCTGTCGACTATCGCCTCGCCCCGGAGCACTCGTTCCCGGCTGCGGCGGACGATTGCTATGACGCGACGGCGTGGGTCGCGGACAACGCGGCGACGATCGGCGTCGACGCCAACCGGATCGCCGTCAGCGGCATCAGCGCCGGCGGCAACCTCGCGGCGGTGGTCGCCTTGATGGCCCGCGACCGCGGCGGCCCGGCGATCGTCCACCAGCTCCTGGTCGTACCGGCCACCGACTACGACTTCACCCGCGAGTCCTACACGAGCAACGGCCAGGGCTACGGCCTCACCCGCGACGCGGTCGCTTGGTTCTGGGACCAGTACGTGGCGAACGACGCCGACCGCTTGCATCCCTATGCGGCGCCGATGCGGGCCTCCGACCTGCGCGATCTGCCCTCCGCCACGGTGATCACGGCGGAGTTCGACCCGCTTCGCGACGAGGGCCAGGCCTATGCCATGCGCCTCGGCGACGCGGGTGTCTCGGTCAGCTACACCAATTACGCTGGCATGGTCCACGGCTCCTTCAGCATGTTCGCCGTGATCGACATCGGACGCCGGGCGCTCGATCAGGCCTCGACTGCTGTCCGCGCCGCCGTCTCCGGCCGGCCGGTCGGGGCATCCGGCGGATAGCTGATCCGGAGCCGTTGCATGGGAACGGGTGCGATGCCACCGCCGCGGCGTTGAAACGACAAGGGGGAAGCCTCGGATGTTCATCAGCTACTTCACGGAGCGGCCGTATCAAGATCCCAAGTCCGGGTACTTCGGCTCGACGGGCAAGCCGATCACCGACCTGCGCCTCAGCAACGAGATCTATGACGCCGAACTGGGCGCGAGCCTGCACGACCGCTACTTCGACGAGATGGTCGCGGTCGAGGAGGCGGGCTTCGACGGCATCGTCCTGAACGAGCACCACAGCACCCCCTTCTGCATGGGCGGTGTCATGAACGTCGAGGCGGCGATCCTTGCCCGGATCACCAAGCGCGCCAGGATCGTCCTGCTCGGCAACATCCTCCCGATCTGGGAAGACCCGCTCTGGCTGGTCGAGCAACTGTCGATGATCGACATGATCTCGCACGGCCGCCTCGTCACCGGTTGGGTGCGCGGCACCGCCCGCGAGAGCGTCGCCCACAACGCGCCGCCGCCGGTCAACTGGGAACGCTACCAGGAGGCACACGACTTCATCGTCAAGGCCTGGACCACGCCCGGTCCCTTCCGCTGGGAGGGCAAGCACTACCACTATCGCTATGTGAACCCCTTCTCGAGGTCGTACCAGAAGCCGCATCCGCCCTTCTGGATCCCCGGCGTTGTCAGTCGCGACACCGTCATCTGGGCAGCGAAGCACCGCTATCCCTACGTCATGCTCGCCACCCAGCTCGAGCCGACCCGGCAGGCGTTCGAGCTGTACGCCGAAACCGCCGCCGAGGAGGGATACACCGCCGGACCGGAGCATCGCGGCTACAACTTCAAAGTCCACGTCGACGAGACGGAGGAGCTTGCCTACGAAACCGGCCGTAAGTACGTCGAGGGACCGAGTAACCCCTTCCTCACCGGCAACGAGGGCACGATCAACCCGGCGCTGCTCTCGCTGCCCGGCATGACCTCGCGCAACCGCGTGCTGCCTACCGCCGCCGTCGCTGCGGCCGGCCGTGGCGGCTCCGGCCGCACCGGCTACGACGAGCAACTCACCAACTACAGCATCATCACCGGCACGCCGAAGACCGTGCTGCCCAAGATCCGGCATGTGCTGGAGTACCTGCGCCCCGGCTCGATCATCTTCTGGGACGGCGACGGCGCGATGACCCACGACGACACGATGCGCAGCCTGCGCCTGATGAAAGATGAGGTCCTCCCCGCCGTCCGCGAGATGGGCAAGGAACTGGACCTCACCAGCCCATTCGAAGTCGACCCCGCCACCGGCCGCTCCCTCAACAGCTCTGCCACATCCAATCAGTACGCGGAGGCCGTCCCTGCCGATGATTAACTCGTGGCGACAGCGGCAAGCCTGTCATGCTGAGCGCAGTGAAGCATCTCATCGATTGACTTCGGCCGGATGCAAGATGCTTCGCTGCGCTCAGCATGACAAATCTGCCCTCTGCGCCCTCTGCGTCTCTGCGGTTCAATCCGTCCCCTGTGAGGAGAGGAGCCCATGAAGTTTCACTGGTTTGCCGAAGTGACCTATCCGCATCTGCCGGTCGACTTCCCGCAGCGGTATCACAGCGCCTGGGTCGACCCGCCGCCGCACCTGATGGACCCACTAAAGGTCGGTGAGACCTACAAGATGTTTATCCGGCTGATGGAGCACGCCGACCGCGCCGGCTTCGATGGGCTGGCGGTGAACGAGCACCATCAGACCGCCTTTGCGATGACGCCATCACCCAACCTGCTGGCGGCAACGCTGGCGAGCAACACGGAGAACGCGGCGATCCTCGTGATCGGCGACAGCCTCGCACTCTATAACCCGCCGATCCGGGTCGCCGAGGAGATGGCCTATCTCGACTGCCTCTCCGGCGGTCGTCTGATCGCCGGCTTCGTCTTCGGCACGCCGATGGATTCCACCTTCTCCTACGGCACGCCGCCGATCGAGCTGCGCGACCGCTTCCACGAGGCGCGCAAGCTGATCCTGAAGGCGTGGCAGGCGGACGAGCCGTTCGCCTTCAACGGCGAATTCAACAAGCTGCGCTATGTCAATCCGTGGCCGCGTCCGGTGCAGAAGCCGCCGCCGGTCTGGGTGCCCGGCAGTGGCAGCGTCGAGACCTGGGATCTGGTGATCGACGAGAACTACTGCTACGGTCACCTCTCCTTCTCCGGTCTGCGCTCGGCCAAACCGCTGGTCGACAACTTCTGGGAGTACGTCGATCAGCGCGGCGGCGACACCAATCCCAACCGGATGGCGTTCACCCAGATCTGCTGCGTCGCCGAAACCGACGAGCAGGCGGAGAAGGAATATTACGAGGCGGTCAAGTACTTCTACACGCATAACCCAACCGCGCCCGCCTTCGCCACGCCACCGGGCTACACGACCCAGGAATCGATGAAGGCCCAGATGGCGCGTGGTTTCGGCCGGGGTATCTCGAGTGAGGACCGCCTTCGCGCGTCCCGAGGCGAGATGAGCTTCTGGGAGTACGACGAGAAGGGCTACATTATTGCCGGCACGCCGGCGCGCGTGCGCCAGCGCATCCGCGAGCTTGCCACCTCCATCCGCGTCGGCCAGCTGATCCCGACGCTGCACATGGGCAACCTCGCCGAAGAGGTGGCGCACAAAAACACCGAACTGTTCGGCCGCGAGGTGATCCCCTATCTGCGCGACCTGTGGGCCGATTTGCCCGATCACTGGACGCCGCGGGTGAGTCAGCAGCGGGTCGCGGCGAACGCACCGGCGCCGGTCGCGGTGGCCGGCGACTAACGGAGGACGATGATGGTGGCTCTGGCGACGGAAACAGTCGGCGATTTCCGCGTGCGCGTCTGGTCCGAGGGTGACGGTCCGCCGCTCCTCTATCTGCACGGATTCGAGCACCACCCCGGTGACGCGCCGTTCCTGCGCCGGCTGGCACAGACCCGGCGGGTGTACGCGCCGGAACTGCCGGGTTACGGCGAGTCGACGGGATTCGAGTCGATCGACGGCATCCTCGGCATCACCCTCTATCACCGGCAGCTGGTCGAGTCGTGGGGCGTCGATACGGTCGATGTGATCGGGCACAGCCTGGGCGGGATGCTCGCGGCGGAGTTCGCCGCGATCTGCCCGCATCGCACGCGCCGGCTGGTGCTGGTCGATGCCTATGGGCTCTGGCTGGACGACGCGCCCTTGCCGGACCCGTTCGCGCTCAGCGAGAAGGAACTGGCGGCGGCGAAGTGGGCCACTCCCGAACGATCGCAGCCGGAGCCGTCGATCCTGATCCCAGATCCGGAGCACCCCGGCATGATCACGCTGGAACGGATGAAGAACCTGTCAATCGCGACGAAGTTCATGTGGCCGATCGCCGACCGCGGGTTGGTCCGACGGTTGCCATACATTCAGGCGCCGACGTTGATCGTCCACGGCGCCGCCGACGGCCTGATCCCGCCTGCATATGCCGAGGAGTTCGCCCGACTGATCCCGAACGCGCGGGTGCAGCCGATCGATCAGGCGGGACACCTGCCGATGGTCGAACGAGAGGACACCTTCATCAGCGCCGTCGAGCAGTTTCTGGCTGAGTAGCTCATCACGTCAACTTTGCGGTTGCCGTCCGGGAGCAACAGCGGATTCTTGGAAGTGTGCAGAGGCGCACCTTTGTCATCCTGAGCGAAGCGAAGGATCTCGGAAGAAGCATCACCTCCGAGATCCTTCGCTTCGCTCAGGATGACACGAAGACCGACGGCTCTCGTTCCTGTCTTGAATTGTTCCTTACGGCAGCGACAACTCGAAGAAGGATGAGCGTCATGAACGAGCGGCCATGGCTGCGACAGTATCCACATTGGCTGCCGCATGAGATCCAACCGGCGTATGCGAGCGCTGTCGAAATGTTCGCCGAGACGGTGCGGCGCAACCCCTCCGGGGCGGCGATTCACTACTTCGACCGCACCGTCAGCTTTCAAGACGTCGATCAACTCTCATCCGGTTTCGCCGCCGCGCTGGTTGCCCGCGGGTTTCAGCGCGGGGACCGAATCGGCGTCTATCTGCAGAACGTGCCGCAGTTCGCCGTGGCCGTGGCCGGCGCCTGGAAGGCGGGTGGCGTGGTCGTGCCGCTCAATCCCATGCTGAAGGAGCGCGAGCTACGCTATTACCTCGCCGACGCCGGCGCTCGGTTCATCGTTTGCCTTGAGTCACTCTATCCGGAAGTGATCGCGGCCCGGGCCGATACACCGCTAGAGCACGTCATCACCACGTCGGAGCTCGACTTTCTCGATCCGAGCGCGATACCAGAAATGCTCTCCGGCAGTACCCGCGTTGCCTGCGCCGGCGCGACCGACTTGATGGCATTCATCGAAGAGGGCCGAACGACACGCGTCGCCGATCCGCGGCTCGGCCCCGACGACGTTGCGATCCTGACCTACACCTCTGGCACGACCGGCCCTTCGAAAGGGGCGATGAATACCCACGGGAACGTCGTCTTCAGCTCGACGGTCTATCAGACCTGGATGCGGCTGGGCGAGGGCGACGTGATCGCGGGCTTGGCGCCCCTCTTCCACATCACCGGCCTGATCAGCCACCTCACCGTCTCGATGCTCGCCAGCATCCCGCTCGTGCTCTTCTACCGCTTCGACCCCGCCGAAGCGCTCCGGGCGATCGAGCGGCGACGGGCGACGTTCACGGTCGCGTCGATCACCGCCTTCATCGCGCTGCTCGACCATCCCGAGATCCGGCACCGTGACCTCCGCCACCTGACCAAGGCCTACAGCGGCGGCGCGCCGGTGTCGGCGGCGACCGTCGCGCGGTTCCGCGAGGCAACCGGCCTCTACATCCACAACATCTACGGTCTCACCGAGACGACATCGCCGTCACACGCGACGCCGCTGGGGGAGGAAGCGCCCGTCGATCCCGATTCCGGCGCCCTCGCGGTCGGCCTGCCCGTCTGCAACACCCTCTGCCGGATCGTCGATCCCGAGTCGAAACGAGCACTCCCCTCAGGCGAGATCGGCGAGCTGAGCACCCTTGGTCCGCAGGTCGTACCGGGATACTGGCACAAACCGGAGGAGTCGGCGCACGCATTGCGCGACGGCTGGCTGTATACCGGCGACGTCGGCCGGATGGATGAGAACGGCTGGTTCTACGTCGTCGATCGGACCAAGGACATGATCATCGCCTCCGGCTTCAAGGTCTGGCCGCGCGAGGTCGAAGACGTTCTTTATCAGCATCCGGCCGTGCGCGAGGCCGCCGTCGTCGGCGTGCCCGACGCCTATCGCGGGGAGACGGTCAAGGCGTTCGTCTCGCTCCGCGCCGACGTCGAGGGCAGCATCACAGCGGACGAGTTGATCGCCTTCTGCCGGGCGCGGATGGCGGCGTACAAGTATCCACGCGCCGTCGAGATCGTCGACGACGTGCCGAAGACGCTGACCGGCAAGGTCCTCCGCCGCGAGCTACGCCAACGTGAACAGGAAGGAGCCGCCCATGCCACGCCTGAGCGTTAACGGAATCACCCTGAGCTACGCGGAAGCGGGCAGCGGTCCACCGCTACTGCTGATCAGCGGCCTCGGGGCAAACCGGCTGAGCTGGGTGCCGGTGCTACCGCTGCTCAGCGACTCCTTCCGCTGCATCACCTTCGACAACCGGGGCACCGGCGAGAGCGACGTGCCGCCCGGCCCCTACACGATCGACCAGCTTGGCGATGATACCGCCGCGCTGATCGACGCTCTCGGCATCGGTCCGGTCGCGGCCGTCGGCTGGTCGATGGGCGGCTCGATCCTCCAGTCCCTGTTGATCAACCACCCCGACAAGCTCCGCCGCGCCGTCCTGCTCAGCACGCTCCCCTCCTACACCGACCTTCAGCACGGCTGGCTCGACGCGCTGCTGACGCTGCGCCGAGCGAACGTCGATCCGCTCGCCCTGGGCATCATCGGCATGCCCTGGGGCATGACCGCGCGGGTTCTTTCCAACCACATGACGGCCTTCGCCGGGGCGCAGCTCGCGCAACAGAACCCCTACCCCACCACGCTGGCAGGCTTCGAAGCCCAGGCGCAGGCAATCCGCGTCTACGACTCGCGCCCTCAGTTGCCGCGGGTCACCACACCGACGATGGTCCTGGTCGGCGCCGAAGACATCCTCACGCCCGTACACCAGTCCGTCGAGATCGCATCGCTGATCCCGAACGCGCGGCTCACCGTGCTGCCTCGTGGTGGACACGGCATGGTGGTCGAATATGCTGATGACACCGTGCGGGCGATCCGGAACTTCCTCGTCGAGGAATGACGTTGCAGGTGAACCGAATGGGCGATCTCCCCTCCGGCCTCTCGATCTTTGACCTGACCGGCAAGACGGCGCTCGTCACCGGCGCCGGCCGGGGCTTGGGCCGCTCGATGGCCGTGGCGCTCGCCTCCGCCGGCGCCGACCTTGTGCTGGCCGCGCGGACTGCCGCCGATCTCGACGCCGTTGCGGCGGAAGTATCGGCGTTCGGCCGGGCGACGTTGTGTGTGCCGACCGATGTCACGCAGCCCGACCAGGTCGATCGGCTCGTTGCGGCTGCCGTCGATCGCTTCGGCGCGATCGACATCCTCGTCAACAACGCGGGGACGAACCTGCGCAAGCCGGTGCTCGACATCTCGATCGAGGAGTGGGATCAGATCCTCAACCTCAACCTGCGGAGCTACTTCCACGTCAGCCGCGCCGCCGGACGGCACCTGGTCGAG
>JBFXAN010000229.1:0-8983 GCA_050184225.1 Dehalococcoidia bacterium | reverse complement strand
GCGGGGGGAGGGGCCGGGGGAGGGGTCCGCTATCGCTCATCGAGATACGCCGTGTAATACAACTGCCGGCCGCCATCATACGAGTCTCGCGTGCAGGAGAAGCCGACCGCTTCGTACAGATGCATGCCCCGCTGGTTCTCTTCGTTGGTATCCAAGCGCACCCGGCGGCAGCCGCGTTCCCGTGCCCGGTCGAAGACCACGCCGAGCATCCTCCGACCGATGCCGCCATCGCGCCGATGTTCGAAGACGAAGAGATCTTCGAGAAAGCACTCCGGCCCCGCCATCCAGACGCTGTAGTGGTAGCGGACGTGCGCGTAGGCGACGGGATCGCCGTCGATCTCACCGATCAGGATCTCCGCCCGCGGGTCGAGAAAGACCGGCGTGATCGCATCGGCCAGCGCATCGTCCGGCGGCGACGGATCGCCCAGATACGCCATGAACCCCCGAAAGAGCCGCAGCAGCGCGGACATATCCTCCGGACCAGCAACACGAACCGCGAGGCCGGCGGACATCGGCATCCCTCCCATCCCTTTGCCCGCACCATATCCGACTGCAACATGACGGCGGTAGGTTTGAACCACAGAGACGCAGTGGCACAGAGATTGCATGTCAGGCGAGAAGTTGTCTCTTACCTAAAACCTCTGTGCCTCTGCGTCTCTGTGGTTCAAAAAGCGGTCAATGAAAGAAGGGGCAGGCGGGCGTGTCCCACCAGGGGCGGAGGATGCCGCTGCCAGGGTGCAGGCATTCGCCACGGCCGCCGAGCTCGTCACCGATCCATTCCTGGCAGCGGCCACAGGTCTTCACGTCGGGCGGGGCGCTCGGCAGCAGGGAGAACGACGGCGGCGGTGAGTTGAGGGCCGGCGTCGGTGCGTCGGGCGCCGGCCGCTGGCCCCGGCTGCGCCCCTTCGTGTTTCGGCGGGAGCGCGCCTCCGGGAGCGGCTGCCAATCCTCGGCGTCGTCCCAACGGTTCTGCCGGCTCCTTCGGTTCCGCCCCTTGTGTCGCGCCATGCCGCGATCGTACCGCGTTCGATCTCGGAGGGCGAAAGTCCGCGCCGGTCACAGGAGCGCAGACCCTCGCCCGCCTCACGCCGACGGCGATGGAACGCTCGCGGAAAGACTGCCGGAACCCAGATTGTCCACGCATTGACTCGCTATCGTAACCTGAGGTGCAATAGACGGAGTGTACGAGCGGAGAGGCAGAACATTCGTGCAACTGACACCGGGTACGCTGGCGCTCATCGCCGGACTCTTCGTCGTCATCATTGCCGGTGGCGCAACCGTGGCGGCGCGTTCCGGCGGCGATGGCGCCGCGACGATCCGAATTGAAAGCCTGGAGAATCCGGCGCCGGATAGCGACCAGGCATCGGGATCGGGGTCGGGATCGGCCCGCCGACAGCCGACGCCGGAACCGACACCGCCGCCGCCGAAGTCGGTCTTCGAAACGCATCAGATCGTTACCTACTATGGCAATCCCTACAGCCCGACGATGGGCATCCTCGGCGAGTTCGAGGACAAGCAGGTGCTGATCCAGCGCCTCAAGGATCAAGCGGCAAAGTACCAGGCGCTCAACCCGGACAAGACCGTGGTCCCGGCACTGCAGCTGATCTACGCCGTGGCGCAGGCCGATCCTGGCCCGGACGGCACCTATCTGATCCACATGCCGGATGAGATGGTCGAGGAGTTGATCGAGCTGACCCGCGCCAACAACATGCTCTTCTTCATCGACCTGCAGAACGGCAAGGCGAACCCGGTCGAGGAGGTCAGGCGGATCCTGCCTTGGCTGGCGAATGAGCATGTCCACCTCGCCATGGACCCGGAGTTCACGCTCCAGCCGCACGAGAACACGCGCGACGACATCGGCTCGCTCGACGGCACCGTGATCAACCAGATCCAGGATCTGCTCCAGCAGGTGGCGCTCGAGAACCGGATCGGCAATAAGATCATGATCGTCCACCAGTTCCGGCCGGACATGATCACGAACAAGCCGGCGATCGCCACCGACCGCGACCGCGTCGACATGGTGATCAACATGGACGGTTGGGGTCCACCGCCGGGCAAGCTCTCCAAATACGAGATCCACGTCAAGGGTGAACCCGTCGAGTACGCCGGGATCAAACTGTTCTACCGTTGGGACGAGCCGCTGCTGACCGAGGCCGAGATCCAGGCACTGATCCCGCGCCCCAACTACATCCAATACCAGTAGACCCGTACGTGAACCACAGAGGCGCAGAGAGCTACGTGTCATGCTGAGCGGAGCGAAGCATCTCGCCGTGTGACAAACATACCGCGAGATGCTTCGTCGCTGCGCTCCTCAGCATGACATTATTGACCTCTGCGCCTCTGCGCCTCTGTGGTTCAAACACATAGCGGTTTCGAGTCACCTCTTGAACCTCACGTTACGTGAGGAAGTACGCTCATGCAGGAGATGACGCATGAGCCGCGCCTATCGGGTTGGCGAGTTCGCCGTGCTGACGGGTGTCTCGATCCGGACGCTGCACCACTACGACGAGATCGGCCTGTTGCCGCCGACAGGACACTCGGAGGGCGGTCACCGGCTCTACGCGGAGGATGACCTGCTCCGGTTGCAGCAGGTGCTGACGCTGCGCTACCTGGGCTTCTCGTTGAAGCAGATCGGCGAACTGCTCGACCGGCCGGACTTCAACCTGGTGGCGTCGTTGCAGGTGCAGCGGCTGGCCCTTCGGGACCGCATCTCCGAACTGGAACAGATTGAGGCGACGCTCTGCGGACTGTTGGAGCACCGGCTGGCGACGGGCGCATGGGCCTGGGACCAGGTAGCGCGCGCATCCACGGTCGTCCAGCGAAGCCTCGCCCATAGGAGTGAAGCGATGGAAAAGACACAGGACTACTACACACCGGAGCAGCTCAAGCAGTTCGAGGATCTCGGCCGGCAGGTGTCGCCCGACGAGATCCAGGCGATCCAGCAGGGCTGGACCGACGTCATCGCCGCGGT
Organism: Dehalococcoidia bacterium; assembly: GCA_050184225.1. Taxonomy (GTDB): domain Bacteria; phylum Chloroflexota; class Dehalococcoidia; order CAUJGQ01; family CAUJGQ01; genus JBFXAN01. Next base: position 6,012 of record JBFXAN010000229.1, on the reverse strand, counting down.
GCGGGCGAATCGCGACCTCGACCCGGCCAGCCCGGAGGCACGCGCGATCGCCGACCGCTGGAACACGATGACCGAACGGACCGCGGCAGCCTACGCCGCCGCCCCCGGCCTCTGGCAGGCGATCGGCGAGAACTACCAGCAGGGCCGCATGGAGAGCGTCCCGCAGGCGCCCCACCAGGAGGACTTTGCCTTCATCGAACGGGTGAACAAAGCGCGCGAGGCGTAGCCCCCGAAACGACGGAAACACCAAGACACCAAGATTCAACTTTGCTTGGTGTCTTGGTGGTTGCTTTGCGGAGTTAACTCGGCTCGATATATTGATTCTGACGAGGCTCGCCGCGCTCGACGGGCTCACCGTCGGCGACGTAGGACTGGAACTGGGCCGGCAGTCCGGCGCCCTCGCCGATCGTTGCCGTGCTCTGCATGTGATAGTGCAGGTGTGGCTCGCTGGAGTTGCCGCTGTTGCCGCACCGGCCGATGTCATCGCCCGCGTCAACACGCTCGCCCGGTTCCACCTGGACGCTCCCCTGCTGCAGATGGGCGAGGAACGAAAACTCGCCGTTCTCGTGATCGATGATCACGTGATTGCCGAGCAGCATCTCCGGGTTCATCTCGCCCGGCGTATTGTCCGCGACACCGTCCACCGCTTCGCTGACCACACCATCGCCGGGAGCGAGCACAGCCTGACCGAAGCAGTTGTACTGCTCGTTCTGGGTGCCGTCGCCGCTGTGGCTGACGCCGTCGCGGGCGATGATCAGGTCGTAGGCGAAACGCTGGCCCGCGTCGGCGGCGTGATAGTTCTCATAGACGGAACGTCCGCCCCAATAGACGTACCAACGGCCGTCAAAGGGGAGGCGGAGGTCGGTCTTTGTCTCGTAATCGAGGTAATCGCTTGGCGCCTCCTCCTGCGCAGCCTGCACGCCGAACACGACGATCATCCCGGCATCGTCGAACGCCCATTGCACCTCGAACGGCTCCGGCGAGTTCGCGAAGGTCGCCACCCGTGTATACGTGTGGATCTGAAGTTGACGTGTGACGTGCTCCTCGACGACGGCCTGCTCCTGACCGAGCATCGTCGCGACCTGATCGCGGAACGCCTGCAAACCCGCCTCATCGCCGAAGAGTTGCTGCACCTGCGGCGACATACGCTGCCAGATCTCGCTGGTCTTTCCCTCGTAGAACCAGGTGGTGTACGTACGTCCCCGTTCGATCGGGCTGACTTCCTGCGCGCCGGCGGCAGACATGACAAGAAAGGAGGCCAGCACAAACGCTGCCATGATGAATAGTCGCATCAAGATGACTCCTTAGCGTTCTGTGTCATCTACTACATTCGAGACATGAACTGGACGGAGTCAGTAGCACGAATCAGGTAAAGGTCACGGCTGGGTGATAGCCCGTGGCTGTCGATAGCTGTCCGCCGGAAACCGGTCGCCCGCGACCGCATCCGGCAGCGGCAGCGCGATCCGTTGCCGCCGCTCGTGCGTGGCGTAGTGCCCGTATCCCGCCGCCCGCGCCAATGCCACGGCCTCGGCGAAAGATGCGCCGAGGCGATCCGGCATGTGCGCGTCCGATGCCAGCGTGACCGGCACCCCCACCACCCGCGCCGCGCGGAGCACATCGGGGTGCGGATACATCTCCGCGCAGCGTTTCCGCACGCCGTTCGTATTGATCTCCAGCGCGAGGCCGCCGCGTGCCGCCGCCGCGACGATGCGGCCGTGGATCGGCGTCAGGTCCACCGGCCGGTGGCCGAACACCTTCGGCAGATCGGGGTGGGCGATCACGTCGACCAGGCGCGCATCGGCCAGATCCTCGATGCACTGGGCGTACTCCTCCCAGACGCGGGCGACATCGCGCCGGTCCCACTCGTCGAGAAAACCCTCGTGGTCGATCTGGAAGGCGCCGATCTGGTGGACCGAGCCGAGAACACAATCCCAGGCGTAGGGCGCGAGAATGCGGTGGAGGTCGTCGGCGCGGCCGGGAATCCAGTCCATCTCCAGGCCGAGGCGCACCGGCAGCCCATCCGCCTTCGCCGTCTCGATCAGGCGCACATAGTCGGGCAGCGAGAGGTTGACCTCATCCTGCCAGTAGGCGTGCGTGAGCGCCGCCAGGTTGGGATCGGGGTCGTCGTTCCACCAGCCATCGAGCAGCGCATAGGCCTCGTGGAAGCGGAAGAGGTGCTCGGTAAAGATGATCCGGTCGACGCCGTTGGCGCGGGCGTGTTCGACATAGACCTCGAGCCGCCCCCGGTCGACGGTGAGATAGTCGCCGTGCGGCTGCAGGTGAACGTGGCTGTCGACGATCATCGCGGGCTCCGAAGAGGAATGCGACCTGATGGTAGCAGCAATTCGGCGCCCTGCCGGCCACACCGCTCAGTCATCGCGCAGCAGGGCGCGGAAGCCGGCTTGAACAAAATGCTGGTCGGCGGCGAGCGCCTCGGTGATGCCGCGGTCGGTCATCACGACGAAGGAAATGCAATCGGTCAGTCCCCACTCTTTGTCCTGCCGGGATCTGAAGAACTGCAGCGACCGTTCAAACAAGCCTCGTGTGACCGAAATGACTTCAATGGTGGGCGTCGATACCAGATCCTCGATAAGATCAGCCACCTGCTGCCGCCACCGAATGCGAGCCATCGCATTGCCAACTTCGATTAGCACTGCATCAGTTGTCACAAAACGACCGGTGAGCGACTGGGAGAGCGCTATCGCGCGATCATGATACTCGTCACTCTCGTTCAGCAAGGCGATCCAATGTCCGGCATCGATAAGTCGAGCAGTGTCGTTCATCGCTTGGGTGTGCCATACAGATAGTGGTCGTGCTGCTCCGCGAGATCGCTGATGCCCGTATCGATTGCGTACTTCGTGAACTTAGCAAGTGGATGTACTTCATCCTCACCTGAAGTCGCGGTCGTTTCCTCGTGAGCGTCATCGTCGACTTCGTCTTGGATGATTACGTGGTAGTAGGTATTCGCCCGCAGATCGACCGATTCCTGCGGCCGCAGGACTTCCCCGTCAAAGAGCACAGTGAGTATTCGCGTCATTGCTTTGCCTCCCTCGATCACCACGATTCCATCGTACGACAGCAATAGTCGGGACAAACATCAGTATCGCACCGGACCCGCCGCCGTCGTGCTCTCGCCTGCCTTGACCTGCTCGACCGACGCGCGCAGGTCGTCGAGATAGGCGTCGATCACCGGGTCGTGGACGGGGGTGATCATCAGGTGGATGCCGCGCGGCTCGCGCACGCGGCCCACCGACCAGCCGCGCTCGGTCATCGCCGCGGCAACCGCGTGGATATCGTAGCCGGTCGCGCCGAAGGCGACCGCCCACAGCTCCGGGTTGGACCAGAGATGGAGGCCGTCGATCGTCTCCAGGCCGGCGACGAACCGCTCGCGCGCTTGCATCACCGTGCGCGCAATCTCCAGATAGCCCTCCTCGCCGAGGTGCTGCATCACCGCCCAGGCCGCCGCGATCGCGCCGCCAGGGCGGGTGCCGGTGAAGGTGAGCGTGCTGTAGAGCCCCGTCGGCCAGTCCTCGAAGTCATAGCGAGAGAACGCCTGATGCTCGGCGTCGCGGAAGAGGAGGACGGAGGCGCCTTTGGCGGCGAAGCCGGACTTGTGCAGGTCGGCCGAGATCGAGGTGACGCCCGGAAGCTCGAAATCGAACGGCGGTACGGGATATTCCGCTCGCCGCACGAACGGCGCGAGGATGCCGCCGACGCAGGCGTCGACGTGGAACCAGAGACCGCGCTCCGCCGACAGCCGTCCCAGATCGGCGATCGGGTCGATCACGCCGAGCGAATAGGCGGGTGCCGAGCCGTAGAGCATGACGGTATCGGATGTGATCGCCGCCGCCATCGCCGCGGGGTCGGCGCGGTGGTCCGGCCGGGTGGGGACGCGCACGACCTCCATACCGAGGTAGTACGCCGCCTTGTTGATCCCGGGATGGGCGGAGTAGGCGGCGACGATCCGCGGCCGCTCCACTTCCGGCCGGTGCTGCTGCGCCCAGGCGCGCGCCGCCGCCGTCGCGAGGAAGATGCTCTCGGTGCCGCCGGAGGTCATGTGACCGGCGGTCGCCTCGTCGCCGTGCAGCAGGCCGGCGACACTCTGGACGACATCAGACTCCATCCGTCGCAGGCTGGGAAAGACACGGGCGCCGAGCCCGTTCTCGACCATGAACATCGCGTAGGCCCGCTCGGCCACCTTCTCGACTTCATCGGATGCGTACCAGACATAGGCCGCGTGCCGCCCGCCACGCCAGTCCAGATCATCCCGGCGCATCGCCGTCAGCGTCCGCTCGATCGCATCCCAACTCTGCCCCTGTTCCGGCAACCGTGCCGTCATCGTCTCCCTCCACCGCTCCAGATGGTGCGCACCTAATGGTAAAGCGTTCTGGATTCATATATCCGAACTGTTGTGAAAGCCCAATACGCTAGCAGCACTGGGATAAGATGAAGGAACCATGACATGGAGGAATGCCGATGGCTCGCTCGGTAACGGTCGTCTTCGATGGCGAGGTGTTCCGGCCGGTCGAGCCGGTAGATCTGCCGCCTGATACCGTGTACTCGATACGCATTGAAGAACCGGCCACCCTCCGCCTGCACACCGGCCGCTCCAGAAGTACGTCGCCCTCGCGCGGGATGTCGATCTGCCGCCGGACTATGCAGCACAGATCGACCATTACCTGCGCGGAACGCCAAAGCGGTGAACTGGACTGCCCGTTTCGTCGACACCGGCTATTGGATCGTGGTTGCTGTCGAGCGCGACCTCTCCATGACCGTGCCGTGTCGCTGTCGCGGGATTTGATGGTCAGCTCATCACGACCGAAGCGATCGTCCTCGAGGTAACAGATGCGCTGGCCGGAGTTGGGACGCGGCAACTGGCCGTGGCGCTCATCGACCAAATGCGACGCGATTCAGATCTGGAGATCGTCCCGCTTCACCAGGATCTGCTCATGCAAGCCTGGGATCTCTTCGCGGCACGGATGGACAAGAACTGGCAGTTGACGGGCTGCATCTCCTTCGTGGTGATGGAGGAGCGCGGAATCACTGAAGCACTCGCGTATGACCAGCACGTCATTCGGGCCGGCTTTCGAGCACTCCTCCGTGAATCATGAGGCAAAGATGAGAGGGTATGGCAGAGCGCGGTTCATAAGGCATTCCTGAGCACAATGATCACGATCAAGCAGCAGATTGCTCAGGAGATCGCCCGCGACTACGCGGCCATACCGGAGGTCGTGGCGGTCGTCCTCGGCGGATCGCTCGGCACCGGTGTCGCCGACGACCGCTCGGACATCGACCTCTACGTCTATTCGAGGACGCCGGTCCCGCTGAGCGCGCGGGCGGCAATCGCCGGACGTCGCTCAACGGATGCGGAGGTCGACAACCGGTTCCATGAGCCGGGCGACGAATGGGTCGAGGCTGCGTCAGGTATCGCGGTCGATGTGATGTTCCGCGAGATCGCCTGGATCGAAGGCGAGATCGAGCGGACTCTCCACCACCATCAGGCGTCGCTTGGATACTCGACCTGCCTCTGGGCGAACATCCTCGCGTCGCAGATCCTCTTCGACCGGAGCGGCTGGTTCGCTCTGCTTTGGAAGCTCACGAACCAGCCATATCCCGAGCCGTTGCGCCGCGCCATCATCGAGAAGAACCATCGCTTCCTGCGGCAGGCCCGTTCCTCGTACCGACGCCAGATCGAGAAAGCGATCACCCGCGACGACGAGGTAAGCATCAACCATCGTGTCGCCGCGTACCTGGCGAGCTACTTCGATATCCTCTTCGCCGTCAACCGAGTGCCCCACCCCGGCGAGAAGCGACTGCTTACGCTGGCAACGGAACACTGTCCCACGCTGTCGGTCGGAATGGCGGACGACGTGCGCACACTGCTTCACGCCGCCGGAAGCTCAGGCGACTGATGTGAGTTCACTCGAGATCGACGCCTGCCTGCTGCCAGACGGCGCGAAACGTGAGCGCGGCGAGCTTGGCCATCACGCGGGTGAGCAAGCCGTGGAAGGT
>JBFXAN010000228.1:0-9002 GCA_050184225.1 Dehalococcoidia bacterium | reverse complement strand
CAGGGAAGGGGGAGTCCTGGTGAGCGGTGGCTGAGTCAGGCACCCTGCTCCGCGCGTCAGCGGGGGGAGGGGCCGGGGGAGGGGTCGTGCCCTACCGTCCGCCGTATGGCGTCAGTTCGCGCTGCAGTTCTTCGGGCGCCTCCTGCTTCATGCCGAAGCTTTCCTTGGCGGTGGGGAAGGCGCCGCCCTGGACATCCTGCACGTAGGTGGCAGCTGCTTCGCGGATCGTTGCGCCGACTTTGGCGAACTGCTTGGCGTGGCGGGGGACGAAATCCTGGAAGATGCCGAGGAAGTCGTGCAGCACCTGGACCTGGCCATCGCAGTAGGGACCGGCGCCGATGCCGATCGTGGGGATGTCGATGCCCTGGGTGACGGCTTCGGCGACGCGGGCGGGGATCGTTTCGAGGACGACGGCGAAAGCACCGGCTGCTTCGAGCGCTTTCGCGTCGCGGAGCAGCTTGACAGCGGCGGCCGGGGTCTTGCCCTGCAGGCGATAGCCGCCGAGCTGGTTGACGGATTGTGGCGTGAGGCCGAGGTGCCCCATCACGGGGATGCCGGCGTTGGTCAGGCGGCGGACGGTTTCCGCGACCTCTTCACCACCCTCCAGCTTGACTGCCGTGGCGCCGGTCTCTTTCATCAGACGGCCGGCGTTGCGCATCGCATCTTCGACGGTGATCTGATAGGACATGAACGGCAGATCGACCACGACGATCGCCCGCTCGGTGCCTCGGACCACGGCCTTGCCGTGATGGATCATGTCCTCCATCGTCACTGGAACGGTCGAGTCGTAGCCGAGCACGACCATGCCGAGACTGTCGCCGACGAGGATGATCGGGACACCCGCCTGCTCGACAAGCCTCGCGGTGGGATAGTCGTAGGCCGTCAGCATCGGGATTTTTTCGCCCCGCTGCTTCATCACGCGGAGCTCGGTGATCGGAAGACGCGGCATCGAGTTGCCCTCCAACCGTCCACGCCGAATTCGGTCGCGGCGGTAACTTCACAACGTGCTTGCCGGTGTGTGGGTCTTCACGCCATCACACTTCTTCTAGAAGCATCACTCCTTTCGGCCGTGCGGCCGGTTCCGCCCTGCTCGCAGGTTCTGCGACAACAAAAACCCCATCGGAGCATACTCCGACAGGGCTGATCATGGTCCGGCGTATCCGGTGTCCGGCCCCGTCTCGGTCGCAGGCGATCCAAGCGAGTAAGGTCAATCCGTCCAGTAAGGTCGCTCGCCGCCCGCAAGGGGTCGACGGCAATGACAGTATACCACGGGCGCGTACCAAGCAACTGTCAAGTAGCGGGAACACAAAGAGAAGCACCGCCGGCGCGGAGGATACACCTCGTTGCCGGCGGCGCTGGTGAGCCGGAATCACGTTCGCGGCGGGCTACTCTTTGCGGGGCGGTTCTTCGCCGAGTTGGAAGCTGACGCCACCGGTGCCCCAGGCAAGGCCGGGGCGGGGCTGCGGCAGCGGGCGGTCTTCCGGCTCCTCGGCCGGTTCACCGCGCGGCGGCGTATCCTCATCCGGCATCGGCGGATCCTGATCGGTCGGCGCTTCGAGGAGGATGCGCAGGTTCTCGCCTTCCAACGTTTCGATCTCGATCAGCCGCCGCGCGAGTTGGTCGAGCTTCGCTCGGTTCTCGGCGAGCAACTGCCGCGCGATCGCATGAGCGTCGTCGATCAGGCGGCGGACTTCCTCGTCGATGTCTTCGGCGATTTTCTCGGAGTAGTCGCGCTGTTCGGAGATCTCACGGCCGAGGAAGACCAACTCTTCCTTGCGGCCGAAGGTGCGCGGGCCAAGCTTCTCACTCATGCCGTAACGGGTGACCATCGCCCGTGCGATCTGGGTCGCCTTCTGAAGGTCGTCGCTCGATCCGGTGGACGCCTCGCCGTAGATGATCTCCTCGGCGGCGAGACCACCAAGTGCATAGGCGATCCGCTTCTCGAAGTAGGACCGGTTGTTGAGATGCCGGTCCTCTTCCGGCAGTGCCAGTGTGTAGCCGCCAGCCATGCCACGTGAGACGATCGTGATCTTGTGGAGCAGGTCGAAGTCCTTGAGATAGTACGCGACCAGCGCGTGACCGCCCTCGTGGTAGGCGACCATCTCCTTCTCTTTGACGCTCATCACCTTGGACTTGCGCGCGGGGCCGAGCATCACCCGATCGACGGCCTCCTCGAACTCGGGCATGCCGATCTTTTTCTTGTTCCGTCGGGCCGCCAGGATCGCCCCCTCGTTGACGAGGTTGGCCAGGTCGGCGCCGGAGAAGCCCGGTGTCTGCTTTGCCAGCACGTCGAGGTTGGCATCGCGGTCGAGCGGCTTGCCCTTCGAGTGGACTTCGAGGATCTGGCGGCGGCCCTTGACGTCGGGCGCATCAAGGATCACCTGCCGGTCGAAGCGGCCGGGGCGGAGCAGCGCCGGGTCGAGGATGTCGGGCCGGTTGGTGGCGGCGATCACAATTACGTTCGTGTTCGTGTCGAAGCCGTCCATCTCGACGAGGATCTGGTTGAGCGTCTGCTCGCGCTCGTCGTGCGAGCCGCCGAGGCCGGCGCCGCGCTGACGGCCGACGGCATCGATCTCGTCGACGAAGACGATACAGGGCGCGTTGCGCTTGGCCTGGTCGAAGAGGTCGCGCACGCGGCTGGCGCCGACGCCAACGAACATCTCGACGAACTCAGAGCCGGAGATCGAGAAGAAGGGCACGCCCGCCTCGCCGGCGACGGCGCGCGAGAGCAGCGTCTTACCAGTGCCCGGCGGTCCGACGAGGAGTACGCCGCGCGGGATGCGCGCACCGAGCGCCGCGAACTTCTCCGGATACTTGAGGAATTCGACGACCTCCTGCAGTTCTTCTTTCGCCTCGTCGACGCCGGCGACGTCGGCAAATGTCACGGTCGGCTTGTTGCCGGTGAACATCCGCGCCCGCGACTTGCCGAAGCTCATCGCCTGGGAGTTTGAACCCTGCGCCTGGCGCATCATGAACAGCAGGATGGCGCCGAAGATGATCAGCGGTAGGAAGTTGATCAGCAGACCCAGCCAGTTGCCGAACTGGCTCGGCTCCTTGACCTTGATCTGCACGCCCTGAGGACCGAGGTCAACGCCCTCCGCACGGAGCAACTCGCTGAGCGTGCCGCCCTCTTCCTTGCGGGACTTGTACTCCTCGCCGTCCTTGCGGGTGACTTCGAGGGTGTTCCCCTGAATTTCGATCTGCTTGATCTGTCCGCTTTTCGCCTCTTGGATGACGGTGCCGAGATCCTTGGTAGGATTGTCACCACCGGGCTGGAAAAACGAAAAGACAATGGCGATCACCGCCACCAGGATCAAGAGATAGATGAAGCTATTGCGCAGCCATCGTGAGTACATGGAAGCTCCGGCAGGGGCGCCGTCGATGGAGCATCCCGCGCGACCGTCGCACTGTGTTCCATCGAGGGTAACTGCACCGATTATAGCACCGGCGAACAACACCGGATAGACAGGTAGGTGACACCGGCCAATGCCTGTCGATGCATCGGTGTGTCGCACCCTCCTGTATAGACTATACGGCTGAGAGACCCCAATCGATGATAGGTCCGGCAGTGAGTTTTCTAGCGGTTTTGTAATGTTTGCACCCAAGGGCAATGATCGGCCGCGACGAACGACCGCGGCAGGCTGCGATACTGAGCGGGCGCTGTGGCGGGCCGGCTACTCACGGATCGCGGGTGTGGATGAGGTGGGACGTGGTCCGCTGGCCGGGCCGGTGGTGGCCGCTGCCGTCGTGTTGCCGCCGTTCTTCGATGGGGAATGGCTGCCGTTCGTACGCGACAGCAAGGCGCTGACGGCGCGGCAACGCGAGCGGCTCGCCCGCTTCATCCATCGCGATGCCCTCGCGTATGGTGTGGGTATCCAGCCGGCAGACTGCATCGACCGTGCCGGACTGGCATGTGCCACGAGGCTCGCCGTCTCCGATGCGCTCGATCGGCTCGCGATCCACCCGGACTTTCTTCTCCTCGATGCATTCATTCACCGTCCGGCAGAGTTGGACCAGATCGCGCTGATCAAGGGCGATGTCTCCTGCGCCTCGATCGCCTGCGCGTCGATCATCGCCAAGGTCGCGCGGGATGAGATTCTCTGTGGCCTCGATCAGTCCTATCCCGGCTATGGATTCGCCGTCCACAAGGGATACGGCACCCCCGCGCACCTGGCGGCACTAGCCGCGCTCGGTCCCAGCCCGATCCACCGGCGCAGTTTCGCGCCGGTCCGCAATATCTGCTCGTGAGTGGAGAGCGGGCCGCCCTCGGCGCGTTCGGCGAGCGGTTGGCCGCCGGTCACCTGCGGCGAGCCGGGTATGAGATCGTCGCCACCAACGTCCAGGTGCGGCCATGGGGAGAGATCGATATCGTCGCGCGGCGGGATGGTGTGCTGGTCTTGGTCGAGGTTCGTACCCGCCGTGGCGATCGGTTCGGGGGAGCGGCCTGGTCAATCACGCCGGCAAAGCAGCGCCGGATGCTGCGCGCGGCGACGGTTTATCTTGGCGCGCGCATAGACGAGACGCCGGCGGCACGGATCGATGTGGTGCTGGTTCATCTCGATGCGCGGGGGCGGTTAATTGGGATCGAGCACATCGAGAACGCGGTGGAAGAATAGGGAACGGCCCTCACCCCCGACCCCTCTCCCGCGCGGCGGGAGAGGGGTCGGGGGTGAGGGCCGCTGGCCGGGGGAGGGGTGATCGCGACGCGTGGATCTTGACCTGAGACGAAGAACACGGAACGCTGAAGGTGCCATGCCGATTTATGAGTATGCCTGTCACGGATGCCGGAAGAAGGTCAGCGTTTTCCAGCGAAGCGTCTCGACCGTGACCGCCGCGCGCTGCCCTGAATGCGGCAGCGCGCAACTTGACCGTTTGATCTCCAAGTTCGCGTTTCATCGATCGATGCCCGACTTCGATGATGGCCCCGACTTCGATGATGCGGCGATGTTCGGTGATGTCGACGAGAATGACCCGCGCAGCGTCGCGCGTTGGGCACGGCGGATGGGCGAGCAGATGGGCGAGGATCTCCCGCCTGGCTTCGAGGAGCAGATTGCACGGATGGAAGCCGGCGAGATGCCGGACGATGATGAGTTCGGGGACGGTGGATTCGGGGACGATAGCTTCAGTGGCTTCGACGACGAGGATTGAGCAACAAGGTAGATCCCTGTCATCCTAAGCGGAGCGAAGGATCTCGGACGCAGCTTGGCCGTGGGATCTTTCGCTCCGCTCAGGATGACAGGGTTGGGCGGTGGTGCCAGCAATGCCGATTTATGAGTTCGTCTGTCAGGATTGCTCGAAGCTGACGAGTGTTTTTGTGCGCAGCGTCAGCAGCGAGGTCAACGCGACCTGCGACCACTGCGGCAGCACGGCGGTGAAGCGGGCGATGTCACGGGTCAGCATCGCCCGGACCGAGCAGCAGATCATGGAGCAGTACGGTACGCCGGAGCCGGGGCAGGGTGCCGACGCCTATCGTGACCCGCGCCAGATCGGCCGCTGGGTCGAGAAACGGTTCGACGATATGGGCATGGAGCTTCCTGCCGAGGCGCGCAAGATGATCGACGCGGCGCGGGAAGGCGAGTTCCCCGAACCGGTCAAAGACCTATGACCGACCTTGCCGCGCAGCTTGATCCGATCGCCCAGCAGATCCACGAACGATTTGGCGCGCGACATCGCGCGCGGGAGACGGCCCTGCCGCTCTCCCGCGAGGCGATCCGCCACTCGGCCAACGCGATTCGAGCGATCCACCGACACGACGAATCTGCCGCACGGTCACAGCTTGACAGCGCGCGGGCAAAGACTGAGGCGGCGCGTAGCGCCTTATCAGAACACCCGGACATCCTCTACGCCGGCTTCGTCCATGACGCACAGAAGGAGTTCGCCGAAGCCAGCATCACGATCGCGCTGATCGGCGGCGAAGCGTTGCCGGACCCGGTGGTTTTAGGCGTCGAGGATGCCGCCTATCTCAATGGTCTGGGTGAGTCCGTCGGCGAGTTGCGCCGCTACCTGCTCGACAGCCTCCGGCAGGGTGATATCGATGCCTGCGAACGGCTGCTCCTGGTGATGGACGAGTTGTATTCCCTACTGGTGACGATCGACTATCCCGACGCGATCACCGGTGGCCTGCGCCGCACGACCGATGTGGCGCGCGGCATCTTGGAGAAGACCCGCGGCGACCTGACAGTGGCGGCGCGCCAATACGAGTTGGAACGCCGCATGGCTGAGTATCAGGCCGCGTTGCTGTCGCTGGGTGACCAGCGATCAGGGTGAGAACCTTCGCCAAAACGCCCGGCGCTCGGTGACATATCCCCTTGATACTGCGCTTGCTCACGTTTCTGGCGGTTGGTAGACTCCGCTCGAAGCTTACCGTCCCCTCGGCCACACCACTTCCGGATAACGGGCGGCGCCCGTTATTCGTGTGTTCGGGACGTTCTATGGGACGAGTGTCATCCTCAAAAGGGGGGGAGCATGGGCCTAGTGATCCTTGTTCCGATCGCGGGCATCGCCGCGGTGCTCTTCGCACTCTGGCTTGCCTGGGATGTGCTCCGGCGCGACACCGGCACGAAAGAGATGCAGGACGTCGCCGGCCTGATCTTCGAGGGCGCGATGGCGTTCCTCAGACGACAGTACGGCACGATCGCGATCATCGCGTTGGTTGCCTCGGTCGTGATCGGCGGCGTCGTCTACGGCGTCTCTGAAGGCGTCCGCGAGATCATCGAGGTCGATGGTCAGGTTGAATACGGCGAGGTGGTCGTCAGCCGGGGTGAAGAAGCCCTGCTTACCGCGATCGCCTTCCTCGTCGGTGCGGCGGCGTCGGCGCTGGCCGGCTACATCGGCATGTACATCTCCGTGCGCTCCAACCTGCGCACCGCCGCCGCCGCGCAGCGCAGCCTCAAGGATGCGATCACGGTGGCGTTGCGCGGCGGCGCCGTCTCCGGCTTCCTCGTCGTCGCGCTCAGCCTGCTCGGCGTCTCCGGCATCTTCGCCATCTATAGCAGCGTGCTGGGGAATCCGCCGGAGATCACCCCATTCCTCATCGTCGGCTTCGGCTTCGGCGCGAGCTTTGTCGCCCTCTTCGCCCAGCTTGGCGGCGGTATCTACACCAAGGCGGCGGACGTGGGCGCCGACCTCGTCGGCAAAGTCGAGGCCGGTATCCCCGAAGACGACCCGCGCAACGCGGGCGTGATCGCCGACCTCGTCGGTGACAACGTCGGCGACTGCGCCGGCCGTGGCGCTGACCTCTTCGAGTCGATGTCGGCCGAGAACATCGGCGCGATGATCCTCGGCGTCGCGATCTTCACCGTCACCGGCCGGATCGAGTGGATCATGTTCCCGCTCGTCCTTCGTGCCTTTGGCGTCTTCGCGACGATGATCGGCACGCTGGTCGCCCCGATGTTCGCCAGCGATGACCCGAACCAGAACCCGATGACCCCGCTGAACATGGGCTTTTATGTCCTCTCGGCGCTCTCGGTTGTCGGTCTGTTCTTGACAACGTACTTCCTGCTCGACGATGCGTGGGGCTGGTACTTCGCCTGCGGTATCGTCGGCATTCTCACCGGCTTCGCCTTCGTCTATATCACGCAGTACTACACCGCCGGTTCCTGGCGTCCCGTGCAGGAGATCGCCGACGCCTCGCGCACCGGCCCGGCGACGAACATCATCATCGGCACCGCCGTTGGCTTCGAAACGACCGCTGCCACGGCGATCTCGATCGGTCTGGCGCTGGTCGTCTCCTTCGTGCTCGGCTCGCACGCCGACATCGTCGGCATCGGCGGCACGGAGTTGCCGGAGTTCACCAAGGGCATCTTCGGCACCGCCGTCGCGACGATGGGCATGCTCATGTCGGCCGCGTACATCCTGGCGATGGACACCTTCGGCCCGATCACGGACAACGCTGGTGGTATCGCCGAGTTCTCCGGTGCGTCGGAGGGCACACGGGAGATCACCGATAAGCTCGACACCGTTGGCAACACGACAAAGGCGCTGACCAAGGGTTACGCCGTCGCCTCCGCCGGGCTGGCCGCGTTCCTCCTCTTCTCCGCCTACCTCGACAAGGTGAAGGAGCGGCTGGAGATTCCGCTCACCGCCGAGTTACCGGTCGACATCGCCAGCATTGACGTCTTTGTCGGTGGGTTACTTGGTGTGATGCTCGTCTTCCTCTTCAGCTCGATGGCGATCCGCGCCGTCGGTAAGGCGGCGGGCGCGATTATTCAAGAGGTGCGCCGCCAGTTCCGCGAGAGCCCCGGCATCATGGACGGTACCGAGCGGCCGGATTACGCCCGCGCCGTGGACATCACCGCCCGCGCCGCTCTGCGGGAAATGATCGTTCCCGGTATTCTGGCTGTCGGCTTCCCGATCGTCGTCGGCCTGATCTTCCGTTACACCCGCGACACGCAGGCGCCGATCGCGTTTCTTTCACCGGAAGGGGCCGGATCGGCCGCCGGCCTGGTCGAACGCGGCACGGATGCGGGCTGGCTCGCCGTCGCCGGACTGCTGATCGTCGGCACGATCGGCGGCATCATGCTCGCCACCTTCCTGAACAACTCCGGCGGCGCCTGGGATAACGCGAAGAAGTTCATCGAATCCGGCGACATGAAGAATCCGGACGGCACCGTCGTGAAGAAGGCCAGCCCCGAGCACGCTGCCGCCGTCGTCGGCGACACGGTTGGCGACCCGTTCAAGGACACGGCCGGTCCGGCGCTGCACGTCTTGATCAAGCTGCTCGCCACGATCACGCTCGTGCTCGCGCCGCTGTTCATCGCGACATAGGGGCAGACCTCTCCCCCGACCCCTCCCCTCGCAGGGGAGGGGAGCCTCGCGTAACCGGGATTGTCAGCATGGACCATGCCACCGTCAGTCTGTCGCATCGGTGACGCTGTCCCCCACCCCCGATCAGGACTCCCCTCCCCTGCGAGGGGAGGGGTCGGGGGAGAGGTCTGCATTGCTGAACCCTATCAAGATCTGGTATCATAACGTGGTGTGACCCTCAGAAGGACGGCAAACTA
>JBFXAN010000227.1:0-9019 GCA_050184225.1 Dehalococcoidia bacterium | reverse complement strand
CCCTGCTGAACCGCCAGCGCCGGGACTCATGTGATTGCTGGGCCGGATATGCCGGACACAGGGGGCATCGATCTGACCGGCGGCGCCAGGCCGCAGTCGGGAATCACCCAAGGAGGGGACATCCAGCATGGCGATTCAGGGGCGATGGACGCGTGAGGCAACGCGGCGCTTCACGCGACGGCGAGTGCTCGGGGCAACGGCGCTCGGGGGCACGGCCGCTTTCTTGGCCGCGTGCGGTGGTGACAAGGAATCTGATGGTTCGGCGCAGCAGGCGACCGGCACCGAGGGCACGGGCGGGAATGGCTCGGCCGGCGGCGGCGTCGCGCTCGACGCCAAGTCCGAGCCGGTGACGGGCAAGGAGTCCGTCGAGGAGTTGCGCGAGCGGTTCCACGGCCGCAACCTCAAGCAGCTGCCGGGCCAGGCGAATGGACCGAAGAACGGCGGCACCCTGCGGCTGTCGAGCAACATCCCGACCACCTGGGACCTTGCCGGACCGGCGGCGTCGTCGCTCGCCAGCTGGGCGATGTTCCACAACAAGCTGGTCGACTTCGAGATGGGCGACCTCAGCGAGAACCCCAACCTGCTCAAGCTGCGACCCGACCTCGCCCAGTCCTGGGAGCAGGCGGACCCGCAGACTTTCACCTTCAAGCTGGACCCGACGGCAAAGTGGCAGAACGTCGCGCCAGTGAACGGCCGCGCGTTTACGTCTGAGGATGTAAAGTACGCTGTCGAGGTCTACCAGAAGGCGCCGGTCCAGAGTGTGATCTTCCGCGATGTCACCAGCATCGAGACACCGGACGCCAACACGGTCGTCTTCAAGTTCCGGCGGCCGGCGGCGTACTTCTTGAACACGATCGCCCAGCCAATGGTCCTGCTGTTCTCGCGGGAACAGCATCAGACGGCGGACGGCCTCAAGAGCGGGCCGATCGGCACAGGCGCCTTCATCTATGAGGAAGGGCAGGACCGGGTCGGTTGGCGGGCGCGGAAGAATCCCGACTACTTCAAGAAAGACCCCTTCACCGGCAAACAGCTGCCCTACGTCGACCGGATCGAGACGCAGTATTTCGTCGACACGAACGCGTCACTGGCAGCCTTCCGCGACAAGCAGATCGATGTCTACTCGCCGACGACGATCAAGCACCTCTGGATGGACGTGCTCAAGACCCATCCGGAGGTGATCACGCAGATCACGACGCCGGCGCCGAGCGCGCAGCCATACTTTGCCTGGCGGATCGACAAGGCGCCGTTCAATGATGTCCGCGTTCGCCGCGCGCTGTCGCTGGCGGTGAACCGCGAGGACATCCTCTATGGTCCCTTCGACGGGCTGGCGGGCTACGGCTACACCCAGGACCCGGCCTTCTTCGGGCAGGAGTGGCCCTGGACGGCGGAGCAGGTGGGACCGTATGCGAAGTTCGACGTGGGCGAGGCGAAGAAGCTGCTTCAGGCTGCCGGCTTCAATGACGGCGTGGGACGGCGGATCGAGGTCTTCCACTATCATCCGTCGTTGGCGATCGCTGCCGATGTGACGGCGCTGGTCGCGGACATGTGGAAGAAGAACCTGGGCATCGATGTCGTCGAGACGGTGCCGCCCGACTCGGCAACCTGGCAGCAGAAGTTCTTCAACGTCCAGTACGACGACGTGATCATGGCCTGGTTCGCGGGACCGAGCTTCGACCCGGACGCCTATTCGTACGACGCACTCAATTCGAAGTCACCGAAGAACTACTTCAAGGTGAACGATCCGGAACTGGACCGGCTGACCGAGGCGCAGCAGGTCGAACTTGACGTGACGAAGCGCCAGCAGTTAATCAAGGATATCATGGCGCGTGACCTCGATCAGGCGTACCGGCTCTTTACTCTGAACGGGTACAAGATTCAAGTTCGTCACCCATATGTCTACAATGCCACCGATCAGGTCCACGCCTGGGGACCGTACGGCTGGGGGTCGAAAGTAGACGAAATGATCTGGCTGGATAAGTAGCAGCCGGACCGGAAGGGGCGTCTCATGACGAACTACATCATTCGACGGATACTCGGCGCCGTAGTCGTGTTGTTCTTGATGTCGATCGTCGTCTTCCGGCTGGTCCACTGGCTGCCGGGTGATGCCTTGCTGGTCAAGCTCGGCGAGGCCGGTCGCATCCCTCCCGACAAGCTGGAGGAGGCGCGGGCGGAGATGGGGATCGACCGGCCGCTGACCGAACAGTACCTGGACTGGCTCGCCGGCATCCTGCGCGGCGACTTCGGCCAGTCACTGATCTGGGACGACTCGGTCGGCCAGCGCATCCTCGACGGACTGCCGATCACGCTCGAACTGGCGATCCTGGCCTCGGTGGTGGCGCTGTTGGTCGCGATCCCCGTGGGCGTGCTCTCCGCGCTCAAGCAGGACACGCCGGTTGACTACGTGGCCCGGGTGCTGGCGATCCTCGGTTTGGCGGTACCCAACTTCTGGATGGCGACGATGCTGCTGCTCTACCTGACTCTATGGTTCCAGTGGACGCCGCCGTTGCGCTACACGCCGTTCTGGGAAGACCCCTGGACCAACCTCCAGACCTTTGCGTTGCCGTCACTCGTGCTCGGCTTCACCCTGGGTGCGTCGCTCACGCGGATGACGCGGAGCACGGTGCTCGAGGTATTGCGCAACGACTATATCCGCACGGCGCGCTCCAAGGGGTTGCGCGACCGGATCGTGATCGGCCGGCACGTGCTGAAGAACGCGATGATCCCGGTGATTACGATCTTCGGCTTGCAGTTCACCGGGTTGCTCGGCGGCTCGGTGATCATGGAGTCGCTGTTCTCGTTGCCAGGCATTGGCGGTATCACCCTCCAGGCGGTGCAGCAGCGCGACTATACCCAGATTCAAGGCAATGCCTTGATCTTCGGAGCGATCGCGCTCTTCATTAACGTCGTGGTCGATGTAAGCTACGCGTGGTTCGATCCGCGCATCCGCTACAGCTAGGGCGGTAGTGCGCGGCGGTACGGTTCTCCGCACGGGCGCACGGCCGGAGGTTGCACATGACAACGGAGGGCATTCGCAGCGAGGCAGCGGTGACACCGGCCGTTGCCGAGTTCGGCGCGATGCGGCGGCGCCGCTCGGGCTTGAGCCGTATGTTAACGCTGGCACGGCGCAAGCCGCTGGGGGCGTTCTCGGCGGCGGTGATCGTGATCGTCGTGCTGACGGCAGTCTTTGCACCGATCATCGCGCCGTTTGATCCGACCGACACGCACCCCCGCGACAAGCTTCAGGGGCCAAGCTCGACCTACTGGCTGGGCACCGATGACCTCGGCCGTGATGTCTTCAGCCGGATCGTCTACGGCGCCCGGACGTCCTTGTGGGCGGGCGTCACCGCGACGATCTTCGGCACGCTGGTCGGCTCGCTGATTGGCATGTTCAGCGGCTATGCCGGCGGGCGTACAGATCTGATCGTCCAGCGGATCATGGACAGCCTCCAGGTGCTGCCGCTGATCGTGCTTCTGCTCGTCGTCGTCGTCGCGCTGGGGCCGAGCCTCTTGAACATCATCTGGGCGCTGTCGATCGCCATCCTACCGGCGGCAGGACGGATCGTGCGCGGTGCAACGCTGTCGGTGAAGAGCGAGCAGTTCGTTGAGGGGGCGCGATTGGTCGGTGCGACGCCGATTCGCATCCTGATCCGCCACGTGCTGCCGAACGTGGTCGCGCCAATCATCGTCATCGCGTCAGTAACGATCGGTGGCGCGATTATCGCGGAGGCGTCGCTCAGCTTCCTCGGCCTCGGTGTCCCGCCGCCGACGCCATCGTGGGGCGGCATGCTCGCCTCCTCCGGACGGCGCTTCTTCGAAAGCTCGCCGACGCTCGCGATCTTCCCGGGCGCCGCGATCACGATCACGGTGCTCGCCTTCAACCTCCTGGGAGACACGCTGCGCGACGTTCTCGACCCGCGACTGCGAGGACGGTAGTCGCAGAGATAGAACAGGAGTGAATTGCACGGTCGCTGAACGATGTCACGATATGAACCGTATACGGATCTTACAACGGATGATTCGCCGGCCGCGGCGAAGCATCAGTCGAGTGATCGAGCGCGCTGAGCGCGACACTATGGAGGGGCCATGACCACAGCAAGCGTTGGCCAGGAACGATCGGCGCAGGTCGCGGGATTGAACCTGCAGTACTGGGAAGGCGGCAACGGCAGTCCGTTGGTGGTCATCCACCATGACATCGGCTCCGGCGGCTGGTCCCCCTTCCATGACGCACTGGCCGGTTCGTTTCACGTGCTCGCCCCCGAACTACCCGGCTACGGCAAGTCCGACCGGCCGAACTGGGCACGGCATCCCCGCGACCTCGCGCTGTTGCTCGGCCTCTGGCTCGACCAGCTCGAGCTGGATGATGTCGTCCTCGTCGGCCTCGGCTTCGGCGGCTGGCTGGCGGCGGAAATGGCGGTGATGCGACAGCGCAGCCTCCGCCGGCTGGTGCTGGTGGGGGCGATGGGGATCAAGCCCTCCGAGGGCGAGATCGTCGATCAGATGCTGATCGACCTGCCCGAGTACGTCGAGGCGGGCTTCGCCAATCACGACGCGTATGTTCAGCAGTTCGGGGAGGAAGTCTCCCGTGAACAAACGCTGGTCTGGGACTACGCCCGCGAGATGACCGCCCGGATCGCCTGGAAGCCGTACATGTTCTCGCACCAGCTGGTGCATCTGCTCGGTGGGGTGCAGACGCCGGCGCTGGTCGTGTGGGGACGGGAGAACTCGGTGGTGCCGCTCGTCTGTGGCGAGGCATATGCCCGAGCGTTGCCCAACGCCACCCTTGCCCTCGTCGACGATGCCGGCCTCTGGGTCGACCTCGAACAGCCGGAAGCACTCAGCCGGCTGATCCGCGAGCACGCGGGCGTCGCCTGAAGCATCGCGCGTCACCGATATCGGCCACGCGCCAAGGAGAAGTGCACATGTTCGTTGGCTACTTTACGGAGCGACCGTATCAGGATGCGGCCTCCGGCTTTTTCGGCGCCACCGGGCGCCCGATCCAGGATCTGGGGATCAGCAACGGGACGTACGACCCGAAGCTGGGGGCGCGGCTCTACAACCGCTACTTCGACGAGAAGATCTACGCCGAGCAGATGGGCTTCGATGGGTTGATGCTGAACGAGCACCACTCCACCCCCTTCTGCATGGGCGGCGTCGTCAACGTCGAGGCGGCGATTCTCGCCCGCATCACCCAGCGCGCCAAGATCGTGCTGTTGGGCAACGTCCTCCCCATTTGGGATGACCCGCTCTGGCTTGCCGAAGAACTGGCGATCATCGACATGATCAGCGAGGGACGGCTGGTTACCGGTTGGGTCAGGGGCACCGGCCGCGAGAGCGTTGCGCACAACGCACAGTCGCCGTTCAACTGGGAGCGATTCCAGGAGGCGCACGACTTCATCGTCAAGGCGTGGAGCACGCCCGGCCCCTTCCGCTGGGAAGGCGAGCACTACAATTATCGCTATGTGAACCCGTGGGCACGCCCGTACCAACAGCCGCACCCGCCGATCATGATCCCCGGCGTGATGAGCAAGAACACGGTGGCCTGGGCGGCGAAGCAACGCTACCCCTATGTCATGCTCGCCACCGAGCTGGAGCCCACGCTCCAGTCGTTCGACTACTACCGCGAGCAGGCGCAGGAGAACGGCTACGAGGCGGGCACGCAGAACATCGGCTACCTCTTCAAGGTCCACGTCGACGAGACCGAAGAGCTGGCCGAGGCCGCCGGACGCAAGTACGTGCAGGGTCCGAGCAATCCTTTCCTCGAAGGTAACCAGGGCATCGTGCGGCCGTACCTTCAGAATCTGCCCGGCATGACCCAGCGCGACGCCCTCCTGCCCACCTCCCAGGTGGGATTTGCTGCGCGCTCGCGTGGCCGCGAAGATGCGACTCCGCCCGGCGCGAATCCGCTCGGATCGTTTGAGGACCAGATCAACAAGATGAGCATCATCACGGGGACACCGAAGACGGTGATCCCGAAGGTGCGGCACGTGCTGGAGTACCTGCGGCCCGGCTCCATCTTCTTCTGGGACGGCGACGGGGCGATGGACCACGAGGACGCGATGCGCAGTCTCCGGCTGATGGGCGAAGAGCTGATCCCGGCGGTGCGGGAGATGGCGGACGAGCTCGACCTCAAGGGTCCGTTCGAGGTCGATCCCAAGTCCGGTAAGGCCGTCGAGGAGCCGGTGGTGACCGGCTAGGATCGTGGTGCAACGGTAGTCTCAACGCCCCTGGGAGCGCGGGCTTCCAGCCCGCAGATAGTCGCGTGCGATGGGCGGGCTGGAAGCCCGCGCTCCCAGGGACGGCCGTGAATCAAGGCGCGGCGCGCGCGGAGTCCAGCAGTGCACAGCGATGTCGATGTGGTGGTGATCGGCGGTGGTCCGGGTGGCAGCACGGCGGCGACGACGCTCGCGCGTCGGGGGTTGCGGGTATTGCTGCTGGAACGGGCACACTTCCCACGGGAGCACATCGGCGAGTCGCTGTTGCCGGCGAGCATGCCGATCCTTGAAGACCTGGGCGTCCTCGACGCCATCCGGGCAGAAGGCTTCGTGCCCAAGTGGGGCGCGACGATGGTCTGGGGGCGGGAGCCGGCGCCGTGGAGCTGGTATTTCCGGGAGACGAACCAGCAGTACCCGCACGCTTTCCAGGTGTGGCGCCCACGCTTCGACCAATTGCTGTTGGAGAACGCGCGTGACAACGGCGTCGAGGTTTGTGAAGGTCACACCGTCCTCGATGTGCTGTTCGATCAGGCGGGGCGGGCGACCGGTGTCCGCTATGTGGGGAACGGCGAAGCGAGGACGGTCGCGGCCCGGATGGTCGTCGATGCCAGCGGTCAGGGGGCACTGATCGGGCGACGGCTTGGGCTGCGACGATGGGACCCGTTCTTTCAGAATCTCGCCGTGTACGGCTACTTCAACGGAGCGCAGCGGCTGCCGTCCCCGGACGAAGGCAACATCTTCATCGAGTCCTATGAGCACGGCTGGTTCTGGAACATTCCGTTACCCAACGACGTGATGAGCGTCGGGGCGGTCGTCGATCGGCGGATCGGCCAGGATGAGATCCGCCGCGATGGTCCGCTGTCATTCCTGATGGGACAGATCGCACAGGCGCGGAATACCGCCGCGATGCTGCGCGACGCGCGGATGGCGGAGGGACCGGTGATCATCAAGGACTGGTCGTACGTCTCCGACGCTGTCACCGGCGATGGCTGGGTACTGGTCGGCGACGCCGCCTGCTTCATCGACCCGCTGTTTTCTTCTGGTGTCCACCTGGCGCTCAGCTCGGGTATCCTGGCTGCCGCCTGGGTGGTGACCGCGCTCAAGCGGCCGGAGATGGCCGAGGCGGCCGGGCGCGTCTACAAGGAGCTGTACTATCGCCAATACGATCACTTTCGGTCGATGGCGCAGCTGTTTTACGCGAGCAATCGGACCGTGGAGTCCTACTTCTGGGAGGCACGGCGACTGCTGGGCACCGACGATGGCCTGACGCCACGACAGGCGTTCATTCAGGCAGTGGCCGGTCAGTCGCCGCTCGGCTACGAACGGGCGGTGCTCGATCGCGGCAACGCACCCGCGGCATTTTCCCAGGATGTGCAGGCGGTGCAGTCAGCCCGGGACGAGCGGCGGGCGCACGTCGCCCGGTGGCGTAGCGATGCGGCCGGCGCGGGCCATGCGTTTGGCGATGTGGTGCCGCGCCCCGCACCTGGCGTGCGGGTCGAGAAGAAGCCCGTGCTTGCCGATGGAGAGTTCGTCTGGGGGCATGTGCTGGTGACATCCGGCTACCCGGAAGGGACGCCGTGCAGCCCCTTCGTCGCGACGCTCGTCCGACTGATTGACGGGCGGACCCCGGTGAGCGGCGTGATCGAACGGCTTAACCAGGGCCAAGAGCCGGCGCGGGCCACCCAGATCGAGCGCACGGTACTCGACGCGCTCGGCATCCTCTACGTGGACGGCACGATCGACACGGCGACTGGATGAGGGACACCGATGGACGCCGGCGGGCGCCTCACGTGTCCGGCATGGTGAAGACGGCGAGGGAGCGGACCGGCCAGAAGGTCGCACCCCGTGTAAACTGTCCCTGACGTACCGGTCTGATTGCGTTCAGGAGGGTGGGATGACAGTCAAGCGACTGCAGAATGCCTACTATGTCACCACGGACATGGACCGCGCGGCCGCGTTCTACGGCGATGTCTTGGGGCTACCGACGAAGTTTCGCGACGGCATGAATTGGACACAGTTCGATGCAGGCGGCGTCAACTTCTCCCTCAGCTCGCCTCAAGAAGCGGCGGCAGGCGCCACCGGTGCCGTGGTGATCTTCGAGGTCGATGGCCTCGACGCGATGCAGCAGCGGCTGGCGGCGGCCGGAGTCGCGATTCTGGACGCCCGCGATATGGGCGATCACGGCCGCTCGCTCACGTTTCGCGACCCCGATGGCAACCTCGTGCAACTTTTCCAGCGCAGCACATCCTGACCCAGGAGCAGCACTATGGTGAGTGAGTCCCAACAGATCGAGAGTGTCCTGCAAGAGTCGCGGGTCTTCCCGCCGCCACCGACGTTCAGCGCTACAGCGGAGATCGGGTCGATGGCGGCCTACGAGGATCTGGCGCGGGAAGCGGAAGCCGATCCCGAGGGCTTCTGGGCGAAGCGCGCCGAGGATCTGCACTGGTTCAAGCGCTGGGAGCGGGTGCTCGATTGGCAGCCGCCGTTTGCGAAGTGGTTTGTCGGCGGCACGCTAAACGCGGCGTACAACTGCCTCGATCGCCATCTCGACGGACCGCGCCGCAACAAGGCCGCGATCATCTGGGAGGGCGAGCCGGGCGACGAGCGCATCCTCACGTATCAGACCCTCCATCGCGAGGTGTCCAAGTTTGCCAACGTGCTCAAGGGCCTGGGTGTCAAGCGCGGTGATCGCGTCGGGATCTATCTGCCCCTGGTGCCGGAGGCGGTGATCGCGATGCTCGCCTGCGCCCGGATCGGCGCGGTGCATAGCGTCGTGTTCGGCGGCTTCTCGGCGGAAGCATTGCGCG
>JBFXAN010000226.1:0-9031 GCA_050184225.1 Dehalococcoidia bacterium | reverse complement strand
CCGCTTCGCCGTCTTCACAGGAGGTTGGACCCTTGCAGCTGCCGAAGCCGTGGCGGCAGGGGATGAGGAGTGGCGTGGGGAATTGCAATCGCCCGCAGAGCCTGGTCTCGACCTGTTGACCGAACTCGTCGACAAGTCGCTGGTGCTCGTAGAGGAGCGGAACGGCGAGGCGCGCTATCGTCTCTTGGAAACGCTCCGCCAGTACGGACTGGAGCATCTGGCAGCGAACGGCGAGGCCGACACCATGCGTCGCCGCCACGCGCAGTGCTATCTGGCGCTCGCGGAGGAGGCCCTGCCTCATCTGCACGGGCCGTGCCAGGCGCTCTGGCGGTACTGGGATATGCACGGGGACACCACCGAAGGACAGGATCGGCTCGCCGCGTTGCGCGTGCGCGCAGGGTCGCGCGGGCAGGCGGCGGCGTCTGTACTCCACGGTCTGGGTACGTTGGGCCACAAGCAGGGCAACCTTGACGATGCGCGCCGCTTTCAGGAGGAGGCCCTCGCGATCTACCGTGAGTTGGATGACTGTGCGGGGGCGGCGGAGGTGCTCAGCAGCCTCGCACTCGTGCTGCACGATCAGGGCGCAGCCGATTGCGCGCACGTGCTGGCGAACGAGTCACTGACGATCATGCGCGCGCTTGGCGACGATTGGGGTGTCTCGACGGCGTTGGGCAATCTTGCCCTGATCGTCAAGAACATGGGTGATATCGCCGCGTCGGTGCCGCTCGAGGAAGAGAGCCTCGCGCTACGGCGGCGGATCGGCGACCTCCGCGGCCTGAGCTTCGTGCTCAACAACCTCGGCGTGACGGCGCAGCGACTGGGCGACCTGGCGACCGCGCGAGCGCGGCACGAAGAAAGCCTCGCGATCAAGCGACAGATCGAGGACGCCGAAGGGGTTGGGTATTCCTTACGGAACCTCGGCGAGGTTGCGCTTCTGCAAGGCGACCTTGTGGCCGCCGCCGTGTGGTACGACGAGGCGCTCCATCTGGCCTGGCGGGTCGGGAACCGGCTGGTGGCCGCGTCCTGTGTGCATGGACTGGGCGCGATTGCCGGCGCGCGTGGCGCACTCGACGCCGCCGCGCGCCTGCTGAGCGCAGCCGAGGCGTGGCGTGATTCGTTCGGGTTGCGCCTTTCGGAACAGCGCCGTGCCGACGATGATCAGCGCATCGAAGCAGTGCACGCGGCGCTCGGCGACGAGGCATTCGCGCCGCTGTGGGCCGAGGGGCGCTCGATGCCACTCAACGACGCGATCGGCCACGCGCACGCCGTGGCGGCATCGAGCGTGGCAACGGCGCAACCGGCGGCGACGAAGCTCGGCGACGACGTTCTCTCCACCCGGGAGCGGGAGGTCGCGAGACTGGTGGCGCAAGGAATCACCAACCGTCAGATTGCCGACGAGCTGGTGATCGCCCGGTCGACGGTGGACCGGCATGTGGTACACATCCTCCGCAAGCTCGACCTGGCGAGCCGCGCCCAGATTGCCGTCTGGACGGTCGAGCACAGGCTGGAGACGCCGTCGGGCTGACCGCCGCGCTTTACGCGTCCGGTGATACATACCGCTGTTCCATAGTTCTGTGGATGGCACGCCGCGATCGCTTCCGTACGGTGGAGAAAACCACGGACATGCATGGAGGAACACGACAGTGACCAATGTTCAACGACCTAGCGCAGCGCCCAGGCAGCAGGGCGCCGCCGACGCAGGGCGGCGGTCCCGATCTCGGGCGATCGTCCGCGGGCCGGGCGACGGCCATGTGATTCCCGGACCTGAGGGGATCACGTTGAAGGCCACCGGCGACGAGACCGGCGGCTCGATCGGGTTCTTCGAAGGGACGACGCCCGCCGGTTTCGGTCCACCGCGGCACATTCATCACACCTGCGACGAGCTGTTTTATGTCCTGTCGGGGGAGTTCGAGTTTCTCCTGGGCGATCAGGTCGTTCATGCGGGACCGGGGACGTTCGTCTTCATCCCGCGGGGGACGGTCCACGCTCCCAAGGTGGCCGGCACGGAACCTGGCCGGGTGATCGCGGCCTTTGTTCCGGGTGGGCAGGAGCAGGCATTCGAGGAGTTCGCCAAGCTCGTGCCAGCGAGGGAAGGCGAGGAACCGGACGCCGAAGAGTTGCAGGCGATCGCAAAGAAATACGACTCCGAGCTCGTCGGCCCACCACTATAGCCGTGGAGGGCTGTTTGCGCCGAACACGACATCACCCAGGTTCTCGCCCGCGGCCGATGATCTTGGGAGCCGGTTGGCGCCTGCTCGATCGGCCGATCGCAGAGAGAAGCGATCTGAACCTGACCAGCGCACGCGCGCGGGAATCGAGGCTGGAAACGATGCCCTGCGATCGGGTGACTTTTACGCCGTCCCCATGTGAGGAACTCGGCGCTCTGTGTCGCACCAAACTGGGCGGATACCAGATCCCGCGCTCCGTGGCGTTGGTCGAGAGTCTGCCGCGCAACCCACCGGGCAAGGTGCTCACCATGGAGGTGCATGATGAACGCACGACGACAAAGACTGAGACTCGGTCTGCCGGCGCTCGCGATCCTGGCGTTGCTGCTGGCCGGCGCCTGCGGTGAGGACAGCACGGCAGCGGAGATTCCCGGCGTGACCGTGGTTGCCAGGGACTATGCGTTTGAGATGCCGGAGGAGGTTCCCGCGGGGAGGGTGCGCTTGACGCTCCGCAATGAAGGGCCGGAACCGCACCATGCCCAGCCGGCGCGGCTGAAGGATGGGGTGACGCTGGAGCAGTTCACCGCCCAGTTGCAACAGGGTCCGGAGGCGGCGCTGCCGTTGCTCTCCTTCCCGGGCGGGCCGGGTCCGGTGGCGTCGGGCACGAGCCAGGATGTGACACTCGACCTGGTCGAGGGACAATACGTGATGCTCTGCTTCGTCGAGAGTCCGGATGGGGCGCCGCACCTGGCGAAGGGGATGATGCAGCCCTTCCGTGTCACCGGGACGGGGATCGGCGACGATGACCCGCGGGCGGACGACGAGGTGACGTTGCGCGACTTCGGTTTCACGCTACCGGAGTCGATGGCGGGCGACGCGACGCTGAAGGTGATCAATGCGGGGCCGCAGGTACACGAGATGGGCGTGGTGAAGCCGGCCGAGGGCACGACGGTGCGCGATGTGCTCGACTACTTTCACGAGCCGCAGGGACCGCCGCCCTTTGCACCGGCGGGCGGAATGCAGGCACTCGATCCGAATGCGAGCGGCTGGTTGCATCTGGACCTTGAACCGGGCGCCTACATGGCGATCTGCCTGATCCCCGATCCGGGCAGCGGCCGGCCGCACGCGGACCTGGGCATGATCCAGGAGTTCACCGTCGAGTAGCGAAACACGGGAATGCGGCTTCCTGGGAGCGCGGGTCCGCATCGGTGACGAGCGACCGTGCGGACAAGATGTCCGCGCTCCCAGGTGGTGGGAGAGGGAGTGATGTCGTCGTTGGGGCTGACGCAGTAGTCTGGTGGAACGATTGCTATGACGACGCAGCAGCCAGACCGAAGCACCCATGAACTACCACATTCGGCCTTGCCGCAGGTGACGGCGGCAACGCTCACGTTGTTCCGCTTCTATGACGTGGGGTACGCGATCGATCTGGAGCGGGCCGAGGCGCTGGTGACGGCGGGAATGGGGCGGCACCGGACGCCGGGTCGCGTGCGCCAATCGAGCAGCATCGAGATCGCGCAGCCGCCGCTCTGGGTCGGTCTGGGACCAGCGGCCGTCGAACTGGCGGGACTGCGGTTGGAGGGGACGCTGCGTGCGAGCGTCTATGATCTGGGCGCGGTGACGCTGGCGCTCAGCCTGCCGCTCTCCGGCGCGATGCCGTGGGAGGGGATCGCCGACCTGTTCGGGGCGACGCAGGAACCGCCGGAGCCGTTGGAGGCCCACTTTCGGGCCGGCATCGACGAGATCGAGTCGCTGATCCGGCCGGCGATCGAGCGGCCGGAGCGGTCGGCACTGGTTGAGGACTACTCGGTGCTGATGGTCGAGCGGCTGGCGCCGGAAGGCCGCGCGGCGGCGCTCGGCGACGATCCGCTGGTGCGGTCGGCGTTGCTGGGCGAACGGCGGACTTTGAGCGCGGACACCTACGCGACGGTGACGCGGATGAGCTACGAGCCGGCCGTCGATCTGGCGTTGCTGAGCTGGAACGGCGCGCTGGTGGTCGAGCCGGACGCTGAGGCGGCGGCAACGGCGCTGGACCTGCTCGAGTTCGCCAACGTCGAGTTGCTCTTGCTGCGGTCGTATGATGCCGGGCTCGAAGCGGAGGTCTTTGGACTGAACGACCGGATCACGGCGGCGCGGCGGCGCCTGTACATTCCGCTCGTCGGACGATACAACGCGTTGCTCAACGACGTGCAGCAGTTGGTGATCGAACTGACGGAGGTGACGGAGCGGCTCGATAATGCGTTCAAGGTGACAGATGACGTCTACTGGAACCGCCTGTACAGCGCGGCGCTCGGCGTGCTGCGCACCGGTCTTTGGCGGTCGGAGGTCGAGCACCGGTTGAACCTGCTACGGGAGAGCTACACGATGCTACACGAGCGGGCCGATTCGGATCGTTCGGCCTCGCTGGAATGGATCATCATCCTGCTGATTGCATTTGAGATCGGGATGGCGTTCCTGGGCATCTGGTGAGGTATCATCGAACGGCTGCCCGTCACATCTGAGGCTTTCGAGGCGGATCGATGGCGACACCACGTGCCCTGTTCATCGACGACGGCGGCGTCATGAACGACAACGAGATCCGGGGGCCGCAGTGGCAGCGGCTGGTGGGTGAGTTCTTCGTGCCTCTGTTCGGTGGCGATCCTGACGCGTGGGGTGAGGCGAATCGGGAGGTCGCGACCGCGCTGTTCGACGATTACCGTCGGACGATGTCTGGGCGCGTCGATGCCGGCTTCAACGAATGGCTGCACGGCTACCGAATCGCCTGGACGCGCGAGATGTGCGAGCGGGTTGGTGTTCCGGTGCCAGAGGTTGAGGAGTGCGCCATCCTCGCGCGGCGTGCGACCGGGTTTGTAACCAGGCGGGTACGCGCCGCCCTTCCCGGCGTCGTCGAGGCGATCCGCACACTGCATAGCCGCGGCGATCGGATGTTTACCGCTTCGGGCGAGGTATCCGACGAACTCGACGGGTATCTGACCGGCATGGGCGTACGCGATTGCTTTGTCGGGCTGTATGGGCCGGATGTGATCGACACGCCGAAGGAGGGCACGGCCTATTACGAAGGCATCTTTGCCCATGCCGGTGTCCGTCCTGTCGATGCGGTGGTCGTAGACGACAACGCGCTCGCGCTCTCGTGGGCAGCGGCGGCCGGCGCGCAGACCGTGCTGGTGAGCCGGAACGGGGACACGGCCACACCGGAGCGGCTGGTGATCGGCGGTTTGCGCGAGCTACCCGAAGCGGTTCCCAGCCGCTGACCGTGGCCCCGCCGGTGTGTAGGATACAGTTCGGCCGGATACACGGTTCTGGGAGTGCCGGCCGCGTATCCGCATGTACGTTGCGTGAACCCGCGGGCAGGATGCCCGCGCTCCCAGGCATCGGTGTGAGTATTGATTGAGTGACGAAACGACTATCACTGGGAAAGCTGCCGGCGGAGCTGCTGGCACGACTGCTCGATGGTCTGCCCACGAGTGACCCGCGGGTGCTGGTCGGGGCGCGACCCGGCGTAGACGCGGCGGCGGTCACGATCGGCGGGCGCGCGCTGATCGTCACGTCCGACCCAATCACGTTTCCGAACGACCGGGCCGGGTGGTATGCGGTCAATGTCAACGCGAATGACATCGCCGTGATGGGCGGTGATCCGCGCTGGTTGGTCGTGACCATGCTGCTGCCGGTGGGAATCGAGGAGGCAGCGGTCGCGCGCATTTTCGATGACCTGACCCGTGCCTGCGTGCCGTTGGGTGTTGTGCTGGTGGGCGGCCATACGGAGGTGACCTACGGCATCGACCGTCCGATTATCAGCGGCACGATGCTCGGCGAGGCAGACCCCGATGGTGTGATTACGAGCGCGGGCATGCGGCCGGGCGACCGGATCATCGTGACCGGCGGGATCGCGATCGAGGGTACGTCGATCCTCGCTGGAGAAGCGCGGGATGCGCTGAGGGCGGCGGGCGTGTCGGAGCCCGTCCTGCGGCGGGCGGCGGGCCTTCTCACCGAACCGGGTATCAGCGTCGTTCGAGCGGCGCGGACGCTGCGCGATGCGGTGCCGGTCCACGCGATGCACGACGCGACGGAGGGGGGACTGGCGACCGCCCTGCGCGAGATGGCGGAGGCGTCCGCCGTCGGGATAACGATCGATGCGGGCAGCCTGCCGGTTCTCCCGGAAACCGACGCCGTGTGCGCGGCGCTGGGGCTGGACCCGCTCGGCCTGCTGGCGTCGGGCTGTCTGATCGCCGCGGTAGCCGCGGCCGATGTCGAAGAGGCGATGACGGCGCTCGACGCAGGGCGCATCGACGCGTGGATCGCCGGCGGCGCGACCGACGCCGGTCAGGGGATGTGGCTCGTCGGTCCAGCGCACCGACGACCATGGCCCGCCTTCGATCGGGACGAGCTGGCCCGCTGGCTCAAACAGCGTCCGGCCAGTCGCTGATCACCGCGGGCTCTATCCGGCGAGGAGTTGGGTGACGACGGCGTTGATCTCGCGGCCGTCGGCCTTGCCGGCCAGCCGCTTGATCAGCACCGGCATGACTTTGCTCTTGTCGGCCGGTCCGGTGGCGCCGGTTTCGGCGATCACCGCCCGCGCCTCCTGTTCGATCTGATCGCGCCCCATCTGTTGCGGGAGATATGCTTGGAGGACGGCCATCTCCGCGGATTCCTTCCGGACGAGATCCTGACGGCCCGCCTTCTCGAACTGTTCGATGCTGTCCTGACGTTGCTTGACCTGGCGGCGGATCACCTGGATCACTTCATCGTCGCCGAAGTCGACAACCAGCCGTTCGCCGTCATCGCGCGCCGCGGCGCCAGCGGCATCGAGGCGCGACTTGACGGCGGCGTCTTCGGCACTACGCACCGCCGCGAGCAGTCCGCGCAGGGTGAGCTTCCGCACGTCATCACCACCACGCATCGCCGAACGGAGGTCATCGTTGAGTTGATCTTTGAGTACCATGGCGACTCCTTCTCTCGGCGTTGCGACCGGGAGGTGGTGCGGTCCGTTGAAACGGGACGCGACGGTCTTCGTTTTCAGTATGCCGGGTGATGGCCCCACGTGACGGGTGCCGCTCGATATACTGACGACAATGCAAGGATCAATCCTCTCCAATCGGTATCTGATCGCCGAGGAGATCGGCATCGGCGGGATGGGCAGTGTCTATCGCGCCACTGACCTCCGCACGGGCGGTGAAGTCGCGGTCAAGGTGCCGCACACGTTCCTCGCCCGCAATGTCGAGTATATGGAGCGATTGCGGCGGGAGGCACAGATCGCCGCCTCCGTCTATTCGCCCCGCGTCGTGCGGGTGGTCGATTTCTACGAGCACGAGGGCGTGCCCTACCTGGTGATGGAGTATGTGCCGGGCGAGACGCTGGCCGACATCGCCCGGCAACAGGGTCGCTTTTCGTTGGCGGAGACGCTCGCGGTGGGATTGGAGGTGGCGCGTGCGCTGGATGCGGCACATGCCAAGGGGGTGATCCATCGCGATCTGAAGCCGCAGAACATCAAGCTGGTCGACGGTGAGGTGAAGGTGCTGGATTTCGGCATCGCCAAGGGCGAAGGCTTCGCCAATGTGACCTCAGCCAGTGTCTTCATGGGTACGCCGGAGTATTGCGCGCCGGAACGCGGCGCCGGTGAGGGCGACATCCGTTCGGATATCTACTCGCTCGGCGTGATCCTCTATGAGATGTATGAGGGGCATCTGCCGTTTCAGGCGGCGACACCGCTCGCCTTGATGAAGAAGCACGAAACAGAGCCGGCGCCACCACTGACCGGTGATGTACCCGAGGCGTTCCAGGAGATCATCGCCCGCTGTCTCGCCAAGGACCCCGATGAACGCTACCAGACGCCGCGCGAGCTGGTGCAGGCGTTACGGAAGGTGGCCGATCTGCCGAGCGGGACGATCCCAACCGAGGTCTCCGCGGACGGCCTGGTGCGGACGATCATTCAGCCGCGCTTGACTGATTCGAGCGAGGTCGCACAGGCCACATCGACGCCTGTCGCGGAACCACCGTCCGGCCAAACCACTCTGGCGGCGTCTGCCACCGCCGCGGTCGAACCAGCAACGCAGCCGCACCGGCGCAACCAGCGGCTCCTGCCGCTCCTCGGGATCGTGGCGGCGGTGCTGATCGGCGGGGCGATCGCCGCCGTCGTATTGCTGAATCGTGACGGCGGTGATGAGACCCAGGCCAACACGGGCGCCTTCACTGACGGTACGGCGGCGGCCGTGGTGACCAGTGCGGCCGCAACGGCAGGGCCGCAATCGGCCACTCCGCGCAGCGGCGACGCGCCCATCGGTCCGCCGCTGCTGGCGCCAGGCGAGGAGAAGCAGCTTGTGAACGCCGGCCGGGTTGAATGGGATCTCACGCCGAACGGCTGCCCCGGTGTCAAGACCGTACTTCAACCGAGAACCATCAAAGCGGAGACATCAGGCCGCGTGGTGGTCTCATACACCGTCGAGATTCCGCGTGTCGAGGGTGTCGAGTGTGTGGTGGACTATCCCAGCGATGCGGCCAGTGGGATCATGGTGCTGCAGACGCGGAAGGCGACGGGCACGAGCACGCAGGTGCAGAACAGCGGTGGAAGCGGTGTCGCTCAGACCGGCGCGCGGGACATCTACGGCATCGAGCCGGTGCAGGGTGAGTGGTGGTGGGACAGCGGCGTTGATCTCAACGGCGAGGAGCTCACCTTGCTTCGCATTCCGCCAGGCAGCGACGTGCCGCTGTTTCGGCTGCCGCTGCTGCGGCGATGAGAGGGCATACCTAACCCCCCGGCCCCCTTCCCTCGCAGGGAAGGGGGAGTCCTCGGTCAGCGATGGTTGAACAAGGGTCGTCGGTGTTCCCAGACGCGATACTGGCACACGCGGTTGCATTAGGCACCCCCTTCC
>JBFXAN010000225.1:0-9147 GCA_050184225.1 Dehalococcoidia bacterium | reverse complement strand
GATCGCGAGAATACTCTTGCTCAGTGGTCTTCTGCTCGGTGTCCGACGAGTCTTGTCAGATGCGGCACGGGGTGCCGGATATCCGACTCTGGGATCGATCGCAGAGATTGTAGCCTGGCTCGCGCTGCTGCCAGCACTCGGTATTCTTGGACCGTTACTTGGACTTGAGGGAATAGCTCTAGCTCTCGTCGCCGCTGCTGCGGTGAGCCTTGGTGCAGCTATCATCTTGCTTCAGTCAGGCCGAAAGGAAATACCGCAGATCTCGGCCGCTTCACTTGCCGAATGGTCTGTTCGATACCATCTGGTATGGACCAAGATGTATCAGCGAGGCGTCAAGCGTAAGGCTATCTCGGCACTAATCGTTTCAATAGTAGCGGTGATAACCGGATTGGTAGTAGCGATGCTGTCGGTTCGAATGACCGTAGAAATTGACGCGCTGATCGCCATCACTACCATTAGTGTTGCCGCTGCACCAATAGCCAAGAGAGCAGTGGCTCGATCATTGGATTTACTCGAACCGATAGTATCCGGAGCATTAACACTCGCCATCCTGTTTGGAATTCGGCCGCTGTCAATGATGTTGACCGAAAACGGAGCAGTCTACTATGGCCATGATGTTGGTCAATACTTTAGAACAACCATCGTAATGGGACTGATAGGCACACTAGCATTCGTGTTAGGATATGAACTGGCTTTCAAGAAATCAAAAGTTACGCCTACTAGTGAAATGGTCTCAGAGTCGAACTATCGAAGCACCGCTTCAGCTGTTGTGGTTGTTATGTCCGCAGTGGCGGTATTTCTGTTTACGCTTCACTTATCTATTAGTGGATCGATTGTTCAAACGTTGAGACTCATGGCAGCGGGCAGATCTCTTGAGTTGGTTGATGCAACTGCAGGAACGTCGGCATACCTATCCGTGTCACCATTACTAACATCCTGCGCTGCGATTGTCATAATCGCGACCAGGCCAAAACTCAAGATTGGTGACATCATCAAAATTGTAACACTGATAGCATTCCCAGTTGCGATGTTCTCTCTGTTAGGAAATCGGCGTTTCATTATCCCATCGGTGGCAATCCCGCTTGCCGTCTATTATTTGAGGCACGGAAGGAGGCCATCTCGAAAAACCGTGATGCTAGTTGCTCCAGTGATACTGATTTTACTTGCAGCCATACCATACGCCAGAGCGAGTGGTGCGAGAGAACAGGCAGGCGGGGCGCTGCCAATTCTCCAAGACTTTTTAACTAGCCCACTGGATGCCTGGAAACAATTCATTACCGGGCCTGATACAGAAATGATATCGATGCTAGCCGTGGAAGTGGAGATCTTAAAGAATCCGGAAGACTTCTACTTTGGAGGAGCAGTATTTGGTGACCTATTGTTGGCACCGATTCCCTCCGCAGTCTTTCCTTGGAAACCCGAATCTGCGAGAGATCAGATGCTAATTGACGCATTCGGATTGCCGTGTCGTACTGTAGCAGGCGGGTTATGCCCTGATTCATCCGTAATTGGCACCTTCTATCAAGATCTCTGGTATTTCGGGATGATACTTGGAATGACCTCGCTAGGCGCTTGGTCTGCCTGGATCTGGACCAGGGTAAAAGCGGACCGCGGATTTGTCACGGTCGTCACTGCAAGCTGTTGGATAGTCTTTTTGCCGATCATTATTCGGGCCGGATTTATGCCCGCATTCTCTTGGTTCCTGTACTTCTTGATCCCATCCCTTGTGGGGGTGGCGGCATCGACAAAGATTGGCACTACGCAGCGGTCAAGTCGCCGGCGTACGATCATTCATGCAGGGAAGGCCCGCGCAATTTGAGGAAATCTCATGTAGCCGGATGCATCGCGCGGAAATTCGGGCCATGATTGATTGAACATGGAGGTGGGATCGCATCGGAATCAGGAGTAACCCTGTGGCGTATGGAGGGAAGTGGCAATGGACGAACGACTCGTGATAATTGGGATGGGGTACGTCGGTGAGGCGCTTGCCGATCTGGCCTTTCAGCGCGGCATCGCAACAGAGGGCGTGGAAATTAGTGCTGAGCGGATCAGGCAACTCGCGGTCAAACCATACCGCGCAACGCAGGACGCGGTCGTTGTCTCGGGTGCGCGTTGGGTGGTGCTCGCCGTCCCGACTCCGGTCGACGACGCACACATGCCGAACCTTGCTGCTCTAAAGTCTGCTTGCACGATGATCGGACCGCACCTTCGCCCAGAAACCACGGTTATCGTGGAGTCCACCGTCGCTCCAGGCACTTGCGAGAAGATCGTCGCACGCCTGCTCCAATACTGGATTGATCAACCGCGCATCGCGCACTGCCCCGAGCGAGTTGATCCTGGACGCGATGTCTCTCTGGCAGCCGTGCCCCGCGTCCTTGCGGCCAATTCAGCCGATGCGCTTGACGATGCTGCAACCCTCTATAGTCGTCTCCTCGATGTTCCTCCTCATATCGTCAGTGACTTGAAGACGGCCGAAATGACGAAGATCGTTGAAAACTCCTTCCGCGATATCAATATCGCCTTCGTCAATGAGATGGCCGTCATCTCGCAGCACTTGGATATCGACGTGGCGGAGGTGCTGGATGCAGCCGCCACCAAGCCGTATGGCTTCATGCGCCACGATCCAGGCTGCGGTGTTGGCGGGCATTGCATCCCCGTCGATCCGTACTATCTCGTCGAGGCTGCGGAGAAGAGCGGAGTCGTACCTCGGTTCCTCAAGCTCTCGCGAGAGATCAATGAGTCGATGCCCGCGTTTACCGTGGATCTGTTAGACGAAGCGTCCGCATCACCAGATGTACGCCAGGGGCCGGTGGCGGTGCTCGGCGTGGCCTACAAACCCAACGTTGCCGATACGCGTGAGAGTCCATCGTTTGCCGTGGTCGCTGAATTACGCAAACGAGGCTTCGATGTCCGCGTCTTCGATCCGCATCGGCTTGATTTGAGCGACGTCAAGACCCTTGACGAAGCACTCGATGGTGCAAGGTCGATTGTACTTTGCACGGCTCACCGTCAGTTCCTAGGCATGGAAGATTCCTTTGCCGATGCCGGGATTCGAGTCGTGATCGATGGACGCAATGCCTTGAACCGCGAACGATTGCGTGCGCGAGGTGTCCTCTACCGCGGGATTGGCCGGCCTGAAACCGCGGCCGTGCGCGGGCTAGCGCACGTATCATGAGAAGCATACATGTGCCAGGGCTGCACAGTGCTGCGGGGTGCCGAGGATAATGCAACGCCCTCATAGGAGCATCGGTGTCGCTCGCACAAACGGCTCAAACTACGCGCTCGTCCTGCTTCAGACCGCGATCGGCGACTATCGACAAGCCGTTCTCGACATAATAGTTCGAACGCTGGGTCAGAGGTTTCATGCGTTTGCCGGTGCTGAGTATTTCGAACCGACGACAAAAACGCGAGTCGACATCGGCGAGAATCTGACGATCGTCGAGAATCATTTTCTGTTCGGCCGGAGATTGCTCTGGCAGACCGGTATGTGGCGCGAGTTGCTCCGGGCGCGGGTCGCCATTCTGGAGTTCAACCCGCGAATTCTGTCGGTGTGGGTTCTCCTCATTGCCCGGAGGCTGCTCGGTCGCCGCAGCGTTCTATGGGGTCATGCGTGGCCCCGCGCTGGCCGTCAGAAGAAGACCGTTTGGCTTCGGCAGATCATGGGCCGCCTTGGTTCCGGCATGATTGTCTACACGGAGTCCCAAGCATGTGAGTTGCGCGAATGGATGCCAGGTGTATCCATCATCGCCGCGCCGAACGCACTATATTCCGTGGCGGAGATCGGAGCGGTTACAAGCGATCAATCCCCGGCAGCCTTCATCTACGTTGGCCGCTTGGTTCCGGCGAAGAAGCCGGAACTCCTATTGCATGCGTTTGCCATGGCGGTCGGTCGGCTGCCCGAAGAGAGCCGGCTCATTTTCGTAGGAGAGGGACCAGCCCGGGGTGAGTTAGAGCGACACGCGGATAAGGCGGGGCTCTCCGGTCGCGTTGAGTTCACGGGCCATGTAGCAGACCCCGCCGCCCTCAAAACGCTCTTCGCTCGCTCGATTGCTGGGGTTTCACCCGGAAATGCCGGCCTCTCGATAACACAAAGTCTTTCGTTCGGCGTGCCCATGATCATCGCCCGCAACGAGCCGCATGGCCCGGAAATTGAGGCTGCCAGAGAAGGAGAGAATGCCCTGATGTTCCATGAGGACAACCCGTCGGCGCTGGCCGACGCGCTCGTCGGAGTATGGAACGAACGTGACCGCTGGATCGCGGCCCGTGATGCCATCGCCCGGGACTGCGCCATGCGATATTCAGCAGACCTGATGGCGAGCAGAATCATCCAGGCTGCAAGGGGACGGTGATGAGAAGACGACCCGATCGTCCGATTCCGGCACCACTCGTCCACGTGAGAACACTGGTCCGCAACCTCCGTTACTGGCGGCTCAAACTGATGCTCGGTCGAAAGCTCCAGGTCGGTGAGAATGTGTTCTTTGGCGCGAATACGGTGCTTCTGCCGCCTGACTTCGCCCGATTCTCCAAGAACGTCGCCGTCGGTCGCGGATTCCATCTTGAGGCAAATGTAGCCGTTGGGCCGGATGTTCTCTTCTCAAGCCATGTCGCCATAATCGGAAATGATCATAGCTTTGATGACCCGTCTTCCTCGATTTACTGGCAAGGCAGAAACGAACCGTCGATAGTGTACATCGAAGGTGATAACCTGATCGGCTTTAGAACGACGATTATCGGCAACGTGCGGATTGGCAAAGGCTGCATTGTCGGTGCGTGTTCCGTGGTCACCACCGACTTACCGCCAAACACCGTGTGCGTTGGCGCGCCCGCACGTCCCGTCCGGCCTCGATTTCGTGAAACAACAAGTGAATCAGCGCTCAATGCATCCGCGCAGTAATCGATGTCTCGACCGGGCACATCCGATGTAGTGCGCGCTCGACGTATGAGTGGAGATTTGACCGTGGATCTGCATCAATTACTTGTCTGTCCCGCCTGTCGGGCTGCCCTGCGCTGGTCGGAGATGGAGGCCCGCTGCGATGCCTGCCCCCATGCCTTCCCCGTCGTCGATGGCATCCCCGTCCTCCTCATCGACCAGTCCGCCGCCGACCACGATGAACTGGAACACCTCCACGGCCACGGTCATGGTCACGACCACGCCCACGACCACAAACAGCAGCAGGCCGCCTGGTTCGACCGCGAGGAGGCCGCCGAGTTCGAGATCGCCCGCCCCCATGGCGCCCCCGCCCTCTATCGCTTCCTCCTCGGCGAAAAGTTCCGCCGCAGCGTCGCCGCCCTCGCCCCCATCCTCCCCGGCGCCACCGCCCTCACCGTCTGCGGCGGCTCCGGCCTCGATGCCGAATACCTCGCCCGCGCCGGCGCCCGCGTCATCGCCTCCGATATCTCCCTCGGCGCCGCCCGCCGCGTCCAGGAGCGCGCCCGCCGCTATCGCCTCCCCATCGTCCCCCTCGTCGCCGATGTCGAGCGCCTCCCCTTCGCCGACCGCGCCGTCGACCTCGTCTACGTCCACGACGGTCTCCACCATCTCGAACGCCCCGCCGCTGGCCTCGCCGAAATGGCCCGCGTCGCCGCCCGCGCCGTCTCCGTCACCGAGCCGGCCAAGGCCGCCGCCACCGCCCTCGCCGTCCGCCTCGGCCTCGCCCTCGAACGCGAAGAGGCCGGCAACCGCGTCGCCCGCCTCACCCCCGCTCAGGTCGCCGCCTTCTTCCAGCGCAGCGGCTTCCGCCCCCTCCGCGCTGAACGCTACGCCATGTACTACCGCCACGAGCCGGGCGCCCTCTTCGCCGCCCTCAGCCGCCCCGCCCTCTTCCCCCTCACCCGCTCCGGCTGGCAGATCGCCAATCGCGCCGTCGGCCGCTGGGGCAACAAGCTCACCGTCCAGGCCGTCCGCCCCTGAGCCTGCTCCCGTAACCCGCCCGCCCCCAACG
The DNA here is from genome assembly GCA_050184225.1 of Dehalococcoidia bacterium. Taxonomy (GTDB): domain Bacteria; phylum Chloroflexota; class Dehalococcoidia; order CAUJGQ01; family CAUJGQ01; genus JBFXAN01. The sequence goes on along the minus strand of JBFXAN010000225.1, from coordinate 3,205 downwards.
CCCGCGCCGCCATCCACCCCGCCGGCAAAAACCCCCGCCGCCGAGTGACGCCCCCGCGTTGACGCACCGCACCCCCGTGCCCTATCGTCCTGCTCATCCACGCGCGGAGCACGCCGTCATGCCTGCCCTCCTCCCCATCGCAACCCCCACCGCCCCGCCGCCCCGCCGCCCCGCGCGCCCTCCCGCCCAAGCGATCAATAAAACGATCAAAATCTCCCCCTCCCGCCGAACCTGCCCCGCCCAATCAATCAACCGCCCCAGATTCAGCAACCGCACCCCACCACAAAAGCACAACAATCAAACGCCCGCCGCACCCTCCAGGCGGTCAGCGGCAGTGTCAGCCACCGCCAACGTTTCCCTCCACATGCGGACGAATGCTCAATCCGTCGGCGCGTCGCCCATCGCGGTCCGTCGCCGGCGTCGATCGCGAGCGTCTCAACAGGCTGACGATCGATCTGCGAGCGCCGGTGCGGTCGGGACGCGGCCGCTCGTCCCCGATTCAGCTCTGGCCGCGGAGGCCGGTCGGGATCGCGGTCAGCCCGCTGTTCCGCTGCCACTGGTTCGCGGTGCCGGCCGTTCCCTCCCCCACCGTCGCATCCAGACAGTCGATCGCCACCAGCGGCCGCTCCGCCGTGCCGCTCGCCGTCGTCGTGTCGGGGAAGATGCTCGCCGAAACACCGGCCACCGGACTGCCTGCCGGCGCACCGCTGGCCGGACCCAGCCGGTTGTCCGCCACCACGTTGCCCTGCGACCCGGCGAAGACGACGATGCCCTCGCCTGCGATGCGTGTGGTTCTGCGGAACCACGATGGTTGCATCTGCTCAAGGATGAGACCATCGGTCGGTTTGCATTCGTCGGGGGCAATTGTGTGCAGGCCCTGACCGATCTTGGTGCCGTGCGGCGCCGCTGCGCACCTGGTATCGCCGAGCGGATGTACATTGAGGAGCGCGCACTTCGGAGAGGCGAGCCATTGCCGCCGGCGCCCGATGGCGCGTCGGACATGATACCAGTGCGAGAAGCGCTACGAGCCGTGGAGGAAGGAGGCGGTGCACGGCTGGTGGTCGCCGTGGCGGTGCTCGAACACGAGGAATGGGACACCCTCTTACAGCTGCTGCCCCTCAGCGCCCGCCACTGGCGCTTCATCGCCCTCGACGATTTCGCGTCGGGACTGGACAACCTCATCGTTCTCGGAATGAACGGGGGCACCAACCGGCGCCGATGATCATCGTTTGCATGCCGAGTGGGTCCAACGGACGATGTGCCATGACTCCGGAACGCCATCAACAATTGATGTCACCGACCTCGCATCGACGAGTCTGATGCAGGCAGCCTGACCATCGCGGACGTCGGCCGGTCGCAAGACAAACTGTTGGCCAAAATCACGGACTTCCATCCACAGCCAGTCAAGGAGGGCGACTGAGTACGGGAGGCTCCGCGTCACCCACGTCAACTCGATGAGCCAGAGGAGCGGCCCATCGCGGCGGACATACGTGCGTGCCTGGAGTACTGTCCCCTAGGTGAAAAGTGCATCGACCCCCCAAGTGCTGCCCGCACCAGTACCGACCACGACCACCTGGATGAGAATCATCATCAAGTTTTGCCCCTGTTCACCCTGATCGCGCAGCCCAGCAAGGAGCAGGTAATTGATGTTGAGAAAGATGCCGCCAATCGCCCCCAAGGGCGTGAGGAGACCCAGCACCAGGCTGACGCCGACCAAGAACTCACCCACTTACACGCGGGAACGCGGCACCTCCCAGACGCCTAACCGCATTAGGCGGATTGAAAGCATCAGATTCGTAAAACCTAATAGCTGATGTAAGGTTCGTGCATCTGGCAGACGCGCCGTAGTATATGATTCCCGTGGGAAGGGTTGTCAAGCCCAGGTCGAGTCTGTGACGCGAGCACCTCACTTTATCTCGAGGTCGGTCGGTTCGCCGGCCAGCCATCCAGCGACGACCATTGTGCTCACGTCGGAACGGTGCAAAAGAACTTGTAGCTATCGAGGGTAGTCACAACAATCGGAGCACCATCTCGGTGGTTAGTCTGGGGTGCTAGGCGCCCCACCAGATACATTTCGAAGTCAGTGTTCCGGTGACTGGACTAAAGGCGTTGCAAATGGACGAACGATCTCGATCCAAAGTCGTAGAGCGAGCGGCCGCGCTCCTGCGTGCAATGGGTGAAACTGACCATGCCATTGGGGTCAGTGAGCTTTCGCGCAAACTCGGACTGAGCAAGACCACGACCCACCGTCTGTTGCAGTCATTTGTCACGACTGGGTTCGTGGTGACCGATGGAGAATGCTATCGGTTGGGTGGCCGCATCCTCGAGCTCGGTTTGAGTGTCTTGAGTCAATTGGATATTCGGTCAGAGGCAATCCCATTCCTCCGCCAGCTACGCGACGTCACCGGTGAAACAGCTGTACTTTATATTGGACTTGGAGATTATTTCATCGGCGTAGAACAGTCATTATCGAGACATGATAGACGTACAGTGGCGGCGATTGGTAAATCAAGATCATTCTTTGAAATTCCATCATCAAGCGGTGTCATATTCCTGGCACACAAACATGATGATGAAATTCATGACTATTTCATGCGTCACTCCGGTGATGGCGTCAAAGATAAGGAATTTGCAAGCCCAGATCATATGATGAAAGAAATACAAAGTGCGCGAGAAAACGGCTATTGTATAGCAGTGTATCCAAACTACCCCTTCAACGCCATTTCCTTCCCAGTGGAAAATCGAAATGGACAACTTGTTGCTGTGATCGGAATCATCGGCCCGGCGCAGCGCTGGTCAAGAGAAGCGATACAGGTTCATGTGCCCGAATGTAGCCGCATTATGGCCGATCTCTCCAGCAGAATCCGTTATCTAGAGGTTGTTCCTTTGGGATGAGAAACCGAAGCGGTGTAGATTTACTGCATTCCCTCTCATAGTTCGACTCTTTAGGTGACGTCCTTCACAAAATTGCATTGGCTGACGCGCCACTCTGCCATTGAGGATTTCTCGCCGTCGGTAACGCACTTGCCATTGTGAGCCTGGGCCAGCAAGTCGCCTCTCGTTCGGATGCGACACCGGGCCTACCGGATGGGTGATGCTAACCTCACAATCCAGCCAACTCCTGATTCCCATCCTCGTGCACCGCCCCGGCTTTGATAGAGGCCCAGGCTATTGGGAAGCCACCGCCGGCGCGTCGGGGGTAAGG
>JBFXAN010000224.1:0-9225 GCA_050184225.1 Dehalococcoidia bacterium | reverse complement strand
GGGGGGAGGGGCCGGGGGAGGGGTTCGAAAGGACGCTCCTATGCCTTCTTATCGTCCACTCGGACGGACCGGTGTTCAGGTCAGCAGCCTGTGCCTTGGGTGCATGATGTTCGGCGGCAGGACCGATGCGGACGAGTCTGCGGCAATCATCGACCGGGCGCTCGATGCTGGGATCAACTTTCTCGATACGGCGAACGTCTATAGCCGAGGGCGCAGTGAGGAGGTCACGGGGGAGGCGCTGAAGCGGAGCGGGCGGCGGGACCGGGTGGTGCTCGCCACCAAGGTGCACGGGGTGATGGCGGAGGGCGATCCCAACGCAAAGGGGAACAGCCGCCGTCATATCGTCGAGCAGTGCGAGGCGAGCCTGCGCCGTCTGCAGACGGACTATATCGACCTCTATCAGCTTCATCGTCCGCAGTCGGACATCCCGATCGACGAGACGCTGCGGGCGATGGATGACCTGATCCGCTCCGGCAAGGTGCGCTATATCGGCACGAGCACCTACGCGGCCTGGCAACTGGTGGAGTCGCTCTGGATCTCGAAGGAACTGGGGCTGCACCGCTTCGTCTGTGAGCAGCCGCCGTACAACCTGCTCGACCGGCGGATCGAGCGCGAGCTCGTGCCGATGGCGCAGACCTTCGGCATCGGGCTGATCCCCTGGAGCCCGCTCGGTGGTGGGCTACTGACGGGCAAGTACCGTCGCGGCGAGCCGCTGCCGGAGGACAGCCGTTTCGCCCAGCCGGGCCGCAACGCGGCGCAGCAGCGGCGGATGAACGACCGGATCTGGGACGTAATCGAGGGGCTGGAGACGCTCGCCCAGGAGAAGGGGTGTACCCTCTCGCAACTGGCGCTGGCGTGGAGCATCGAGCAGCCGGGGATCACCAGCCCGATCATTGGTCCGCGCACGATGGAGCAACTGGAGGACAACCTCGCCGCGCTGGAGGTGACGATCTCCGATGAGGACCGCGAGCGCATCGACGCGATCATCCCGCCAGGACGGATGGTGTCGCCCTTCTATGAGGCCGATTTCGGACCGCATCAGTACCGTGTACTCTAACTGACACCACGTACCATCATCACACCACGGCGCCAAGACACGGAGATACTTGGCGCCGTGGTGGTGATTCCCATTCACGTGAGGAGGCAGCGTCATGGCGATCCCTCGGATGAAGTTCGGCCGCACCAGCCACGCCAGCACGCGCACGATCTTCGGCGCCGCCGCGCTGGGACGCGTCTCCCAGGCAGAGGCGGACGAGGCGCTGGATCTGCTGCTGGAGTACGGCGTCAACCACATCGACACGGCGGCCAGCTACGGCGACTCGGAACTGCGCATCGGTCCCTGGATGGAACACCATCGCGGCCGGGTCTTCCTCGCCACGAAGACGAATCAGCGGACGTATACCGAAGCCCGCGACCAGATCCAGCAATCGCTCGAACGGCTGCGGGTGGAGTATGTCGACCTGATCCAATTGCATAACCTCGTCGACGAAACCGACTGGGAGACGGCGCTGGGACCGGGCGGCGCCCTCGAAGCGGCGATCGAGGCACGTGACCAGGGATGGGCGCGGTACATCGGCGTCACCGGTCACGGCGTGATGGCGCCGACGATGCACCGACGCAGCCTCGAACGCTTCGGCTTCGACTCGGTGCTCCTGCCCTACAACTACGTGATGATGCAGAACCCGACCTATGCCGTCGAGTTCGAGGCGTTGGTGGAGCAGTGTGACGCGCTCGGTGTCGCCGTGCAGACGATCAAGGGGATCACGCTGGCGCCCTGGGGTGAGAAGGAGCACACGCACCGCACCTGGTACGAGCCGCTCCAGGAGCAGGAAGATATCGACCGCGCCGTCCACTGGGTGCTCGGCCGCGACGACGTCTTCCTCAACACCGCCGGCGACCTCACCCTGCTGCCGCGCGTGCTCGACGCCGCCGCCCGCTTCGAAGAGCGGCCAACGGATGTCGAGATGGAGGCGATGGCGCGGTCACGTTCAATGGAGCCGCTGTTCGTATAGGTGTTACATAGGGAGCGGCTATCAGCGCCAATTGAGTCTGAGGATCGACGTCTGAAGCCTGAAAACTACACCAATCCAGAGAGGGGATCTCAATGACGAATCCTGTTGCCGTGATCACGGGAGCATCACGGGGTATTGGGAAGCAGCTTGCGGTGGACTTTGCCGGGGCGGGGTATGACGTTGTCTGCCTGGCGCGATCCACGTCGGATGCGCCGACGAAGCTGCCGGGGACGGTGGACGAGACGGCGGAGATGGTGCGGCAGGCGGGGCGGCGGGCGCTGTCGTTGCCGCTGGATGTGCAGGATGAAGATGCGGTACGGGCCGTCGCCGATCGGGTCTACGAGGAGTTCGGGCGCTGTGACGTACTGATCAACAACGCGGCGATCGCGGTGCCGGGGCGGACGCTGGAGCAGCCGTCCCGCCGCTGGCGGCTGGCGGTGGACGTCAACGTGAACGGCCCGTTCTACATGACCTACTACTTCTGTCCGCGGATGGCGGAGGCGGGCGGCGGCAGCGTGATCAACATCTCCTCCGGCGCATCGGTGACGCCGCAGTTCGGGCGGATCAGCTATACCGTGACCAAGCGGGCGCTGGAGGCGATGACGGAGGGGTTCGCCCACGAACTGAAGGAGCAGCAGGTCGCGGTGAACTGCATCCGGCTGGAGTTGTCGGTCTGGAGCGAGGGCTACGCCTACACCCTGCCGGGCGTCGAGACGAGCGAGTTCGAGGATCCGGTGGTGATGTCGGATGCGTGCCTGTGGCTGGCGCGGCAGCCGAAGGCGTACACGGGGCATGTGCTGACGATCGCCGAGCTTCGCGGTGAGGGGGCGGTGCGGGCGAAGACGCGGATCGGGGATCGCTGGGCGGCGACATGATCCGGTCTAGTAGACCGAAGATCTGTTTAGGAGTCTATTCGATCGCGCAGATGGCCTTGAGTCGCGCGGAGGCGATCCTGTAGGGTCTGATCGATCCTGCACGGTAGCCCCCGAAAAAAGAAGAACGGCCCTTGGCGCCCGTCCGGCTCCGCAGACCGCCCGTCCCTTCAGCAAGGCAGAGCGTAGCGAAGGCCCGGATCGGTGTCAAGCCGCTCCGGGCAACTTCATGGACAGCGCGCGCGACGGCTATCGGTTCGAGGGGTTCGCGGAACCGAACTACACGCAGATCCCTGACGTGTTCTTCGACGAGGTGATGTGTCACCTCACCGAGGCGGAGTTGCGCGTCGCGCTGTACATCATGCGTCGCACTTTCGGCTTCAAGAAGCGGGCCGACGCGATCTCCTTCAACCAGTTCCTCAAGGGCATCACCACCCGCGACGGCCGCCGCCTGGACCACGGCTGCGGTATCGCCGGGCGCACCAACCTCACCCGCGCGCTGAAGGGTCTCGAGGACAAGGGTCTTATTACTGCCATCCGTTCGATGTCGGCGAAGGGTGACGCCCAGACGACCGTCTATGAACTGCGCTTCAAGGAAAGCGGGGTAGTCTCGTTGCGTGACCACCCCCATCCGAGGGTAGTACCAGAGCAGGACCACCCCCCCAAATCAGTGGTACCAGCGCATGACTACCCCGGTGATCGTGGATCACCACCGGTGGTGATGGAGCGTGACCTACAAGAAACAGAACAACAATCAACAGAAAACAAAAGAACAGTGATCTCGACGGAGAACGACACGACGAGACTGATGCAGGTCGTCGACGCCGTCTCCGAGGCGTTGGGTGAGTCCCGGAAGAAGCCGTCCAACCGCAGCCGTGCGGCCCGCATTCTGGAAGGCATATCCGAAGACTACGCCGCCTATATCGCTGAGCTTGCCCTCGGCCGCGTCCAGACGATCGTCAGCACGCAGGGCGGCGTGAAGAACCGGATGGCCTACTACTTCGGCGTCCTCGAAGATATGGCCCGCCAGGCGCAGGGCGCTACAACGACAGTGCCGCGGCGAGAGACGCTCGCCGGCCGCTACGACCACCTCGTGCGGCGGTAGAGACTGCTTTCTCCCTACCCTACGATCGGAACCTCTGCCGTGATCGCATGCGTATTCCACTCGCCGTCGCTGAAGAACGCCATCCAGGTTTCGTGATGATCGTTCTTTGAGACCATCTCCGGCGCCTGAACAAACTCCACATCCCGCCCGATCAGGTCCCGGTACGCGGCATCGATGTCTGTCACCGAGAAGTAGAGCACCGAGCCGGGATGGTTGTACCGTCCTCCCTCCTCCTCAAGGACTTCGAGCAACAACCGCACCCGACCCACGCCGAGAAAAGCGAGATTCCCGCGACGTGCGTAGAACGGCAATCCCAATGTGTCGCGGTAGAAGCCGATCGATCGCTCGATGTCCTTGACCGGCATGTTAACTTGAAACAGGCTGCTGAGCTTCGTCGCCGATTCGGCCGTCATCAGACTTTCCTCTCGATCCATAGCATAGCTAAGTATCATGCAGCCTAGCCCTGCACTTCGAGCGCGTCAAGTGACTCCAACCTCAAATCAGTCCGCCCCGGTCTTCCCCGATGCCGACAGCGGTGCCCGCGACCTTGCCCTCCGGTGGAACACGGTCGCCGTCCACCTGATGCGCCGTCTGCGCAAGGTTGATCTCGCGATCGGGCTCCCCACTGCCCAGGCCTCCGCCCTTTCCATCCTTACCTTTGCCGGCCCGCACACGGTAACCGAACTCGCCGGCTTCGAGCAGATCGCCACCCCCACCATGACCCGCATTGTCACGGCGCTCGAAGCCCGCGGCCTCGCCCGCCGGAGCCGCGACGCCCAGGATGGCCGTCTTGTTCGCGTTACCGCGACCGAGGAAGGCCGCGCTCTGATCGAAGCGGGCCGCCTCCGCCGAATCGAACGCCTCCAAGCCGCTTTCGCTGCCCTCTCTCCCGCTGAACGCACCACCCTCGCCGGGGCCGCGCAGATTCTCCTCGACCTGCCTACACCCGACGCTGACGCGTCGCTAACAGCCCGCGATGATCATCAGGGGCAGATGTGAGTCGTGGTGCCGCGTTGTTGTCCGATGGTATGAACAACGGCTGACGCACAGCCATCGACACAACTCGCGCTCATCAGCCGACCGTGTATTCGAGTAGCATGATCCCGGACTTCGGGTACAGGTGATGGCTGCTCAGCGACAATGAGGTTCGCCGGGCAGGCGATGGGAGCATCGGAATGCCGTCCCCGAGCAGCACCGGGATAACGGCTGGTTCCACCGTATCGACCAGGCCGGCTTCGAGGAGCGTGCGGAACAATTCCCCGCCGCCGAACAGCCAGATGTCCTTGCCGGGCGTTGCCTTGAGCGCGTGGACGTGTTTGACAGGGTCGCCGTCGACGATGGCGATGGTCGGATAATCGGTAGGACGCAGCGTGCGCGAGAAGACGACAATGTCGAGACCCGGCAGTGGGTCGCTCCCGCCCAGTTGCAGTGTGGTCAGGAACGTCTTTCGTCCCATGACGGCGGTGTCGAATTGGGCGAACAGCGCGGCGAAGTCGATATCTGGATCATTGACGATCCAACCAGTCTCTCCCCGCGGATCGGCGATATATCCGTCGAGGCTCGTGGCCACCTGGTAGCGAAGCCGTCGCACATCGTCCTCCTCTTCAGTTTCAGCCGGTTCGTTCCCACTCCTACGCGGCATGTGGGGGACAGCCCCCAGTGACGCATCCCAGGAAGCCGGGTGCTCTACGTGCGTCGCCGGGGCTACTATGGAGCGCATGATACTGCGACCTACCGCTCACCATCGACGAGACCTCCGTGGCCCGCTGCTCACCGTCGTCGCCGCGCTTGCCGGCCTCGCCATGCTGAGCTACGCGGTCATCATGGTGCTCGTTGTCAACGCCGACGACACCGTCGCGCCCTACGTCCCTGACCCCGTCGCGCCGTATCGTGCCGACCTCGGCGAGCGACCGCCCCTGCCGGCAGCGCCGATGCGTCCGGCCGAACCAGCGCGGCCGGTTGAGCCAGCGCGGCCGGACCAACCGGCGCGACCTGACCGTCCTCCACGGCCAGAGCGTTAGACCGTGCCATAGGCTCAGCGTCTCGGCGCAGCCATCGCTCTCCGCGGGTTGACGATCCGGCTGTATCACGAAACCGCCGCGTGTGCTCTGTGCCCGGATCACCGGCACGCCGCGTGGTTCCGCTCGATCGGCTATCCTCAAGAAACCAATCGGGGGGACAGACGATGGAGCGTACCGGGACCGGCGTCGCCGCACCTGCAATCGACGAGGTGTCCCCGGAGAGCACGCGCCGCAGTTGGTTCAGTCCGACGGCATGGGCGGCGCGGCACGGTATCCACTACGGCTGGATTGTCGTCGGCGTTACCTTCCTCACCGTACTGACGGCGGCAGGCGTGCGGTCGGCGCCGGCGGTGCTGATCCGGCCGCTGGAGGCGCAGTTCGGCTGGAGCCGTGGCGACATCTCGCTGGCGCTCTCCCTCTCGTTGCTCACCTACGGTCTCGCCGCGCCCCTCTCCGGCAAGCTCACCGACCGCTATGGTCTGCGGGGCACGACGGTGCTGTTTCTGTCGATCGCTGGGCTGGGCGCTATTCTCTCGATCTTTCTCGCCCACCTCTGGGAGTTGCACGTCTTCTGGGGGTTGATCGTCGGATTGGGGACGGGCGGCGCTGCCGTCGTGATGAGCGCGACCGTCGCCAACACCTGGTTCGAGGAGCGGCGCGGCCTCGTCACCGGTATTCTCGGCGGCGCATCGAGCGCGGGACAGCTTGTCTTCCTGCCGCTGCTGGTCTGGGTGAACAGCCAGTGGGGGTGGCGCACCTCGATCGGGTTGCTCGCGACGATGATCGTCTGCGTCGCCCTGCCCGCCTGCATCATCTTCATGCGCAGCCGTCCCCGCGATGTTGGGTTGCCGCCGTATGGCAGCGGCGCGATGGGGCGGGCGGCGATGGTCGACACACGGACGACGCCGATGTCGCGCGCCATTCGCACCGGCGACTTCTGGCTGCTGGCCAGCACGTACGGCGTCTGCGGCTTCACGACGATGGGGCTGATCGGTACCCACTTCGTGCCGCACGCGGTTGAGCACGGTTTCACCGAGGCGCAGGCAGCGGGCATTCTCAGCATCATCGGCGGCATGAACATCGTCGGCACGATCGCTTCGGGATGGCTGTGTGATCGCTTCCCGGCGCGCAAGCTGCTTGCCGGTTACTACTTCTTCCGCGCCCTCTCGCTGCTGGCGCTACCGCTGGTGACGACGATGCCGCTGATGTCGCTGTTTGCCGTGGTCTACGGCTTCGACTACATCGCCACCGTGCCGCCGACGGTGATGCTGACTGCCGACCGGTTCGGCCGCCGCTCGGTCGGCACGATCTTTGGCTGGATCTCCTTCTCGCACATGGTCGGGGGCGCCTTCGGCGCGGCAGCGGCCGGGATCATTCATGATGCGGCGGACTCGTACACGCTGATCATCTATGTTGGCGGCTTCCTCGCGCTGATGGCGGCGACGCTGGCTTTCAACATCCGCACGCGCTCATCGTCCCCGGCGCTGTCGCCGGCGTAGGCGAGAAGTGGGGCAGCGGTCAGCGCCGGAGTTGTTCACCGAGCAGGCGGAGCGCGGCGTCCAGCTGTGGATCGCGACCGGCTTCAATGTCTTCGGGTGTCGACGCCACCACCAGATCGGGAGTCAGCCCGACTCGGTTCAACCGCTGCCGGTCCGGGCCGATCACGACTTCGGTCGTCGTGACGTTGAGTGCCGAGCCATCGGACAGCGGAACGGCGACGGAACTGCCGAAGCCGCCGCCGGTCTGTTCGCCGACCGCGTCCGCCCGCCCTCTGGATCGGAGTACCGCCGGCAGGATCTCGCCGCCGGAGAAGCTACCCGGACCAACCAAGGTCACAAGCGGCCGCTGCGCTGCAAACGCCTGACCTTCGGCTGAGGTGGTCTGCAGTGTCTGGCCGCGGTGCTGTTCCTCGAAGAGCGGACCGCCGTCGAGGAACAGCGAGGCAACGGCGATCACCGTCTCGATCGGACCGCCACCGTTGTCGCGCAAATCGAGGATCCAACCCTCGACTCCCTGTCGCTCGAATTCGGTCAATGCCTCCCGCAACCGCCGGATGACCTGCTCCGTCGCCGGAAACCCGTACAGGCGGATCACGCCGATGCGACCGTCGATCACGCGATGCTCCTCGATCGGCCGCACGTATTGCTCCGGCATGACGATGTGGTCTACGGTCCGGCCCTGGGCGTCCTGGGTCGTAAAGGTGTTGGGTACGCCCGCACGCACATCGACGATCGCCGGGATGTCTGCCCCGCGTGTGACCGGCGTGCCGTTCACGGCAACGATCACGTGGCCGGCCCGCAGGCCTGCCTTCTCCGCCGGGCTACCGGGCGGTACACGGACGGCGCTCGGCGGGCTGCTGCGGCTGAAGCCGAGGCCCAGCTGGACGGCGGCGTCACTCTGTCGCGTTGCCTGGTCACGTTGCACCAACTCGCGTGGGCGATAGCTGGTGTGCGGGTCGTCGCGCCCGACCGCGAGCGCGTGCAACGCCGCTGCTGCTATCGCCGCTGCGGACAGCCTTCCGTCCGCGGAGCGTTCGAGCGCAAGGAACGAATCGCGGTAGAGAGTGGCGGCGGCTGCCGCGTCGGTGGGGAACGTCGGGGTCTTCGGCACATCCTTCGCGCCAGCAGCATACACGGCCGACGCCGCTCCGTCCCAGGCATCGGCGAAGAGGCGTCCGGCGTCCGGTGGCTGGTAGTAATGATCGAGCAGCGCCTGCACGCCTTCGACCACCAGTTCGGCGGCGGGGGATGTCGTTGCAGTGCGTGTCGTCTGGGTTGGAGCCGCCGATTCCGGCGACGCACGATCAGCAGGTGGCGCGTCGTTGCATGCTGCCAGGATCGTGAGTGCGATCGCCACGCAGAGCGGTATCACGCGGCGCATACATTACCTCACCGGCGCCGAGAGGGCTCGAATGTGCAGGTATTATCGGTACGTCTGATACCGGATGGCCACTCTCAGCGTAGGCGTGATTGCTCGATCGCGCGGTGAGCGTCGAACTTGGAATACCTAACCCCCCGGCCCCCTTCCCTCGCAGGGAAGGGGGAGTCCTCTCCATCGACGGTTGAATTGGGATGGGCCCGCTGCAGACAAACGCGATACTGGTATCGTCGGTTGACGTGAACTCCCCCTACCCAGCGCGGGTAGGGGGGCGGGGGGTTAGGTTATCTTCGAGTGTGAGGAGATTGTGCCGATATCTGACCGGTCTGCCGCGTCCG
>JBFXAN010000223.1:0-9225 GCA_050184225.1 Dehalococcoidia bacterium | reverse complement strand
AGCAGCTGCCACCTACGTGCAGGATGTCCAGGGCGGCGCCTTCCCAACCGCCTTGGAAAGCTTCGGCATGTAGCAGGAGGCGCCCGAAGACATGCAGCGCGAACTGACGCCATACGGCGGACGGTAGGGCACGACCCCTCCCCCGGCCCCTCCCCCCGCTGACGCGCGGAGCAGGGTGCCTGACTCAGCCACCGCTCACCAGGACTCCCCCTTCCCTGCGAGGGAAGGGGGCCGGGGGGTTAGGTATTCCCGCCAGACCGCCGACATCCGTAATACTGGCAAACCACGGTTGAGTCAGGCTCCCCGCTCCGCGCGTCAGCGGGGGGAGGGGCCGGGGGAGGGGTCAGCTTGAACATCATCACCACCATCGGCGAAATGCGCGCGTGGCGATCACAGACCACCGGCTGCGTCGGCCTCGTCCCAACGATGGGATACCTCCACGAAGGCCATCTCAGTCTCGTCCGCGCATCACGCGCCCGCACTGACCTCACCGTCGCCACGATCTTCGTCAACCCGCTCCAGTTTGGCCCCCGTGAAGACCTCGCCCGCTATCCCCGCGACCCCGAGCGTGACTGCGCCCTGCTCGCCGCCGAAGGCGTCGACTGCCTGTTCATGCCCGATGCTGCCGAAATGTATCCCGCCGGCTTCGCCACCTCGATCGACGTGGGGCCGATCGCGTCTCGACTTGAAGGCGCCTCACGTCCCGGCCACTTCAACGGCGTCGCCACCGTTGTCTGCAAGCTCTTTACGATCACCGGCCCCAGCATCGCCTTCTTCGGCCGCAAGGACGCGCAGCAACTACGCGTCATTCGACGAATGGTGATCGATCTCAATCTGCCGGTCGAAATCGCCGGCATGCCCATCATCCGTGAACCTGATGGGCTCGCCCTCAGCAGCCGCAACGTCTACCTGGAAGAAGACGAACGTCAGCACGCCCTCGTCCTCTCCCGCGCCCTCAAGCTCGCCGAAACCCGCTTCGCCGCCGGTGAGTACCGGGCCGAGGCGATTCGCCGCGCCATGCGCCGCCTGATCCGCACCGCCCCAACCGCCACGATCGACTACGTCAGCATCGCCGACTCAGACACGCTGGCGGAGCTGAAAGTCATCGACCGGCCGGCGCTCGTCAGTCTCGCGGTGCGGATTGGTGGGACACGGCTGATTGATAACACGATGCTGACCTAACCCCCCGGCCCCCTTCCCTCGCAGGGAAGGGGGAGTTCTCATCAACCGACGATACCAGTATCTCGTTTGGCAACACCGACGAATCTTGTTCCACCATGGCAGACCAGGACTCCCCCTTCCCCGCGAGGGAAGGGGGCGCTGTGAGCGTAGCGAACCGGGTTAGGTAGTCTGATACACTCGCGATGCACAGTCCAAAAAGAATGGAGGCCAGTCATGGCCGGCCACTCAAAGTGGAAGCAGATCAAACGACAGAAGGGAGTCGCCGACCAGCGGCGGGGAGCACTCTTCACGAAGCTGGCCCGCGAGATCACGCTCGCCGCCAAGCAGGGTGGACCTGACCCGGATGGCAACTTTCGCCTGCGGCTCGCTGTCCAGAACGCGCGGGACAACAACATGCCCGCTGACAACATTCAGCGGGCGATTGCGCGGGCGTCAGGTTCCGGCGAAGGCGGCGACCTGCAGGAGATCACCTATGAGGGGTATGGTCCCGCCGGTGTCGCCATCCTGATCGAGTCGATGACCGACAATCGCAACCGCACCGTCGGCGAGATCCGCTCCGTCTTCACCCGTGCCGGTGGCAACCTCGGCGAGTCCGGCTCGGTCGCCTGGCAGTTTGAGAGTCGCGGCGTGATCACCGTCAGCACCGATGGCAAGAGCGAGGAGGAGGTCGCTGATGCCGCCATCGAAGCGGGCGCGGACGACTTCCGCATGGACACCGAGTCGGTCGATGTCTTCACGGCCCCCGCCGACCTGGAGTCGGTTCGCCAGTCACTGCTCGACAGCGGGTTGGAGATCGCCAGCGCGGAACTGTCGATGATCGCCAAGACACCGATCGCGGTCGAAGCGCGGGAAGCCGAACAGGTGATCCGGCTGCTGGAGAAACTGGAAGATCTGGACGATGTCCAGCGGGTCTACTCGAACGCCGAGTTCTCGGATGAGGTGCTCGCTGCCGTCAGCGCCTGACAGCAAGACAGGAGAGCCTGCCGATCCCGCCGGCGCGGCGGTCGTGATGATCGGCGTCGACCCCGGTCTGCGCATCACCGGGTACGGCCTCGTTCGCGTGACCGGCGCGGATGTCGCCCTGATCGATGCGGGAGTGCTCCGTCTAAAGGGTGAAACGCCGGCACGGCTCGCCCAGATCTATGCCGGTCTGACGGATCTGCTCGCGGCCCACCCCGTGCAGGAGATGGCCATCGAGCAACCCTTCGTCGCGCTCAACACCCGCTCGGCGTTCGCCATTGGCGAGGCACGCGCCGCCGCGATCCTGGCCGCCGCCCATCATCACGTCGCGGTGTCCGAGTATACTCCGGCGGCGGTGAAGCAGGCCGTGACCGGCTACGGCCGCGGCTCGAAGGATCAGGTGGGTGAGATGGTGCGCCTCCAGTTCGGCCTCAAGACCGCGCCCACACCGGCCGACGCATCCGACGCGCTCGCGATCGCGCTCTGCCACGTCGCCCATCGCCGGATGGCCGGGCTGGCCGGAGGACGGCGGCGATGAGCTTCGTCGAGTACGTTTTCGGCCGCATCGCGGATCGCGGCGCCGACTGGGTCGTGGTCGACCTGCACGGCATGGGCCTCCGTATCGGTGTGCCGATGAGCACCGCCGAAGCCTTGACCCCCGGCGAAGACGCAAAGCTCTGGTGTCATCTCTACATCCGCGAGGATGTCCGCGCGCTCTACGGCTTCGGCACCACCGCCGAGCGCGGCGTCTTCCTCCAACTCCTCGGCGTCGGCGGTGTCGGGCCGCGTACCGCGCTCTCCGCCCTGTCGATGCTCGGCGCCGAACGGCTCGCCGCCGCGATCGAAGGCGGTGATGAAGCAGCCCTGTCCCGCATTCCCGGCGTCGGCAAGCGCACCGCGACCCGCATCGCCACCGAGCTCAAGGGCAAGATGCCGGCACTCGGCGACGGTGTGGCGGCGGCGGCCGGAACCGGCAGCCTGCTCGACGCATTGATGACCTTCGGCGGGCTCTCGCGTTCGGAAGCGTCGGCGGCGTTGGCCAGCGTGCCGCCCGATCCGGACCGCACCGAGGATGAGACGTTACGCCTGGCGTTTCGTGCCCATGGCACGCGGAGCGCCGAGCGCACCTAGCGATGCCACGTCCTGCTTGTTGCTTCACTCGGTGAGGTCACAATGCCGCCGGTCAACGAATACGACGATGACTTCTCCGCCTCGATCTATGACGACTGCAACCCGTGGTCGGCCTCCGATGCCTTCTATCTCCAATTGGCACGTGACATCGGAGGCCCCGTCCTCGACGTAGGCTGCGGAACAGGTATGCTCGCCTGCCGAATCGCGGCAGAGGGGCTCAGCGTCGTCGGCGTCGATCCGGCGGAAGCCATGCTGGCGGTGGCGCGGTCGCGGCCGGGGAGCGAGCGGGTTACCTGGGTGTGTTCCGATGGTCAGAGCATGCGACTGCCCCAACGCTTCGATCTGGCGTACATGACGGGACATGCCTTTCAATCCCTGTTGACCGACATCGAGATCGTCGCCCTCCTCAAGAATGTCGCCGATCATCTTGGCCGTGATGGCCGGTTTGTGTTTGAAACCCGCAATCCTGCCGGTATGCCGTGGCTCACCTGGACTCCGGAACAGTCCAAGCTCGTCGTGCAGACCCGCCAATACGGCCCCATCGAGCAGTTCTATGATGCAGCGGCAGACACGACGATCGGCATGGTTGATCTCGTCGAACACAGCCGGATTCTCGACTCCGGCGAGGAAAGGATCGGCACCGGCCGGCTTCGATTCGTCAGTGCAGACCGTCTCGCCGCCCTGATCGCGCAGTCCGGCCTCACACCGCTCGAATGGTACGGTGGCTGGGACGGCGGGCCGTTCCTCCCCACGAGCGAGGAGATCATCGTGGTGACCGACCGTGCTGCCTGAGCGTACTTCCGTGCTTCCGTGAGCGGCGTCAGCCCATCTGCTCTCAGTTTATGCGATACTAGAACGACAGTTCGGACCCGCACTCCCCACACCAAGCAGGATCTGATCCATGCCTGACTTCCGACTTGTCTCCGACTTCCGGCCGATGGGCGACCAGCCCCAGGCGATCGACCGTCTCACTGACTGGCTTGCGGAAGGAATCCGTGACCAGACGCTGCTCGGCGCCACCGGCACCGGGAAGACCTTCGTCATGGCGAACATCGTCGAGCGGCTGCAGCGCCCCGCCCTCGTCCTCGCCCACAACAAGACGCTGGCGGCGCAGCTCTGGAGCGAGTTCAAAGAACTGTTTCCCGACAATGCCGTCGAGTACTTCGTCTCCTATTACGATTATTATCAGCCGGAGGCGTACATCCCCCGTACCGACACCTACATTGCCAAAGATGCCGACATCAACGAGGAGATCGATAAGCTCCGCCACGCCGCCACCCGCTCGCTGTTCGAGCGTCGCGACGTGCTGATCGTCGCTTCCGTCTCCTGCATCTACGGCCTCGGCGAACCGGAGGAATACGGCAGCTTCGTCCTCACCTTCCGCAAGGGCGACCCGCTCGTCCGCTCGCGCGCGATCCGTCGTCTCGTCGATATGCAGTACGAGCGCAACGACATGAACGTCGTCCGCGGCAAGTTCCGGTTGCGCGGCGACAGCCTCACGATCCACCCGGCCTACGAAGAACTGGCGATCCGGATCGACTTCTGGGGTGACGAGATCGAGCGCATCCTCGAGCTCGACCCGCTCACCGGCGAGATCCTGGCCGAGCGGGACGAGATCTCGATCTACCCGGCCAAGCACTTCGTCACCAGCAAAGAGAAGCTGGAGGCGGCGGTCGACGACATCCAGTCCGAGATGGAGGAGCAGGTCGCCAGGTTCAAGACAGAGGACAAGGTTCTCGAAGCCGCCCGCCTTGAAGAGCGCACGCGTTACGACATCGAAACGCTCCGTGAGATGGGTTACTGCTCCGGCGTCGAGAACTACTCACGCCACCTCCAGCGGCGCCCCGCCGGCAGCCGTCCCTGGACCTTGCTTGACTACTTCCCCGACGACTACCTGATGTTCATCGACGAGTCGCACATGTCCGTGCCCCAGGTGCGCGGCATGTACCACGGTGACATGTCCCGTAAGGGCACGCTTGTGGACTTCGGCTTCCGTCTACCCTCGGCGAAGGACAACCGACCGCTCACCTTCGAGGAGTTCCAGGACCAGATCAACCAGGTCGTCTACGTCTCCGCCACACCCGGCCCCTTTGAGTTCGAGAAGAGCGGCCGGATCATCGTCCAGGAGCCGGTCCAGATCGACGGCAACACCTTCCTGCGCCCGCGCGTCGTCGCACCGGGCCGTGTCGTCGAGCAGGTGATCCGCCCGACCGGCCTGCTCGACCCGGAGATCGAGGTCAAGAGCCTGCGCAACCCGGTCGACGACCTGCTCGATCAGGTCCGCCGCCGCGTCGATCGGGGGGAGCGCGCCCTGGTGACGACGCTGACCAAGCGGATGGCCGAAGACCTGGCCGACTACCTCCAGGAGATGGGCATCAAGACCCACTACCTCCACTCCGAGGTGAACACGCTGGAGCGGGTCGATATCCTCCGTGACCTGCGGCTCGGCGTCTACGACGTGATCGTCGGCATCAACCTGCTGCGGGAGGGTCTCGACCTGCCGGAGGTCAGCCTTGTGGCCATCCTCGACGCCGACAAGGAGGGCTTCCTCCGCTCCGAAGGCTCGATGATCCAGACAATCGGCCGCGCCGCGCGTCATGTGAATGGCCGCGTGATCATGTACGCCGACACGATCACCGACTCGATGCGCCGCGCGATCGAGGAAACGGAACGCCGCCGCGCGATCCAGCGGGCCTACAACGAAGAACACGGCATCACACCCGAGGGCATCCAGAAGGCGATCCGCGACATCAACGACCGCGTCCGCAAGGTGGCCGAAGCCAAGGCTGCCTACGACGCCGAACACGGCGAGAGCGGTATCCCGCGCGACGAACTCGTCCGCCTCGTCATGGACCTCGAAGGTCAGATGAAGGCCGCCGCCCGCAACCTTGAGTTCGAGAAGGCCGCCCTGATCCGCGACCAGATCGTCCAGCTTCGCCGCGAGCTCGTCAGCGACGGCGACGAAGAGGGACTCCGCGAGATCGCCAAGATCGTCGCCCCACCCCGCCGCGCCGAACGCCCCCTCGTCAGCGGCTCCACCAATCGCCAAAACCGCGCCCGGCGTCGCTACGGCGGATGACCTCGAAGGTGCGATGATGAGCTTGAGGAGGCTCCAAGATGAACGCGGTTGATGAACTTCGGGAACGAATCTGCACACGTCCTACCGATGAGGTACTTGCTCGTCGGGAAAAGCAGATACAGCAGATCCGCGCGCTCCAGGTTTCGATTGCACCGCTCATGGTTGTCGATCTTCGCCAGCAGGCACGCGCTGAAGAGGAGTCGTCATATGACCATGACAGCGGCGTGGATTCTTGACGCTTCCGTCGCTGCCAAATGGTATCTGCGTGACGAGCAACTCCTCGACCAGGCCGATCAGGTTCTCAATCAGTTCGGTGAAGGCACTATCGGCTTGGCTGCGCCGACATACCTTCTTGATGAGGCGGGGAACATTCTTCGCACTGCTGTCCGGCGCGGACGCTTGTCTTCCGAGCAGGCGACACATGCGCTTGCTTCGTTCTTGGCTCTAGAAATCGTCGCTGTTGAAGCGACAGCCGACCGGAGGACCAGTGCTTTCGCTCTCGCCCTTGAACATGACATCGCGTAGTACGACGCTCTCTACCTTCAAGTTGCAATCGAATTGCGTCTACCCTTGCTGACCGCTGACCGACCGTTCTTCGAGCGGGTCGTCGTTGCCTTTCCGACCACATCGTATCTCGGCGACCTGTAGACTATAGCGATCCGCATCTTGATGTTCTCCGCTATGGTGATGCGCGCATTCGGCGTACCTCCGGGTTCACCATGCACTCCGGCTCGCCGCCCGTCACCGCCGCGACGACATTCCGCGCCGCCAGTTCCGCCATCGCCTGCCGCGTCTCCGTCGTCGCGCTGCCGATGTGCGGGGCGAGGATCACGTTCGGCTGGTCGAGTAGCGCATCGGACGGGTCCGGCGGCTCCAGTTCAAAGACATCGAGCGCCGCCCCCGCCAATTGGCCGGATTGCAGCGCCGCAACCAGGTCCGGCTGATTGATCACCAGGCCGCGCGACGTGTTCACAAGAAAGGCATTGGGCTTCATCAGACTGAACTCACGCTCGCTAATATGCCGGTGCGTCGTCGGATCGAGGAAGACATGCACGCTGACAACATCCGACTCCCGCAACACCGCGTCCCGCTCGCGATACTGTGCCAGCCCGCGATCCTCGGCGGAGTGGTTCCGAATCGGATCATAGTAGACGACGTTCAGCCCAAACGCCGGCGCCCGCTGCGCCACCGCCGTCCCGATCCGCCCAAGCCCCAGAACACCCAGCGTCTTCCCGCGCAGGTCCATCCCCAGCGGCATCGCCGGTTCCTTCCCCCACCGCCGCTCACGCACATAGCGATCGGACCGCGTGATGCCGCGCGTCAGATCGATGATGAACCCGTAGGTCAGATCGGCGACCGCATCCGTCAGCACCCCCGGCGTGTTGCAGACGAGGACCTGCCGGCTGGTCGCATACGGAATGTCGACATTGTCATACCCGACACCGTTGTTCGAGATCACCCGCAACCGCGAACACGCATCGAGCAGATCGTTGTCGAACCGCACCTGGTTCGACGTCAGCACTCCGTCCACATCCTGCAATGCCTCCTCAAGCTCCTCTCGCGAAATCCGCCCACCCCCCTCATAGGCGACCACCTCACAGGCCGACTCGACGATCGCGCGGGCGCTAGGAATCAACGTCGTCGCAAGAAAGACACGTGAACGAGGCATCAGAAACCCTCCTCAATGGTTGCATGCGGACTCACGGAGGATTGTAGTACCGTAGCCTTCTCAAGTACGAAGGCGGGGGTGCCTACCTAACCCCCCGGCCCCCTTCCCTCGCAGGGAAGGGGGAGTCCAGTCAGAACGAGGTTGAATGAGAATGGACATATAGCAGCCAGGCGAGATACTGACAAGCCCTGGCAGACCAGAACTCCCCCTTCCCTGCGAGGGAAGGGGCCGGGGGGTTAGGTAGTCAATGCCCGACACGTTCGATCTCCTCGATCTCCTCACCGCCCTCGAGGAACAGGGCCGCCCCTACTACGAGTTCCTCCAGCGCGGCTCCCTCAGCGCCGGCATCTATCACCTGCCCGCCGGCGAACCGGACCGCCAGCAGCCGCACACCGAGGACGAGGTCTACTACGTGCTCGCCGGAGAAGGCCGCATCGACATCGACGGCGAGATCACGTCGGTGCGTCCAGGCAGCGTCATCTTCGTCGCCAAGCACGTCCCCCACAGTTTCATCGACTACTCGGAAGGCATCACCCTCCTCGTCATCTTCGCCCCTGCCCGCGGTAGCAACGCCCCCTCCGAATGAAGCACCCACGCAAGACGCCAAGGCACCAAGTCTCAATATTTCTTGGTACCTTGGCGTCTTGTTGGTTCCAATTGCGTCAGAACAGCGCGAGCGGGTTCGCGGGCGAGCCGGTGCCGCCGACGACGGGCAGCGGCGCCACGGTCAGCATGAACTCGTAGCGGCCCTCCGCCGCGCAGGCCTCCGCCAGCGGCTCCAGCAGACAGTTGTCCAGCAGGGCGACGCCATAGGCGAACAGCGCCCCGTGCATCGTCCAGCGCACGTCATACTCGTTCGGCGTCGAATCCATCAGGTCCCAGCCGAGCACGGCGACATCGTGGTCGCGGACGAACGGCAGGCAGGAGGCGTGCAGCCCCGGTCGATCCTCGGCATAGGGGTTCCAGTCCGGCTTCGTCGCCTGCCAGCGCTCGCGGCCGCTGTAGACCAGCAACGCGTCACCCGGCTCGACGCGCACCCCCTGCGCCGTCGCAATCGCCTCCAACTCCCAGCCGTGCACGGGCCGCTCCATCGTCACATGCGCCTCGCCACGATATCGGGGTACATCGATCAGCACCCCGCGTGTGATGATGCCGTCGCGCCACTGCTCGACGCCGCCCCAGCGCGGTCCCTGGCTCCGGATCT
>JBFXAN010000222.1:0-9324 GCA_050184225.1 Dehalococcoidia bacterium | reverse complement strand
CAGCAGCCGTTCTTCGTTCGGATAGATGTGCTCGTCCATGAACGCCGCCACCCGCTGCCGGAGCTCCCGGATCGCCGGCGATAAGGTGAAGTCCACCATCTCGTTCTCCTTCTAACCGCTCGCTGACATCGAGTCGAGGCCCTGGATCTATTCAAGCATAGAGTGCGAATATCGTACGATATGCGCTACAGTCTACGAAACAGTGATCTGATTGCCTGAATCGGCTCCGCAATTTCAGCATCGTGTTCCTGGGACTGCGACAAGGCTGGTTTCGTCTGGTGCTGCGCACTCGCCGGCGCTGCCTTGTATCACGCGTTCGAGCCAAAGGCGCCGCTGGAGGGAATCTGCATGACATTGGAACTGACCGGTCAGGTCGCGATTGTGACAGGCGCGGGACGCGGAATCGGGCGTGCAATCGCACGCCGTCTGGCAGAGTCCGGAGCATCCGTTACGGTGGCGGCCCGATCGCGTGACGAGATCGTCGACACGGCGACCCAGATAGAGGCCGATGGGGGTCAAGCTCTAGCACTCCCGGTGGACGTGACCGACTGGAACGCAGTTCAATCGATGGTTGCGCAGACCGAAGAGCGATTCGGTCCGGCCGATCTAATCGTCAATAATGCGGGAATTGGAGGCGGGGGCGGCAACTTCTGGGAGGCGGACCCCGAACGGTGGTGGCGCACTGTCGAGGTCAACCTCCGTGGCGTCGCGTTGTGCACGAGAGCGGTGCTGCCCGGCATGATCAAACGGCAGCGCGGACGTATCGTTAATGTCGCGAGCAACTCTGCGATCCGCACGAATCCGTATGGGTCGGACTATGCGGGTTCGAAGGCGGCGGTGCTCCGGTTCACTGATAGTGTCGCGGCAGAAGCGCGGCCGTACGGCGTGCACATCTTCGCAATCAGCCCGGGCCTTGTGCGGACGGCGATGACGAATCGGCGGCGACACTCAAGCCCTTCTGATGCTGACGTCGCTTCCCATCCACAGCAAATGCGGACACTCGGGCCATGGGTGCCACCCGAACGCGCAGCAGATCTTTGCCTGTTCTTGGCATCCGGTCGCGGAGATGCCCTCGCCGGACACTTCATCCATATCGGGGACGATCTGGATGAGTTGCTGCGCCACGCCGATCGGATCGCGGAGAAGGGACTGTACGTGCTACGGCTGCCGAAACTTGATGGGTTGGCACGGTGAATGAGTGCTGCCCTGTGGAGCAGTGCACATCAACTATCAGCAATTGATGAGCGATTCATGCTGATAGCATTGGTGGTCGGATTCGTCTTCCTCGCAGCGGTCTGCCAAGCAGCCGTCGGATTTGGCTTCGCACTCGTCTTGGTGCCGCTGTTGTCGTTGTTCTGGGGTTTGAAGGACACGATAGCCATCAGCATACTACTGGGTCCGATCTCGTCCTTGGTCATCGTCATGGAATTATGGCGACACGCGCGCTGGAGGGTGGTCGGTGGTCTAACCGCGGGAAGTTTGGTTGGTGTGCCCATCGGTGCAGCGTTGCTGGTGCTGGCAGATCCCCTCCCCCTTCGACTCCTCGTGGCACTGGTCATCTTGTTCTCGACGTTCCTCACACTCCGCGGCGCCACGTTCGACCAGCCACGCCGTCCGGTCACTGCCTCACTCTTCGTGGGTGCATGCAGCGGCACGCTCAGAACCGCGACAAGCATGGGTGGCCCTCCAGTAGCGCTGTACCTGCTTGCGCTGCGCTATCCAACCGCCGCATTTGTCGGAACGAATTCGTCATACGTCTTACTTGGTAGTCTCGCGTCGGTTGGAGGTCTTGCAGTCGCCGGACGCGTCTCCGAACCCATACTACAAATGGTGGTATTCGCCATTCCCGCTTTGCTGGCGGGCGGCTGGCTCGGCCGGCACATCCGTGCGCACCTCTCAGAAGGCGTCTTTCGCATTCTCGTAGCGATACTCCTCCTCGTGACAGGCGTTGCCGCAATCGTACCAGTCGTGGTGAGTGTTGGCAGGCATGTTTCGTGACTGGAGTGAGCTTCTGAGTGCCGACCGCGGGCAATGCTACGTCAAGCGATCCGTGCAATGCACTCCCTCACGGATCGGCACGCGCTGATCACAACTTTGCATGATGCGCAACAGCAACCTCCGTCCGGCTGCTTTGCCAGCTTCTGGGCGTTGATCACAGTAAGTACGATGGGCGTCCTATTGGGAAAGAGATTGGCTCGCGCGATGTGCCGCTAGGGCCAACGCGTCTCAACGCACTGCGATGAGGACGATCGCATGAGCGCCATCCTCGCAACCGCCGGAACCTCCAGGCTGGTAGCCAAGGTCTGCATCGCGAGTTTGCCCCGGTTCGCGCGAGGGTGCCGATCCGGCGCTCTGCCTACCTCCGAACACGCGCTAGCCGTGTGCGTGGTGAACGGTCCACAGGAAGCGTGACCGCTCTCTGCACGCGGGCAGACCGTCAGCTGGTTGCTGTCCGGAGCATCGCATCCATCCGATCGGCTGCATCTCGTGTTCGGTGGGGGAGCACGTGACTACACCTGTTCAATCGATAAGGCGTCGGACGTACCGGTGGCTTCGCGACCTCGGTGAGCCAAGTCTGCAGAGAGCGCCCGAGCGTCTGCTGTCCCACAGGCGCCGCATCATCCCGATGACCATGCGCCCTCAGAGGTCGACTCTTCCTTTCAACATCTCGCGCGCGATGGTGCGGCGCAGGATCTCATCAGTACCGTCGGCAATGCGAATCGCACGAGTCGTCTTCCAACCCTCATAGAAGTGCATTTCATTGGTGAGGCCCATGGCGCCATGTACCTGGATCACTCGGTCGAAGGTGCGAACGGCGGCGTTGGTCGCGAAGAGCTTGGCCATCGCCGCCTCACGCCGTGTGTCCTTTCCCGCGTCGGCGCGGGCGGCGGCGTCCAAGCCCATGGTTCGGGCAGCATAGGTCTCGACGCCAATGTCCGCGAGCATCATCTGGATTGCCTGGTGTTCACCGATTGGCTTGCCCGACGCCCATCGAGAACGAGCGTACTCGACTGCGCGCTCCATCGCCCATCGACTCAGCCCGACGCTGCGGGCAGTGTTATAGAAACGTCCCTGAGTAGCCCCCATCATCGCCAGGTCGAATCCCCGATCGACGGTCCCCACCCGGAACTCATCGCCGATCCGCACGTCGGTCAGCGAGATGATCGCCTCACGGCCACCAATCTCACCGAACAGCCGAATGACCGACTCGACCGCAAATCCGGGCGTTTCGGTGGGGATGTAAAAGCACGTGATCCCACCTTTGCGCGTCTCGACAAGTGACCGGTCGGTGACGGCAAAAGCAAGGATATAGTCCGCGGTCGGCGCGAATGAGGTCCACTGCTTGGAGCCGTTGATCACCCACGCATCGCCATCACGTACGGCCGACGTCTTCATCCGCCAGGCATCGGAACCAGCATCGGGTTCCGACATCCCGAAGCAGCCCTGCAGCTCACCAGAAACCACGCGCGGGAGTGTTGTCTGAGCGAGGTGTTCAGACGTCTGCGTCCAGATGCGGCTGGGACCGCTTGCCCAATGGGAGATGGCGTTATAGACCAAGTGATCGCCCGGCCCGAATGCGTGGTGCAGTGCCTCCCAGCAAAGGAAACTCATGCGCGCGCCAAGGCCACCGCCGCTGATTTCGGGCGGACAGAACATGGTGTAGTATCCGGCTCCTGCCGATGCCATACGAACTCGTCGCCGTGCACTGCTCACCGCCGGCGATTCTCTCCCCTCCGCGTCGTACAACTGACGCGGGTCATGGAGCGCCTCCCCTAGATCCTCCTCAATCGGCACGACCTCATGTCGAGCGAAGCTGAGAAGGCCATCGATAACCAGCCGCTCCTCTTGCCGAAGCTCGGTCGGTGGTGCCTCGTACACTGGCGCGTCCTTGTCAGAGAGGCCGCTGGCAGGACTGATGCCCTCGTGTTTCATTACTAACCCGCATAGGCCCTAGCATGTATACACTCAAGCCGGTGTGGGCCGCACCGCTGTCCCGAGCCTAGGCGGCAGGTTGCAGGATGACAATACCGCCTTCCTAATGCAGGTCAGAAGGTACGGCTTATTGATACCGGGATGAGGAAAGTTCATACGTCGGTCGTTGGACTACCAGCGGCACAGCGACGAGGGCCGGCACATTCCGAACGACGGACTTCGAGCTCTGGACTCCAACGGCTCGAGTCACTACCGCCCCGAAAGGTGGTTGAAGTTTGACGACGGAGGGCAATGCGTTGTCACGCGCTGCGGCCGCGGTGAGCATCGCTGGCATCTTGAGTCGGTGGGCATCTGCGCGTAGCCTCACAGGTATCTTTCGATCAAGCGCTGAGGGGGAACCTGGCATTGCCGCCAGTTGGGGGGAGTACCGTTGATTACCTTCGAGCAACTCGAAGCCTTGCGCACGATTGTCGCGGCGGGCACGTTTAGCCGCGCCGCCGAGCAACTCTATCTCACCCAACCAGCGCTGTCTCAACGGATCAAGCACCTGGAACAGGCGCTGGGCACTGAGTTGTTCGACCGGAGACGGAAGGGACGCCGAATTGACCTCACGCCCGCCGGTGAGGCGGTTCTCAGATTCGCCGACCATGTATCCGGCGAGTTCGAGAAGATTATCCTGGAGATCAAGCACATCCAGGGAGAATACCCCAGCGAAACACTGAACATCGCGGTTGGTCCGAATGCGTCCCGATACGTACTTCCTAGCATTCTGGCACGTTATCAGTGCCAGAATCCGCACATTCGACTCAATCTGATCCCAGCTATCGGGTTAACTGGTTTCATAAACGGCTTGGTCTTAGATGGGTCAGCCGAGATCGGCATCAGTACTGAGACGGGGAGAGACCGACGGCTCGCCGCCGCGCCCCTTATTGTCTATCACCTGATGGCTGTCGTAAGTTCCGATCACCCAGCCGCACGCTTTGCCTCACTCGAAGACCACGAAGCGCTCAACTATCAGTTTGCGCTATTTCCAAAGCAAGGGTCACTGCTTCGTCAAGCACTGGAACAACAGGCGCAGCAACTGGGTAAAAGGCTGGATGTTGTTGTGGAATCGAACGATTTCGACGTATTAAAGAACACCGCCCTTCGCGGGCAGAGCATTGCGATATTGCCGGATTTGATGATGCAGGACGAGCTTCACGCTGGACGGCTCGTCCCCATCACCACGCTGGGCCTGCCACACGACTTGGAGATTGACCTTGTCTATGATGCAAGCCGGAATCTTTCGACAGCGGCAAGGGCATTCCTTGACCTTGCGAAAGCCGATTGGATGCTGTCGCATCCCGAACCGTCCGTCGCCAGTTCATAGTGCTGAGAGAGGTCGCGCCCTGGTGCATCAGCTGGCGGGCATCCGAGTCTGTTGCGCGGTCATGCACCAAGCGCATGATAGACTGCGCTATCTCGCCACATGACTCCACCTCCTCGTGCCTCGATGCCGGCGGCGATCATTTCCTTGGTCCACACGAGGGCATCCGCTGGGGCAAGCAGGAGGAAGTGAACGAGCCGATCTACTTCTTCAAGCAACTGATCTGCCGGCGCGCTTGACGTCACAAGCCCCCATTCCGCCGCCTCTGCTCCGGTGATTACACGTCCGAAGAGAAGCTCTTTCGCCTTCTTATGCCATGCGAACAGCGGCCAGAGAGCAAAACTGGGAACAGTGCCGTTTGACACCGTGGACTCACTGAACTGGGCGTCATCGCTGCAGATGACGAAATCGCAACACATGGCGATCGTCAGACCAATTCCTATGCACTGCCCACGCACGACGGCGACCGTCGGCCGCGTGATATTCGTAAGGAATTCGAATCGACGCGCACTTTGAAGCTCTTGGGCCAATCGCGCGCCCGGGCCATCGAGAAAACACCCTTCGTCAGGGACCTCACCCGTCGAGAAGTCGGGACCAGCCGCCTCGATTCGCACGACCTTTGCGTCGATATCTTCCTCCGCTGCGATGAGGGCACGGTCCAGTGCCAGCAACATCCTGTGGTCAATGCGAATCCCCGATTCTGCGCGGTTGAGCAGTATGGTACCCACGTGCCCATCACGTCGGTACTCCACCAATTCCTGTGTCATGCGTTGGCCTCCAGACGTGTGACGAGCGACATCTCTTCCTACCACGACCCGCCAGAGATGCCGCTTCCTGCAATGACCTCGTACCGTGTGTCTCGCTCCACGAGCGCCTCTTCGATGCCGATTTCGCCGACACGCGCCCAGAAGTTGTATTCTCCATCTCGAAAGCCGTAGCGCTGAATGGAGCTCATCGCCGCGATCGTTTGGGCAAACTCCTGGGCGGTACTGAGGCCTGCCGCCTCCGAGGCAGCACGGTGGATGTATTCATGTACCATGCGCCCATCGAAACCGGTCATTCCGGGGCGGCTGACCAGCCCCTCCAGTGCGGTCCATGCCTCCGATTCGAGGTCCGCGCTCGAAACGACGCGCGTGACCAGTCCCCATCGCATCGCAGTCGTCGCGTCGATGTAGCGGCCGAAGAGGATCTCCCGTGCTCGCCGCGGGCCTACGGCCCAGAGCCAGAGTGGGTTCGCGCTTGCCATGCCCATGCGAATCGACGGATCACCAAACACAGCATCCTCGGAAGCGACGCACCAGCTGGAGACCATCGCGAAGAGCGCGCCCTCTCCAAGCGCGCGACCATGTACTGCCGTCACGAGGGGTTTTGACAGTTCTGCGAAACGCCGCCAGACTCGCCAGCGGCTCCAATGGTCGGCAAACAGCCGCGATAGATACTCTCGGTCCATGGGTACGGGAAAGAACGCCCCGGTACCTGCCTCACGTGGATCGATCCCAGTGCAGAAGGAGCTACCTGCGCCACGGATGAGCACACCCCGGATGTCGTCGCGCTGCTCGATCTCTTCCACCGTTGCCGCGAGAACATTCAGCATGTCCTCATTGATCGCGTTCTCGACCTCCGGGCGGTTCAGCAACACATCACATATGCCGGAACTGAAGTTCACTTCGATGGCAGCCATCCGCTCATCCTTCCCTGGTTTATATTGTCGTTGGGTACGCACGGAGTGTGCGGAGTGCCGGTGCACAGCATCACTGAGAATCCACACCGCAGATGCGATGCAACATCCACCCCAGCGTGTTGAAGTCAACGTGTCGCATGTCACGCGTCATTTCGACAACACGAAACGTGACTTCGGTCCCCACTCAGTCATCGCCGCCTGGCGTAGCCGATGCCGCGCGCTCGCGGAAGTAACCGCTGAGTCCTTGCTGACCGCGTACCTTGTAGAAATTGTTCTCACCAGGCCGATGGCGAATCCACTGCGCAGCAGTATGGCTCTGGTAGTGGGCACGATACGACAGCCCTAAACCAGCGGTGTCCCAGAGATGGGCATACCACTGTTTGATGCGAGCAACGGTCTCAAGGGGAAGGGCCGCGAGTCGTAGTGCCTCGCCCTTCACGTTCTCGTCCAGCAAGGCGGATGGAAAGGCGCCATTGATCAGACCGATCTCCGCTGCACGAGCCCCACTCACTTCATCAAGACTGCCACCGCGAAGTGTATGACTGCGTCCTGGCCAACCGGAGTCCACCGCCACGATGCCGGTCAGTTGGTGGGCGAAGGAGCGGGTGCCAAAACGCGCATCCTCGGCCGCGTAGGTGAAGTCGCAGGCTGATTGGACGAATGCCCCTGCGCCAATACAGAATCCGTGCACTTGAGCGATCACCAACTTCGGGTAGCCCAACAATTCTTCGTATTTCTGACATCGGCGGCGCTCGAAGTTAAAGTAGTCCGCCACCGTTGGTCGAAAGGTCGGCGGAACGGGCGGCGTTTCCTCCGGAAGTCCGTCTGCCTTCGTCGGTGAGGTCAAGTCATGTCCGGCAGAGAAGCCTTGTCCCGCACCCCGAACAATGACCACCCGCACGGTGTCATCCAGGAGCGCGCGATGCAGACCACCGAACAAGCCAATATAGAGGGCATCGTTGAACGCATTGCGCCGTTCCGGTCGGTTAAGCGTGACGTACGCAAGTGGTGGCTCGACCTCGTACACCACTTCTGGGAGTTCGACATCTGGATCGATGCTCCGTATCGAATCCAGCTCATACTGAAATCTGAAATGGGGAATCACACCGGGCATTCCGGTTTCCTCCTGACACGTGGTACCGCCGGGTTCATGACCAGCTCAATTCGCGGGCTGCCCGCGTTCGATTCGTGCGACCGGGTCTGGCTGATTGCCCTCGCAGCGGTTGGTTTGACCATTCCGATGATTAGTGCCGGAGCCGTGGGTCGAGCATGTCCCGCAGACTGTCACCGAGCAGGTTGAAGCCATAGACGGTGAGGCTGAGGAAGACACCAGGCGCGATCAAGACCCACGGCGCGGATTCGGCGAACCGAATAGTCGTACCACTCATCATGCCGCCCCACGATACCGTCGGCGGCGGTGGACCAACTCCAAGGAAGCTGAGCGAGGATTCCACCACGATGCCGAATCCGACGTTCAGCGAAATCAGAATGATGAACGGCGCCACCGCCTGGGGGAGGATGTGCCGCAAGAACATGCGCCAGTCGCCCGCGCCTATCGTGCGGGCCGCGGTAATGAACTCCCGCTCTTTGGTCGCCAACGCGACGGCACGGATCACCCGCGTCGAGGTTGGAATAAACACGATCAGCAGCGCGACGATCAGGTTCCTCACCGACGGACCCAGTACGGCAACTACGGCGAGACCCAGGATGATCGTTGGGAATGCCTGAATGCTGTCGATGAGTCGCTGAGTGACCAGATCGAGCTTCCCGCCGATGAATCCGCAGTATCCGCCGATTACGGCGCCAAGCGATGTTCCGATGAGCGCGGTCGCAACACCAATGAAGAGCGACATACGCGAACCGACAACGACTCGACTCAGCACATCTCGTCCCGCCTGATCCGTTCCCAGGCGATGCTCAGCGTTCGGTGCTTGCAGCCGGCCTCCCGAGATCGAGTTCGGGTCATAGGGTGCGATCACGTCCGCGAAAGCAGCAATCGCGATCAGCGCCGCGATGATCGCCGCTGAGATGACCAAGAGGGGGCGTCGTCGACAGAGCGAACCGAGTCTTGAGAGCGGTCGGCGCTTTGTGCGATGTTCGAGTGAGAGGTTCCTCTCGATTGCGAGGCTATGCATAACGGATCCTTGGGTCGATTGCGCCGTATGCGAGATCGACAAGCAGGTTGACTGTCATGAAGATCACGGCATACATCAACACAATGAACTGCACCAGCGGATAGTCGCGGTTGTTGATCGCGTCGATCGCTGACCGGCCGACACCGGGAAGGTTGAAGAGCGTTTCCGAGATGACAGTGCCGCCAAGCAGCCCGCCAATTTGCGCGCCG
>JBFXAN010000221.1:0-9433 GCA_050184225.1 Dehalococcoidia bacterium | reverse complement strand
ACCGTGATGAATCCGTAGGTACCCGCCAATCCCACCAACATGCCTCCGGCGGCGGCGATCGCCAGCCCCGCCAGCATGACGGTCCGCCGGCCGAGGCGGTCGGCGATCCGGCCAAGCGGCAAGGAGAAGCCGAACATGCCGATCACATGAATCGACACGGAGACGGAAATGGCCGGTAGGCCGTGGCCGTGGTGGGAAAGGGCCAGCGGCGTCAGCGCCATGATCATCACCATCGCGCCCTGCAGCGCGAAGCTGGTCACGAAGGCTACCCGCTTCGGATAGTGGCGAAGAAAGGCCGCGAAGCTCGGTTGTGGTCCGCCCGCGGCCGGCGTCGGCGAATGACCCGCGTAGCCCGGATAATACTGTTCGAGGTTGGCCGCGATCGCCTTGGGATCGGGGTGGACGAGGAGCACGAGGAGGATGCTGGGGACCACCACCGCCGTGACGAGAAACCACGGCGTGGCAAGCTCGCTGATGCCCGTGCGGCCGGAGATGCTTGTGGCAAGGATAATCAGCACCGGCCCGCCGAGCGCGCCGACGAGCGACCCGGTGAGTACGTAACCCAGGCCTTCGGCGCGGCGATGGGGTGGATACATATCGGCGGCGGCGACCCTGAGCTGCTGCGCGGCGCCGATGCCCATACCGAAGAGGAGAAGCCCGACGACGAAGGCGCCGAGCGACGACCAGACCACGGCCAGTCCTACAATCACGGTGCCCAGCATCGCCAGGAGGAGGCCGAAAATCAGACCGGGCTTGCGGCCGTAGGCATCCGTGATCTTGCCCGTGGGATAGGCGACGATCGTGCGGCTGAGGCCGAGCAGACTGGTGGGCAGCGCGGCGAGGAACACGGCGCTGAAGACACGTTCCATGAGGACCGCGCCGAGGGCCGGGATCACCTGGGTGCCGGTGCCGACGAAGGCCTGCGACGCGGCGATGAGCAGGGTATTGCGCCGAATGAGCGGAGGAATGGTGGTCGATGGTCGACTCATCGTCTGGTTGCCTCGGCATCCAGAAGCCGCACAGGGCGCCATCATACGCGACCGCGCCGGTGCACGTCTCGCGGCGGACCAAGGCCGTTGCGCCCTGGCGCGCGGCTTTCGTATACTTAATAGGTGGTCCCTGGGGCGGTTAGCTCAGCTGGTTAGAGCGCTTCGTTCACACCGAAGAGGTCACTGGTTCGAGTCCAGTATCGCCCACCGCGTTCGTTCGAACGTGACAGCGCCCGAGCGGATGCGCGGGCGAGGATTGAAAAGTGAGGGGCAAGCCACGCCGAAGTGGCGGAATCGGCAGACGCGCTACATTCAGGGTGTAGTGGGCAACAGCCCGTGGGAGTTCAAATCTCCCCTTCGGCACCGGTCCGGTCCCGGCCGGACGACCCGCGCTCGTAGCTCAGTGGATAGAGCGCTACCCTGCGGAGGTAGAGGCCGCGCGTTCGAGTCGCGCCGAGCGCGCCGGAGACGGTGGTGAGGATCCCCTCGCCGCCGTCCGGTGTTTTTCCAGCCGTCACAGTCATCCCGGCGACCGCTCCGTATACTGAGACCAGATCGTTCTGTCCGCCTCGGCGAGTCCTGAGGATGGACCGCGTGGATCTCACGACATGGATGTAACCGGATTCGCCGGACCGGCGGTGGCTTTCGGCGCCGGAATGGTGTCCTTTCTCTCACCCTGTGTGCTGCCGCTGGTGCCGGTCTATCTGCTCCAGATGGCGGGGACGAGCACGGGCCGGTTCGGCGGGCGGCGGCTGACCTTTCTGCACGCGCTCAGCTTCGTCGCCGGCTTCAGCGTGATCTTCGTGCTGCTCGGCGCGTCGGCGGGGTTCTTCTCCTTCTTCTTCCAGGACAACATCCGCACGCTGACGCGGATTGCCGGCGTTATCCTGATCATCTTCGGGCTTCATCTCTCCGGCATCATCCGCATTCCCTGGCTCTCGCGGACGGTGCAGGTCGACGTGCCCGGCTCGCGGCGGCGGGGGTACATCGGCTCCGCGCTGATCGGCGCATCCTTCTCGATCGGCTGGACACCGTGCGTCGGGCCGGTGCTGGGCAGCATCCTCACGCTCGCGGCAACATCGAGCACGGCGGCACATGGAGCGCTGCTGCTCGCCTGCTACTCGCTCGGTCTGGGCGTGCCCTTCTTGATCACCGGCCTGCTCGCCGCCGAAGCGACCAGCCTCTTCAAGCGGTTCAACCGCTTCCTCCCGGCGATGGAGGTCGCCAGCGGCGGCCTGTTGGTGCTGGCCGGCGTCCTGATCTTCACCGACCGCTTCACCATCTTCAACCAAACCTTCGACCGCCTCGGCGTCAGCCAGTTCGGCGTTCTCTAGCGCTCCCAGGTTGGCGTGATCCCTGACCCCGACAGCTGAACCCCACTTCAGGCAGACCTGATCCGCGCCGGTCCAAGGTCCGTAGGACTGTGTATTCGCGCGTGAAAGCAAGCCTCCATGCAATCCAACCTAGGACGGATTCACCGAAGGGAGTGTCGATATTGGCAGGAGCAATCCCGGTAGAGCCGGTGGTGATCCGCACGCGGCGAGGTATCGCGTGTGGTCAACTGATCGCTTGATCTCGCAGTAGGAGCACCAATCCATGGGCAGTATTTTCAAGGCGAGCGCCGTCCTCGGGGTCACGCTCGCGGCAGCCGCGGGGATCGCGTTCTCCGCCGCCCGTGACCATGAACCAATAGCACTCGACGCTTCCAGCCATCGTGAGGCGCCCGCGATCAGCGTGGACCCTTCGGTTGATAACACCGACTTCTATATGTGGGTCGCACCGGACGCCTCGGATTCTGTGACCCTGGTGATGAACGTCTGGCCGTTCTCCAACCCGTCCGGCGGTCCGAACTTCTACCTGTTCAATACGGACGCGGCGTATCGCTTCAATATCGATAACAACGGCGATGCCGAAGCGGACCTCGTCTATGAGTTCACCTTCCGCACCGAGATCCGTGATGGCGACACCTTCCTCTACAATACCGGCCCGGTGACATCACTCGACGATCCCGATCTCAACATTCGTCAGTACATGAACGCCGACCGGATCGACATGCGCACCAACGTGCGCTCGCGGATTACGTCGGATTGGCCGGTCGCGCCGAGTTATGTCGGCACGAAGTCGATGCCGGACTACCAGGCACTCGTCGACGACGCGATCTTCGAGATCCCGGGCACGGGCAAGTTCTTCGCCGGTCAGCGGGACGATCCGTTCTTCGTCGATCTGGCGGTGTTCGACCTGCTTTCGATCCGCCCTGGCCCTCCGGGGAACGCGGGCGGTGGCGCCGATTCGCTGGCGCGCTACAGCGTCAACTCGATCATCATGCAGATGACCAAGAGCGACCTGCTCGGAGACTCGCCGATCATCGGCGCGTGGACCACCGTCGAACGCGGTGGCAAGCAGATCTCGCGGCTCGGTCAGCCGCTGGTCAACGAGGTCGTGATCCCGCTGTCGATCAAGGATGCTTTCAACTCGATCCCGCCGTCGATGGACGCACAGGTTCCGGCCGCGGTCGCGGCGGTGACCGACCCGATCGTGGCGAAGCTCCTCAAGGGGATCTACAACGTCGACTCGCCGCCGGCGCCGCGCACCGATCTGGTGACGATCTTCCTCCAAGGCATTCCGATGCTGAACCAGCCGGCGAACGTGACGCCGTCTGAGATGCTGCGACTCAACACCAGCATTCCACCGACGAACAACCCCAATCGGATGGGTGTGCTCGGCGGCGACAACGCCGGCTTCCCGAACGGTCGCCGTCCGATCGACGACGTGACCGACGCCGCACTCCGCGCCGTCGCGGGTGCCACGCCGCTCACGCCGGAATTCAACCGACCGCCGAACAACCAACTCGGCGACGGTGTCGATGCCAACGACAAGCCGTTCCTGACGGCCTTCCCGTACATTGCCACGCCGGAACCCGGCGATGACACGTACGGCGTCCGGCCGGCGCCGTAGGCAACGCGAGGACCCCTCCCCCGGCCCCTCCCCCCGCTAACGCGCGGAGCGGGGAGTACGGTCTGACTATGGGTACCAGCGCCGTCTTCGCAGCAGTCTGGCTGTGGGCCGAATTGCGTTGGCACCCCAGACCCGGCGAGGCACCCCTCTCCGCGCGTCAGCGGGGGGAGGGGTCGGGGGAGGGGTTCGAAAGGACACACCCATGCGCCTCACCATTCGCCTCGGCATTGTTGCGCTCTTTGCTCTCGTTGTCGCCGGTGCGGCGTTCGCCGGCCTTGCGGTTGGACGCCGCGACAGCGGCAATCAGCAGGCGGCCGGCCCCGGTGCGCCTGCGTCGCCGGCAATCACAACCGACAGCCAGATCGAGAGCTACCTCGCGCGGATTCAGCGCCTGCCGGACCAGGCGGATGGCTATGCGGGACTGGGTGCGGCCTATCTGCAGAAGGCGCGCGAGAGCGGCGACCCGTCGTATTACGGCCGGGCTGAGGCGGCGCTGGAGAAGTCCCTCAGTCTGGATGCTGCACATGCGGACGCATACGTCCAGCTTGGTGTGCTCGCCCTCGCCCAGCACCAGTTTGAGGCTGGCCTTGAGTACGGCCGGCGGGCGCTGACGATCAATCCGTATGAGTCCGCCGCGCTCGGCGTGATCGGCGATGCCCAGGTTGAGCTGGGCCGCTACGACGAGGCGCAGCAGACGTTTGCAGCGATGCTCGACCTGCGACCTGACCTCGCCTCATTCGCCCGCATGTCGTACATCCGCGAGCTCCGCGGCGACCTCCCCGGCGCGATCGAGTTGATGCAGCGGGCGGTGATCGGTGCAACCGGCAGCGAAGCCCACGCCTGGACACAGGTCCAGCTTGGCCATCTCTACTTCAACAGCAATGACTTCGACGCAGCCCTGAAGGAATACGAACGCACCCTCTTCCAGCGCCCTGCCTATCTGCACGCGAAGGCGGGTGTGGCGCGGGTCAAGGCGGCGCAGGAAGATTATGCGGGCGCCGCCGAGATCTACGAGTCGATCACCACGACGCTGCCCCTGCCTGAGTATGTGATCGCGCTGGCCGACGTGCAGCGTGCGGCCGGTGACGAGGCCGCCGCACAAGCCACCGAGGCGCTGGTGGAGACGATCGACCGGCTCTTTCGCGGCAACGGCGTCAATACCGATGTTGAGATGGCGCTGTTTCACGCGGACCGCGCGATCGACATCGAGACGACTGTCGAGGATGCCCGCCGCGCCCTCAGCAGCCGTCCCGGCATCCAGGGCTGGGATGCGCTCGCCTGGGCGCTGTTCCAGGCGGGCCGTTATGACGAAGCGCTCGCCGCCTCCGACCAGGCGCTGCGTCTCGGCAGCCGCGATCCGCTGATGCGCTATCACGCCGGCATGATCGCGCTCGCCCTCGGTCAAACCAGCCGCGCCACATCAGAACTACAGCTCGCCGTATCCCAGAATCCCCGCTTCTCCGTCCGCTATGCCGATGCAGCGGCGGAGACACTCCGGCAACTGGACCAGAACGCGAGCACCAACGCGGCAGGACGATGATCGCACGATTACTGATAGGAATTCGGGTTCTCCACGATCAATCCTTCTGCGGCAGCGGCCGCGTTCAGGGAGGAATCAGCCGAGAGGAAGGTCAGGACTGGTGTACGGCGGGTAGCCAATCGGTCACGCGTTACAAGCGCGCAAGACAATTGAATGGCGTCGTAACCACGCAAGCCATGAGCCTCCGCCAGATCCATCGCTCGCTCAACGATTCGGTCAGTCACAGGTACGATCCCATACTGAGCGCGAAACTGATTGCGGAACGCGGTAATCGCCACCGTTGCATCAGAGTCAGTGATTGACCCCGCGCGAAGCCGTCGGGCTACCGCCGCCACAATCTCCGCACCCGTGACCAGGGCCGTGTAGATCCGGTTGCCGGCGGCTGGAGCGGTGAGTTCAATTATTCGGGCGCTACCCACTTCCCGGATGTATTGCTTCACGAGAGCGCTGCTATCGCCGTAGAACGCGGCCACTAGCGACGCTCTTCGATGATGGTTTCGGATACGGGCTTTCCCTTGACAGGAATTGGCTCAAAGTCCAGTACATCGCCTGGTGCCGGCTCGCGCCGAGGCAAGAGCAGCCCGTCGGCACGCATACTTTCCTCTGCGGCGTCCAGTCGTGCCTCTTCCAGGTCGCGTTCCAACTTGGAAATCAGGTCAGGGATGGTTATCCCCTGCGCCGCCGCCTGCTGTTTCAGTCGCGCATAGACATCGTCAGGGAGCGTTATCGTCTTGCCCATGGCGGTACCACCCTCGTCACGTTCCTGGCCGAAGCATCCTTGCTCGTATCGATTGTACTCATGTATCACACCGATCGACCCGCCGCGTCCGTGGGTGCGCCACGTCGGTATCGCACCCTTTGGATGCTGACTGACAGATTGCGCCGCGTGTGAGCAGAAGCGAGCACGACACGATCTCACCGTCACAAGGTCAACGGCTCATCTCTGGTGGGATACTTCGGTCATGCGATGTTACCCGGCCTTTAACCTTTTCATATCATCCGGCGTTTTCGCCAATGCGCGGACCGCGGCACTGCCGTATGTCATCCAGTCCGCGTAGTTTTGACGGAGGTCACCCTGATGAGCGGGATGCGGTTGCGTCCACGGCGGTTGATCCTGATGGTACTGGCACTGCTGGCGGTGGCCGCTGCCGCCGATGCGCCGCGGACGCTCGAAGCACAGGCCGGCGCGGCAGTCGCCATTCAGGACTTCGCCTTTGTGCCCACTCCCCTGTCGATTGCGGCAGGGACGACCGTGACCTGGACGCAACGGGATACCGCCCCGCACACGGTGACTTCCGGATCGCCGGGAGATCCCGATGCGGGCGCGCTCTTTGACTCGCCACGGCTGAGCCAGGGGGAGACATTCTCCTTTACCTTCGATACACCCGGTACGTATTCGTACTTTTGCATCATCCATCCACGAATGCTGGGCGCGGTCGAGGTGACGGGTGCGGCAACCGGCGCTCCGCCGACCACACCGGCGCCTCCGGCGACGACCACACCGGCCGCGCCACCGCCGCAGGCGCCGCCGATGCTGGGTCCGCCGCCGGTGCCGGCGAATGCGACCGTCGTCGCCAGCGGTCTGATCAACCCGCGCGGGTTCGACTGGGGTCCGGATGGCGCGCTCTACGTCGCCGAGTCCGGTACACCGCCGGATGGCTATACCCCGCCCTCAGGCCCACCCGATCCCGATGCCGAGGCCGTGATCAACATGAACGGCCGCATCTCGCGGATCGACCGGAACGGTACCCGCACAACCATCGTCGACGGTATTCCCGTCTTCGTCGGCCCCGTGGGTGACACGATCGGCGCGGCAGGCGTGGCATTCATCGGCGACCGGCTCTACGCGATTATCAGCGCCGGTCCCAAGCACGGTCATCCCGACTACCCCAGCGGCGTCTATCGGGTCGGACTGACGGACGGCTCGCTGACGATGGTTGCCGACACGGACGCCTTCGAGCTTGCCAACCCACCGGCCTTCATCCCGGTAGACGATGAAATCAGCAACCCGTACGACATCGTCGCGCTCGACGGAAAGCTCTACATTGCCGACGGCAACCGGAGTGTCGTCTTCGCCGTCGACCCAGCGGCGCCGGAAGGAAGCCGGATCAGCTACCTCGCCGACCTGTCCGTCGGCCACCCGGTGCTCACCGGCATCGCGGCCGGGGCGGACGGTGCACTGTATGTCACTAATCTGACCCCGGCGCCGTTCCCATCCGGTGGCGCGGAGGTCTGGCGGATCTCGCGCAGCGGCGACGTGACGCGGGTGGCGGGCGGACTCACGGCAGGTGTCGGCATCGCCCTCTCCCCCAGCGGCGAGATCTATGTCTCTGAGTTCGCCGCGACGCTGCCGGAGCCGCCGTTCTTCATGCCGCCGGGGCGCGTCGTGCGGGTGAGCAGCGCGGGCGTTGAACCGGTGGCGGCGCCACTGCTCTTCCCGACGATCATCCGGTGGCGATCGGACGGTCTCTATGTTGCCTCGCCCAGCGTCGCCGGCGAGGGCACCGGCATGATCATGCGCATCGCGCTGCCTGATGGGAAGAAGAAGTAGGGCCACTCGACGAGTTTGGCTCAATGTGACGATGGGGTGGCAAGTCCACCCCATCGTCACTTTTCCGCGCCCGCCACGCTCAACTCCTCATGCTCGCGCCATCTTCGGCCAGGGGTGATCACTTCCCTTCGTCAGGAGCCAGCCCGTGCCTGCGTCCGTCAGCTACGGATCTGCTGATCGGTGGAGCGACGCGGCGACAGGCGTACCAATGGAAGGAGAAGCACGGTTGCAGCTACCCTCGCGGACCTGAACGTGCAATGAGGAGGGTCGTTATGACCGAGCGCGGCCGCCGATCGCCGGATCTCCCACCGCAGGAGCAACTTGAGCGGTTGGTCGATGGCTATCTCACCACCCAACTGATCTACGTCGCGACGGTGCTCGGTATCCCCGATGCCCTCGCCGAAGGCCCGCTGACGAGCAGCGAGCTCGCGTCCGCCCCCTGCGTGAATTCGCTCGCCCTGCACCGCGTGCTCCGCGGTCTGGCAGCGATCGGCGTTCTCGACGAGCAGGAGGACGGGCGGTTCACCCTCACGCCGAGCGGTGCCCTGCTCCAAGATGGCGTGCCCGGCTCGTTGCGCGGTGCGGTGCTCGCACGTGGCGGACTGTACTATGAGGTCGCAGGCGGATTGCTCGACGCCCTTCGGGAGGGCGGTAGCGCCTTCGAACAGATCCGTGGTCAGAGCTTCTTCGATTACCTGGCCGAGCATTCCGACGAAGCTGCCGTCTTCCAAGGATCAATGGCCGCCCGGTCAACACAGGAGGCGGCGTCCGTCGTCGCGAGCTATGACTTTGGGCGCTTCCACCGGCTGGTCGATGTCGGCGGCGGACACGGCATCCTCCTGGCTGCCATCCTCCAGGCCGCGCCGGCCCTGCATGGAACCCTGCTCGATCGGCCGGTCGCCGTCGAACATGCCCGCCGTCAACTCGAAGCGATCGACGTGATCGATCGCTGCACGTTGGTTGAGGGCGACTTTTTTGCGGCGGTACCGGCCGGCGACGATGGCTATCTGTTGTCGCGCGTGATCCACGACTGGGATGACGAAGCAGCCCGCCGCATCCTGCGCCGGTGCCATGAAGCCATGCCCCCCGATGGGACGTTGCTTCTGGTCGAGGCCATTCTCCCAGAGCACGCCGCCGATCAACCCGCCGCGATCCGCATGGACCTGCACATGCTGACCCTGCTCGGCGGCCGCGAGCGCACCGAGGCGGAGTACCGCGAACTGCTGGAATCGGCAGGGTTCAGGCTGCAGCGGGTGGTTCCGACACCGTCAACGGTCGGGATTCGCATTCTGGAAGCGAAGGCAGACCCCTCCCCCGGCCCCTCCCCCCGCTGACGCGCGGAGAGGGGAGCCTCGTCTGAGCGTGGCCGTCAGTATCGTCCTCGCAACAACCTGGCGG
>JBFXAN010000220.1:0-9532 GCA_050184225.1 Dehalococcoidia bacterium | reverse complement strand
CCGGCGTCGATGTGATCATCGCCTCGATCTCTTCGACGACGGCGATCGTCCGCCACCCATCCCAGAACGGAATCCAGATCACCGCCGCACCCACCGACGCGATCTCCACACCTTGCAGGAGCTCGACCAGCCGCCGCCAGTCCGCACGATCCCGACAGAGCCGCAGGACGTAGACCACGAGCGGCACGACCAGCAGCAACGGGATGTACTTGACCAGCACCGCCGCCATCAGCGCCGGCCCCACCCAGCGCCAGCGTCCGCTCACGACGAAGAAAACCGCGAGCAGGACAAAACCCATCATCACCAGCCCATTGCCGCCGTTGCCCACGACGCGATAGACGATGAACGGGTTCCACGCGAAGGCGACGACCGCGAGCAGCACCCGATCCGGATTGAGATGCCCGACGATGCGCGCCACCAGCCACATGCTGCCGAGATAGCTGATCGTGGCGATCCCCTTGATGCCGAGCAGCCCGATGTGGACATGTGCCGGGTCGATCTCGCTGAGGCGCGCGGCTGGCAGCGTCAACAGCGTCCAGAGCGGCCCGTAGGGCGACGGCATATCGCCGTAGCTCATCGCCACGGGAAACGGATACGTCATCGGCGGCACGGTCAGCGGATTGTCGCCGTGTACCCAGAACGTGCGGGCGCTGGCCAGATAGTGGAACATGTCCACCGTGCTGATCGGATAGAGGTCCAGCAGCAACGCGGCGAAGACGACCGGCGCGCCGTACACCACCCAGCGCCCCGCTCGATCGGGCACCCAGCGCACCGTGACCAGCGCGAGCCCATAGGCGATGAACTGTCCGGTCACCACGGAGATCAGGAGCCACGAGCCGTTCCGCCGATCGTCGCCGAAGATCTCGACGATCCCGATCGCCACGCCGCCCATCTCGACCACGGGCAGATAGCGGGTCAAGGAAAAACGATACAGCAGCATCAGGTCGAGCAGGGCAAGCACGATCGCCGCACCACAAAGAGCTGCGAGCGCGACCGTGGGGCACGGAGGCCGCCAGCGGCGGAGGAACCGCGGCATGGTGCCGATCCTGGTGGAGACTGGCGGGTGACGCTCTTAGAATGTCGTAAGGCGATATATGTGATCAACCCCAATATTTCGGGGAAGTTGTTGAGGCGGCTGTTGAGGTTCGGCTCCGATGCTTTCCCAGAATTTCCCCTCGGGTCCGAGTTATTCACGGTATGGACCTACACCCCGCCGCGCCGGCGCCGATCACGCTCCCTCGATCGCGCCTGAAAACCTGGCTGCCGCTGATCATCGGCGCTGTCCTCGTGGCAGGCGTCTGGTTTGTCATCGCCAGAGAGAACCGCGGGCTCTGGCTCGCGATCACCAACACCAGCAGCGAAGTCGTCGAGGTCCGGATCAACGGCGACCGTTTGTTGATCATCAAGCCCGCCGAAACGCAGTACCTCCCGGTCGGCGCGATCAACTGGAACAGCCCGCAGTCGATTGAGGTGCGGCGCTATCCGGATGGTGAGCGTCTGTTTCTCTGGCGGGCGGGCCTCACCGACCTTGCCAACAATCAGTGGCGGCTGCGCGTGCCATGAAACCGTCACGCGCGGCGGTGCCCCATCCCAGGCTCGATGCCTGATCTGGTCGAAAACGAAACAGAGCCGGAGCACCACCTCCGGCTCTGCCACCCTGGGAGCGCGGGCTTCCAGCCCGCCGTGTGCCTGCCTGTTCGAAGCGATGTGGACAAGACACCCGCACTCCCAAGGCAGTGCGACCAGGCTGCGGCTGCCTAGCGCACCATCGCACCGACGAGCGGGTTGATCTCGCCGATCCGGTCGAGCGCGATCGGGCGCAGGTCGCCGCCGCTGTACGTGGTCAGGTCGGCCCAGACCGCGCTGTTGCCTTCCGTGCTCGAGCAGAATACCTGCTCAACACCATAGAGGCGCACCGTCACGGCAATCGCACCGGTTGCACGAGCAACGAAGCGGACCAGCCACTCGTACCCGGAATCCGCCGGCGCCCGCTCGATCTCGCAGAAGCCCGGCGCGCCGGTCAGGTTCGCGGTGATGATGCCGCGCTGGCCGTTGGCGCCGTCCACCATCTGCGCCGTCGGCACGTTCGTCGTCGCGTCGCGGTCGACCACGGCGAAGGCGATCGCGTCGGTGCCATTGCCGCCGACAAAGAGCTCGGAGCCATCGCCGCCGGCCCAGACCGAGACATCATTGCCGTCGCCGCCGAGCTGCGGGTCCTGGTTCGGCGCGGTACCCTGCTCCGTGCCGCCGACCAGCACGTCATCGCCGGCGCCGCCGTCCAGCACATCGTTGCCCAGGAGCCCGATGAGGAGGTCATCGCCTTCAAGACCCAGCAGCACATCGGTCCGGCTGAGGCTCTGGTCGGCCGCCGTTCCCGGCGGATGGATCGCCGCGTTGTCGTTGCGGTCGTCGTCCTTGCCGATCAGCACGTCGTTGCCGCGGGTGCCGATCAACAGCGCCGCCTGTGTGGACCCCACCATCACCAGCGCGCCACCGATCGTCACCGTCGCCAGCGCCAATCCAAGGCCGAACTTGCGCATGCCTGAAATCGTCATTGCAACTCCTCCCGCTGTAGATATTCCTTCGTACGACTCGCCTAGCATGAGCCGGTCATGTTGACGATGCGCCGAAGGATCGCCGCCTGCACCTGAAAATACACTGAATTTACGAATTGCAATGTGATAGTCCAACATAGGTCTTTTCAGCGAATCTTCAGGGAAAGCCCCCGAACTTCAGCACTTCTCCGATGGTTGCTTCGTACACTCAACAGACGATCGCGCCGTGCTCTGTCTGCTTGACGGACATCTTGGGGCGGCGTGAGGATTGGGTCACTCGCCGTGAGGGGCAGGGGGAGAT
This sequence comes from Dehalococcoidia bacterium, assembly GCA_050184225.1. GTDB lineage: Bacteria > Chloroflexota > Dehalococcoidia > CAUJGQ01 > CAUJGQ01 > JBFXAN01. The sequence goes on along the minus strand of JBFXAN010000220.1, from coordinate 6,676 downwards.
GCGGGTATCGCTTCGGACCAAGATCATGGCCGCGCTGCTGGCGGCGGTGCTGCTCACCGTGGCGCTCGCCGCCTGGGCGGTGAACGACCGCATCGAAACCGGCGCCCGTCGCGAGGCGGAAAGTCAGGCGCAGTCGCAGGCCGCGCAGGTGCGCGCCCTCTACGACGAACGCGCCGCCACCCTCGCCGCTGAGGGTGAGGCCGTCTCCCTCTATCCGGCCGTGATCGCCGCCATCGCCGACGGCAATGCCACGCCCCTGCTCGCCTGGTCCAACGCTGTCTTCACCCGCCAGCACACCGGCGTCACCGTCATCGATCGCGACGGGCGGGTCGTCGCCCGCGGCCACGATCCGGATCGGCGCGGCGACCTGCTCCTTCCCCAACTCCAGGGTCTGCAAATGGCTCTGGACGGCGCCATCGTCAGCGGCACGGAGGACGGCGACGAGCTCGGCCTGGCCCTGCGCGGCTACGCGCCCGTCATCCGCAACGGCGAGGTCGTCGGCGCCGTGATGATCGCCGATCCGCTGGACGAGCGTCTGTCGCTGCGGCTCACCGGCGACGCGGCATCCGGTACCGCCCTCTCGGTCGAACCGGCCAACGTCCGCGTCGAGGGCTGTCACGCACCCAATGATGCGGGACCCGCCGCCTGCTTCTTCACGGTGCTATCGCCCTCCGATCAGCCGGCGGCAACCGTCCAGCTCAGCGTGCCGCTCACCGAGATCCAGGCGGCGCGGGACGACGCACAGCGGGCGCTGTGGATCGTTGGCGGCGTCGCGCTCGTCGGCGGTGCGGCGGCGGCGTGGTTGCTCGCCCGCTCCCTCAGCGCGCCGCTCGCCCGCCTCACCCGCTCCGCCGAGCGCATCGGCCGCGCCGAGTACGACCAGCCGGTCGGTATCAACCGCTCCGACGAGATCGGCACGCTCGCCCGCGCGCTGGACGCGATGCGTGAGCAGGTCGCCGCCGCCTCGGCTGCCCTCCGCGACGAGCGGGATGTGCTCAACGCCGTCCTCGAAGCGACGGACGAGGGCATCCTCCTCACCGATGCCGACGGCACCACCCGGATCATGAACGCCCGCTGGCAGGAACTGACCGGCGGCGACGGCCTCCACGCCGCCCGCACGCTGGCACGGAGCGGCGGCGGCAGCGGTTCCTTCGCCGATGCCTGGCGCGACTGGCTGTCCGAGCCGGAGCGGGTCGCCCGCGCCGACTTCGAGCGATTCGAGCCGTATGTCCGTTTCCGCTGCTACTCCGCGCCGGTGCGCACACCCAACGGCCCCGGCCGCATCTTCACGCTGCGCGACGTCACCCGCGAGAGTGAGGCCGAGCGGATGCGCACCGCCCTCGTCTCGACCGTCTCCCACGAGCTGCGCTCGCCGCTGACCGCGATCAAGGGCTACGTCGACAGCCTGCTCGACGGCGGCCCCTGGGACGAAGCGACCGAGCGCGAGTTTCTCGATATCATCGCCGCCTCCGCTGAGAAGTTGGCGGTACTGGTCGATAACCTGCTCGACGCGGCCAAGCTCGAGGCCGGCGTCCTCCGCATGGAGATGGAGCCGGTCCGGGTCGAGCGGATCGCCCAGCAAGTGCTCGAACACCGCCGCCGGCTGGTGCCGTCGCACGAGCTTCGCCTCGAAGTTGACGACAACCTTCCGCTCGCCGAGGCCGACCCGGTCCGCCTGGAGCAGATCCTCGTCAATCTCGTCGACAACGCGATCAAGTACTCCCCCGCCGGCGGACCCGTCACCGTGCGCATCACCGGCGGCGATTCGATCACGGTCCGCGTCAGCGATCAGGGGGTCGGCATCGCACCCGAGGATGCCGAACGGCTCTTCGAGCGATTCTTCCGCGTCGACAACGGCCTCGCCCGCTCGACCAAGGGGGTTGGCCTGGGGTTGTACATTTGTAAGAGCCTGATCGAGGGTCACGGCGGCCGCATCTGGGTCGAGAGCACGCCCGGCCGGGGCAGCACCTTCGCCTTCACGCTGCCGCGGCCATCGAACACCGACCGTGTCACCCGACCCGGCCACCGGCAGGAGCCGGATGCCGCCGAACACCTGACGCCGGAGCCTGCCGTATGAGTAGTCAACGCATTCTCGTCGTCGATGATGATCCGCTGATCGTGCGTCTCGTGCGCATGCATCTCGACCGCGCCGGCTACAACGTCCTCATCGCCACCGACGGCGAGGAAGCACTCGACGTCTGCGCCTCCGAGTTGCCCGACCTCGTCATCCTCGATCTGATGCTGCCCAAGCGCGACGGCTATGATGTCTGTCGCTCGATCCGGGAGTTCTCCCTCGTGCCGGTCGTCATGCTCTCAGCCAAGGGCGAGCAGGTGGACAAACTGCGTGGCTTCGAGATGGGCGCCGACGACTACCTGACCAAGCCCTTTGCGCCGCAGGAGTTGCTCGCCCGCGTGCAGGCGGTGCTTCGCCGCAGCCAGCAGGGCGCGGCGCCCACATCGGCGGCGGTTGTCCGCTGCGGTCCGATCGCGATCGACTTCGTCCGCCGTCGCGTCACCGTCGACGGCGAGCCGGTCCGCCTGACGCCAACCGAGTTCAAGCTGCTCCAACAGCTCGCCGTCAACGCCGGCAAGGTGCTCTCCCACACCGAACTGCTCACCAAGGTCTGGGGACCGGAATACCGCGACGACCGCGACTACCTCTGGGCCTACATCCGCCACCTGCGCCGCAAGCTGGAACCGAACCCGGAAACCCCGGTCCACATCCTCAGCGAGCCAGGTGTCGGCTACGTCCTCGACTGCCCAGCAAGTTAGACTTGAGTAAGTTCACGATGACTGGTCACCCATGCCCCGATGAGGTGGGACGTGGATTCACTGATACTCGAAAACTTTCGGTCCTTCGGCGGCCGTCACGAAGTTGAACTCGCCCCGCTCACTGTTCTGGTTGGTGAGAACAGTAGTGGCAAGTCCACATTCCTTGCTGCCACGCGCATAGCTTGGGACATTGGTGCGGGGCCTCAAGCTGTGAACTTCAATGAGGATCCATTTCGCCTTGGAGCCTACGAACAGATTGCTACTTCTCGAGGGGCACCCATTGGGCGGGCAAAGTCGTTCTCAATTGGTCAAGAAATTAGAAGTAAACGACGTGGAGCGGCGTCGGGTGAGCGGATCCGAGTCGAGGCATGCTTTGTTTCCAACAACTCGCAACCATTCCTCTGTCAACTCTCACTGGATTCGGGAGGTTATGGGATCACAATCGATTCGACACCAGATGAATCGATTGGCGCCACAATCGTTACGCCAGAGGGACGCTTCGAACTGCCTAAAGACGACATGATACGTCGTACAGGATTTGCCCCGTCACTAAGGTGGCTTGCTTTGACGGTCGAGCTGCAATTGCATCGAGGGGGAGCATTGGGGGACGGTCAAGTCCAAGTTCCTGAATCCGCTATCGACACTCTTCGCGAACTCGTGGCATCCGTGAGACAGCGGGATGACGGGCGGCCTCATGCGTTTGCCCCTGTGCGTTCTCGGCCCCAACGAACATATGATCCGATATCCGACGCTCCAGATCCAGAAGGGCAGCATGTCCCGATGGTTCTAAGACAGCTACTCGCCGACAGCAAGGGCAAAGTTGATGGACTTGGCAGAATCGTCGCTGAATTTGGCAAGGAAAGCGGACTGTTTTCTGATATTTATGTTCACGACCTCGGCAAGGGCAGCGACCCGTTCCAGATTTTCGTCAAATCGTCTGGTCCGCGTCGGAACATTATAGATGTAGGTTATGGTGTCAGTCAGATCCTTCCAATCCTCGTGGAGGTTGCTACTCGCCCTCGTGGCAGCATATTCCTGATTCAACAGCCTGAAGTGCATTTGCATCCACGTGCTCAGGCGGCACTAGCTACATTGTTTGGCAGACTCGTCAAGGAACGCCGTTGTCAGCTGATCATCGAGACTCATAGTGACTACTTCATCGACAGGTTGAGAATGGATGTGCGAGATGGGAAAGCAATCCGCCCTGATGATGTAACTCTCATTTATTTCGAGTTGGGGAAAACGGGCAGTGAAATCTCTCCGATCAGCATTGACAGGCGTGGGAACATCTTGGATGCGCCACCGAGCTATCGACGCTTCTTCCTGGAGGAAGAGCGCCGATTCTTCGGTGGTGCGTGACCATGTGCGTTATCGTCGATGCGAATAGAGCAAGTGTGTTCTTCACTGATCCCTTCACAGGCGATTACGCGCCGGTCGTGCGTTGGATCCATGATCGAGACGGCAGGATCGTTCATGGAGGAAGACTCACGTACGAATTAGAGCAAATCGGTGAGGCGCGGAAGTTGCTCCTCGAGTGGAAGCGGGCAGGTCGAGTCTTCGAGGTGGATGAATCCGAACTCGAATCTGATGAACGGATCGTGAAGTCTCTTGACATTTGCCGCTCGAATGACCATCATGTCATAGCTCTTGCTCGGCGGTCTGGTGCGCGCGTACTTTGCACCGAAGACATAAGACTTATGGAGGATTTCCAAGATAGGCGACTGATTCAAAGTCCGCGGGGAAAGATCTATCGAAATGCGTCACACGTTGCTCTCCTCAAGCATTCGAGTTCCTGCAAGGCAAAGATTGTGAAGAAGCGACGATAATCGCTGCTTGCTATCCTGTGCTTTGACATTGAGGCTTGAACAACCGATGTTGTGGCCCAATCAGGTGCGTCGGTAATCTCCATTGGTCTCGGATGAGCGGCAAACCAACGGACCACTATGCTCAAAGCGGTCGGGTCCTGGTACTTTGGTATCGCCATGACCCTGAAGTACCGGCACGCGCTCAAGGCTGCCCTCGCCGCGACCATGGCGATGGCCTGCGTCAAGCTGCTGGGGCTACCCAGCGGCTTCTGGGCGCCGCTCAGCGCCCTCGCCGTATTGCAGGCCCAGATCGGCGCCTCGCTCGCCGCGTCGCGCAACTATCTGATCGCCAGCGCGATCGGCGTGCTGGTCGGCGCCTCGATCGTGTCGGTCTTCGGCGACAACATCCTGATCGCCGGCGCTGGTATCTTCTTCATCGTGCTGCTCACGATCGCGCTGCGCCTGCCCCCGGCCGGCGCCTCGATCGCCGCCGGTGTCGTGCCGGTCATGGTGCTGGCCGTCACCGGCAGCGCGTGGCGCTACGGCGGCTATCGGTTGATCGACATCGCGATCGGCCTCGGCTCCGCGATCGTCGTCAGCCTGCTGCTCTGGCCGTCGCGCGCCGTCACCGAGCTTCGCACTGAGGTGGCCGGCGCCGTCCGCGATGCGACCGCACTCGCCACCGCGGCGATCCGCAACCTGACCGGTACGACGCCTCATGTCGCCGCCGATCTACAGGCCAGCGCGAAGGGGCATCTCGAAGCCGCGCAGGCCCTCTTGGTCGCCGCCCGGCAGGAACCGCTCCACGCCGCGGCGCACGCGCTCTTGCCCATGTACCTACCCCACGCCGAACTGATTGTCGAACACGCCGGCGTGATCGACGACCTCGCCCGCTCCACCCTTCCGCACGACGCGATCGTCGCGCTGACGCCATCGCTCAACCGCATCGCCGCTACCCTTGACACCGCTGGCGAGCTGGTCGCGTCCGCGATTGAGACTGGCACGGCCGGCCACCCCATCGAAGCGGCCGATGCCGCGACGGCCGCGATGCGCGATGCACAAGCGAACTTGAGCGCATCCAATGTTACCGCGCTGGCTCAGGGCGAAGACCTGCTCCGTCTCTACTCGCTCATGATGGCGATCGAATACCTCGTCCGTGAGATCGACCGAGCCGTTCAGCACATCGAGCACCCAGACCAGATCGTCCAATCCGTGCAACCGGCCGCCGGTGCTGGGTCCGCGTCGCTGCCACGCCGCATCGATCGCTGGTGGCGCCGAGTCCGAACCTCGGACCCGTCTGCCACCAAGCGCCCGGATACCAAGAGTTAGAGGTCTTGGCGTTCTCGCCTTGGCGGGGACATGCTCCCGTCAGGCGGCAATGTCGGCGGGTTTGCGCGTCCGCCGCGTTCGGATGTCGGTCGGCGTGACGCGCTGCACGTTCCAGATCAAGCGGAGTCGTGCGAGGAGGCGAATGGTCAGTCCGGAAAGGTCGAACTGCCACCAACGCAGGCCGTGCAGCGCGCTGCGCGGGAAGGCATGGTGGTTGTTGTGCCAGCCCTCCCCCAACGCGAGCAACCCGACGACCCACTGATTCCGGCTCAGATCCTTCGTGCGGAACGGCCGGTTGCCGAAGGTATGACACACCGAGTTCACACTCCAAGTGACGTGATGCGTGAGGAAGATCCGCACCAGCCCACCCCAGAGGAGGCCGGTCCAGCCGCCGATCGCAAACGGGATCAGCAGGCTGAGCGCCACCCAGATCGGAAACGTCCGGCTGATCAGCATGACCATCCGGTCCTCGCGCAGGTCGCGCGCGTAGACCATCTGGTCCGCCGCCCTTCCCTCGAAAAGCCAGCCGACGTGCGCGTGGAAGAAGCCGTCGGCCGGGCTATGGGGGTCGCCCTCCTGGTCGGCGAGGGCATGGTGCTTGCGATGGTTCGCCGCCCAGGAAATAGCGGAACCCTCCACCGCCATCGAGCCGAGGATGAGCAAGGCCGCCTTGATCACTGGATTCGCCCGAAAGCCGCGATGCGTGAGATAGCGGTGGAATCCAATCGTGATCCCCATCGAGATCGGCACGTAGAATCCGGCCAGCAGGG
>JBFXAN010000219.1:0-9722 GCA_050184225.1 Dehalococcoidia bacterium | reverse complement strand
CGATCGAGCCGATTGGTCCCGGCGTTCCAGCCTTTCGCCTGACCAATACCTGCCTGGAGGGCCGCTACCGGATTGAGAAGGTGGTATTTACTGATCCGCTCTGGGATGCCCTGGTGCAGCGTATCCATTTCGAGCCGCTGGCCGGCACGGCCAGTGACTACCGCCTGTATGCCCTGCTCGCACCGCACGTCGAGAACCACGGATATGGAAACAACGGATGGATCGGCGACTATAAGGGCGTGCCGATGCTGTTTGCCCAGCGTGGCGCGACGGCGCTCGCCCTCGCCTGTTCGACGCCGTTCCGGACGATGAGCTGCGGCTACGTCGGCGTCAGCGACGGCTGGCAAGATATCAGCCGGCACAAGCAGATGCGCTGGAGCTATCCGTCCGCATCCGATGGGAATCTCGGCCTCACCGGTGAGATCGATCCGGCAGCCGGCGGAGGCAGCTTCACGCTGGCGCTCGGCTTCGGCCGCACGCCGGCAGAGGCCGCCGAACGCGCCCACGCCGCCGTGCTCCGCGACGGGTCGGTGATGCTCGACGCCTATGTCCGGGGCTGGCAGGCGTACCAGGCAACGTGCCTGGCATTGCCCTCGCCCCAGAGCGACGGCGTTGACCTCTACCGTTCGAGTGTTGCGGTCCTGAAGACGCATGCAACTAAGGGCTTTCCTGGTGGGATCTGCGCCAGCCTCTCGATTCCCTGGGGAGAAGCCAAGGGTGATACCGACCTCGGCGGGTATCACCTGATCTGGCCCCGCGATCTGGTCGAGAGCGCCGGCGGGTTGCTGGCGGCCGGCGATGTCGAGTCGGCGCTGCTGACACTCGTCTTTCTCGTCACGACGCAGGAGGCCGATGGGCATTGGCCGCAAAACATGTGGGTCACGGGGATGCCCTGGTGGAACGGGATCCAACTGGACGAAACCGCGCTGCCGATCCTCTTTGCCGACTTGCTGCGACGGCACAACGTCCTCGGGAACCTCTCCCTCTGGCCGGTGATTGAGAAGGCCGCCGGTTACATCGTGCGCAACGGACCGGTGACCGAGCAGGATCGGTGGGAGGAGGACCCCGGCTACACGCCGTTCACGCTCGCCGCCGAGATCGCCGCACTGCTGGCGGCCGCTGATTTCGCCGACACGGCTGGTGAGGCGGATACCGCCGATTATCTCCGCGAGACGGCGGACTATTGGAACAGCCGGATCGAGGACTGGCTGTACGCCACCGACACGGCGCTGGCCCGCCGCGTTGGGGTGGAGGGCTATTACGTCCGCGTCACCGAACCGCCGGTATCGGACGCGGCTTCCCCGCTGCTGGGCTACGTCGCGATCAAGAACCGGCCGTATGGTCAGGGTGGCTTCCCCGCCACCCAGATCGTCAGCCCGGATGCGCTGGCGCTCGTCCGCTTCGGGTTGCGTAGTCCGGACGACCCGCGGATCGCGGGCACGGTGCAAGTGATCGACGCGCTGCTCAAGACGGAGACGGCGACCGGTCCCGTCTGGCATCGTTACAACGACGACGGCTACGGTGAGCACGACGACGGCAGGCCGTTCGATGGCACCGGCGTTGGGCGCGGCTGGCCCCTGCTCGCGGGCGAGCGAGCACACTACGAGCTGGTCGCGGGCAACCGAGCGGAGGCGGAGCGATTGCTCGCGGTGATCGCGGCGCAGTCCCAGAACGGTCTGATTCCCGAGCAGATCTGGGACGGGCCGAATCTGCCGGAGCGTGGGCTGATGAACGGACATCCGGCGGGATCGGCGATGCCGCTCGTCTGGGCGCACGCCGAGTTTGTCAAGCTGCTCCGCTCGCTCTGTGACGGCGCGGTCTTTGACATGCCGCCGCAGACGGTCCGGCGATATGTCGTCGAGAAGACCGGCTCCTCATTCGCCTGCTGGCGCTTCAACAACAAGATCCGCGCATTTCCCGCCGGGAAGATGCTGCGGATCGAGACGGCGGCGCCAGCCATGATCCACTGGAGCGCGGACGGATGGCGGCATACCGAGGACGCGCGCACCCGCGACACGGGGCTGGGCGTCCACGTTGTCGACCTGCCGTCGACGCGCTTGCCACCAGGGACCGGAGTACGCTTTACTTTCTACTGGCTGGAGGCGGACCACTGGGAAGGGACAGACTTCGAGGTGACGGTGGGAGCGGAGATGGGCGCGTGACCCCACGCTATAAGAATCTAGAAGACTACGGCATCATCGGCAACCTCGAGACATGCGCGCTCGTCGGCAATGACGGGTCAATCGATTGGCTCTGCTTTCCGTACCTCGAATCCGCGTCGGTCTTCGCCGCGATCCTCGACGACGCGCGCGGCGGATCGTTCCGCATCGGACCGCCCGGCAACTATTCGGCGACGCAGGCCTACGTTGACCGGACCAACGTTCTACAGACGACCTTCAACGTCTCGACCGGCACCGCCGTCCTCACCGATTTCATGCCGGTGAAGGGTGAGGTGGAGGGGACGGCGGTCCGTGCGGTCTATCGAAAGCTTGAGTGTGTCCGCGGCGCGATCGAGATCGCGGTGGAGTTCGTGCCGCGACCGGACTATGCGCGGGCGGCGGTCGCGATCCAGGGTGCGGGATCGACCTACTCCACTACCTGGGGAGAGGAACAACTCACCCTGATCTCGCCGATTCCGCTCGTTCGCGGCGGCGACCACGCGACCGGCACGGCACTGCTCAAGAAGGGCGAGACGCTCTGGTTCATGGTGCAGTACGGCCCGCCGGTGGCGCTGCCCGCGCCGGATGATTGTGAGGCGTTCCTCGAAGCCGTCGAGGGGTACTGGTTCGGCTGGACCGAGGCCTGCACGCTCTGCGAGACGGTCGACGATCCGCGTTGGTCGGAGATCCTGATCCGGTCCGGTCATGCGCTGAAGCTGCTGACGGTGCCGGAGAGCGGCGCGATCGCGGCGGCGGCGACGACATCGCTGCCGGAGAGCATCGGCGGCGCCCGCAATTGGGACTACCGCTTCGCCTGGGTCCGCGATGCTTCCTTCACGACGCAGGCGTTGTTCCATCTCGGCCACGCCGACGATGCCGCGTCGTTCCGGCGATGGATGAAGGATCGAGGCGTGCAGGCCGGCGCGGCGGCGAATCTGCGCGTGCTCTACAGCCTGCGCGGGGAAGCCGATACCACCGAGATCGTGCTGCAGAACCTGGCCGGCTACCGCAACTCGGCGCCGGTCCGGATCGGCAACGGCGCCGCCGGGCAGCGGCAACTCGACATCTACGGGGAGGCAGTCCAGGCGATCTACGACACAACGCGCTACGGCGAGGAGGTCACGCCGGAGAACTGGCCGGCGTTTCGGGCGCTGGTAGATTACGTCTGTCAGGTCTGGGACACCGAGGACTCGGGCATCTGGGAGGTGCGTGGCGGGCCACGGCACTACGTGTATTCCAAGTTGATGTGCTGGGTCGCGCTGGACCGGGGCATCAAGATCGCGCAGGCGTACCAGCGGGATGCACCACTGGACCAGTGGCACTCCGTCCGCGACGAGATCCGGCAGGCGATCCTGGATCGCGGTTTCAGCACCAAGCTGAACAGCTTCGTCCAGTCCTTCGACTCGGAGGCGCTCGACGCCGCGAGTCTGCTGATCCCGCAGATGGAGTTCCTGCCGGCCTCGGACCCGCGTGTTCAGGGCACGATCGACGCCACGCTGAAACAGCTGGCCACGCCCGACGGGCTTGTGTACCGCTATCGAAGTGAGGACGGCCTGCCCGGCCAGGAAGGCGCGTTTATCCTGTGCTCCTTCTGGCTGGTGACAACGCTGGCGCTGGCGGGGCGCGTCGAGGAGGCGGAGAAGATTCTGAGCAGCGTCACCCGCTATCTCAGTCCCCTTGGTTTGATGGCGGAAGAGGTCGATCCGGCGACCGGCAAGCAGATCGGCAACTTCCCGCAGGCGTTCAGTCATCAGGGGCTGGTGAACAGCCTGCTCTACCTGAGCATCGCGAAGGGGAAGCCGCACGCCGGCCCGAAGCCAGTGGGTGCGGGATAGTCAGTGGGAAGGCGCATATCGCCGAATTGAAACACGGGCCGACGACACCGGCAGCGGCCGGGATACCAGGTCACCCCCTGGCACCGACGTAGCGTGCAATCGCCTGAACGTACGGACGGAATCAGTAACGGGAGGACCGGATGCAATCGGCAGACCACTATGACGTGATCATCATTGGCACCGGCGCCGGCGGTGGCGCGCTCGCCTACAAGCTGGCGCCATCGGGAAAGCGTGTCCTGCTGATCGAACGGGGCGACTATCTACCCCGCGAGACGGACAACTGGATCTCCTCGGCCGTCTTTATTCAGAACAAGTATGTTGCTCAGGAAAACTGGTACGACGAGCGAGGCAAGGTCTTTCGGCCCGGTATTCACTACTTCGTCGGCGGCAACACCAAAGTCTACGGCGCGCAGCTCTTCCGCCTGCGAGAGAAGGACTTCGAAGAGATCCAGCACGTCGATGGCATCAGCCCGGCCTGGCCGCTCAAGTACGGCGACTTCGAGCCATACTACACCGATGCGGAACGCCTCTTCCACGTCCACGGCCAGCGCGGCGAAGACCCGCTAGAGCCGCCGGCGAGCGGCCCGTATCCGTATCCGCCGGTCAGCCACGAGCCGCGCATCCAGCAGATGTGCGATGACTTCACCCGGCTTGGCTACCATCCCTTCCACGGCCCGCTCGGCATCCTCCTCGACGAGGACGAGCACGGCAAGGCAACCTACGACAGTACCTGCATTCGCTGCAACCGCTTCGACGGCTTCCCCTGCATCGTCCGCGGCAAGGCGGATTCCGAGGTGCTCTGTGTCCGGCCCGCGCTCGAACATCCGAACGTGACGCTGCTGACCAATGCCCTGGTCGATCGCCTCTCGACCGACGCAAGCGGGCGGACCGTCACCGGCGTCCACGTGCAACGGAACGGCCAGCAGGAGCAATATTCGGCCGATGTCGTCGTCAGCGCCTGCGGTGCGATCAACTCGGCGCTGCTGCTGCTGCGCTCGGCCAACGACCAGCATCCAACCGGCCTGGCGAACAGCTCGGATCAGGTGGGTCGCAACTACATTCGTCACAATAACATCGCCTTGATGGCGATCTCGAAGGAGCCGAACCCGACCGTCTTCCAGAAGACGTTCGCGATGAGCGACTTCTACTTCGGCGCCAAGGACTGGGAGTATCCCCTCGGGACGCTGATGATGACCGGGAAGACGGACGGTGAGGTGATCCGGGGCGAAGCGCCTCACTGGAGCGCCTGGGCGCCGCAGATGTCCTTCGACGTGATGGCGCAGCACTCGGTCGACTTCTGGGTCTGCGCGGAAGACCTGCCTGTGCCGGAGAATCGCGTCACGCTCGATCGGAACGGTCGGGTGACGCTGACGCTCAACCCGAAGAACGAAGAGGCAGCGCACCGGCTCGAAGCCAAGCTGGAGAGCATGCTCAACGACCTCGGCATGCACCCGCATCTGCTCCATCGCGATCTGTATCTGAGCAAGGCGATGGACATCGCGGCGACAGCCCACCAAGCGGGGACGGTCCGCTTCGGCGCCGATCCGAAGACATCGGTGCTCGACACCAACTGCAAAGCGCACGATCTGGACAATCTCTACGTCGTGGACGGCGGCTTCATGCCGTCGATCGGCGCGGTGAATCCGGCGCTGACGATCATTGCCAATGCCCTGCGGGTCGGCGATCACCTGCTGGAGCGGCTCGGTGTATCCGCCGACGCGACCGTGCCGGCGCGCTGAATCTATTGGGCTTGGGGAAGGAGCACGTCAACCATGAGTGATGCCAAGAATCATGCCCTCGTCGTTGCCATATTCGGCGATAAAGCGGCCGCCGATACGGCGATGCACGACCTCCAGCAGTGGGAGAAAGCGCCCGAGGGCATCAAGCTCGGTGGGCTGTGCGTGATCGCCAAGAGCCAGGATGGCCATGTCGAGTTCCACCGCGCCCATGTGCTCGATGTGAAGAAGGGTCTCGAAATCGGGTTGATCGCCGGCGCGGTGATCGGCGGCGTCGTCGCGTTTCCGCTGGGCGCCGGCCTTGCGGCGGCGGCGGCGGTGGGCGGCGCCGGGATCGCGGCGACCGGTGCGACGATCGGCGCCGCTCCGGCCGCCTATGCCGCGGCCACCGGCATCGCGTCCGGCGTTGTCGGCGCCGCCGGTGCCGGGGCCGCCGGCGGCGTGATCGGCGCCGTCACCGGCGAGGTTTCCACCGCTCTCTGGGGCTTCAAGCGGGAGGATCTCGCGCTAATCAGCGCGCACCTCGACGCCGGCAAGGCGGCGCTGCTCGTCCTCAGTCCGGAGGCGGAAGCCGAGGCGACGGGGGCGGAGCTTGCCCGACTCGGTGGTTCTGTCGAGCAATACCACCTGCCGGGTGAGGCGGTTGATCAGGCGAAGGCGGCGCTGGCGGCGGGGGGCCCTCACCCCCCGGCCCCCTCTCCCGCCGGAGCGGGAGAGGGGGAGCACTGAGTGGCCTCGGTTAAACAATGCGGCTCCCGTTCCGACAGGCGGGAGGAGATACTGTCAGACCTCGCTTGAACGAGGCTCCCCTCTCCCGTCCCGACAGGAGAGGGGTTGGGGGTGAGGGCCGGCTCGGCGCCTTGCCCTGCGATGATCGAGAGAAGGAGAAGGCACGGATGCAACTGCAGGGCAAGGCCGCGCTGGTGACGGGGAGTTCGAGCGGCATCGGTCAGGCGATCGCGCTCGCCTTCGCGCAGGAAGGGGCGGATGTCGTCGTCCACTACAACCGTGACAAGACGTCGGCGGACCAGGTTGTTCAGCAGATCCAGAAGATGGGGCGGAAGTCGGCGGCGTTCGGCGCCGATGTTGCCCAGGTGGCGGCGGTGCAGACGCTGATCAACCAGTCGGTGCAGGCGCTGGGCAAGCTGGACATCCTCGTTTGCAGCGCCGGACTCGAGATCCGCGAGCCGTTCCTTGAAGTGACCGAGGAGCACTATGATCTCGTCCTCGATGTGAACCTCAAAGGCACGTACTTCGCCGCGCAGGCCGCTGCCCAGCAGATGGTGAAGCAGGGCACGGGCGGGCGGATCGTCAACATCTCCTCGATCCATGAGGATGTCGCATTCCTCAATTACAGCCCGTATGCGCTCTCGAAGGGCGGCGTCCGCATGTTCGCGCGGACGGCCTGTCAGGAACTGGCGCCGCACGGGATCACGATCAATAACATCGCCCCCGGCGCCGTGGCGACGCCGATCAACACGCGCACCCTCGAGAGCTCGGCGTTACTCGACGAGCTGAAGTCAATCATTCCGCTCGGCCGGCTCGCGACGCCGGAGGAGGTCGCGAGCGTCGCCATCTATCTCGCTTCTGACGCCGCCGCCTACGTCACCGGCAGCACCTACTACATGGACGGCGGTATGACGAACTGGAACAAGGGCTTATGAGTACCAACCGGACCGGACCAACGCGGATCGTCATTCTCGGCGGCAGCTACGCCGCGCTCAACGTCGCCAAACGGCTGGAGAAGCGGATGCCGGCGGATGGCAGCGTGCAGGTGACGCTGATCAGCCGTGAGAACTACCTGCTCTTTACGACGATGTTGCCGGAGGTCGCCGCCGGTGAGTTGGCGCCGGACCATATCGCTGTCCCGTTGCGCCGGCTCCTGCGCCGGACGCGCATCTTACGAGGCGACATCATTGGTGTAGACCTCCAGCGGCACACGGTGGCGACGCGCTATAGGGCCACCGGCCAATCGCTGGAGGTGCCATACGATCACCTCGTCATCGCCCTGGGCAGCGTCACCAGTTACCATCACGTCCCCGGCGCTGAGGAGCATAGCCTCACCTTCAAGTCGTTGGAGGACGCGACCCGCGCCCGCGCCCGCATCATCGACAACTTCGAGCAGGCAAACCTCGAACGCGACCCGGCCGCGCGGAAGGCATTGCTCACGATCATCGTCGCCGGTGGCGGCAACACCGGCGTCGAATTAGCCGCCTCATTGCAGGACTTTCTTCGGTCAATCCAGCGTTCCTATCCGCGGCTTGCCGGCGAGCGGCCGACGGTGATGCTGGTGCATCATGGCGAGCGGTTGCTGGAGCAACTCGATCCATCTCTGGCCGCCGACGCGCTGCGCCTGCTCCGCCGTCGCGGGATGGATGTACGCCTCGCCACGGGCGTCGCCGCCGTCAGTGCGGACGGCGTCACGCTCGATCCCGGCGGCATGGCGCCCGCGAAGATGGTCTTCTGGACCGCCGGTATCGCCCCCAATCCGTTCGTCGAAGCCCTGCCTGTGCCGAAGGATCACCACGGCGCGGTGATCGTCGACAATCATCTTGCCGTCCAGGATCACCCTGGTGTGTGGGCGCTGGGCGACGACGCCGGTGTTCCGAATCCGGCGGGCGGCACCTACGCGCCGACGGCGCAGAATGCCGAGAACGAGGGTCCGGTGGTCGCCGATAACATCCTTGCGACGATCCGCGGCGAGCCGCTGCGCACGGTCGAATACAAGACCAAGGGCATGATCACGTCGCTCGGCCACCGTCGAGCCGTGGCGCAGGTCTTCGGCCGGCGGATCTCCGGGCTGCCCGCCTGGATGTTCTGGCGCGCCGCCTATCTCTCGATGCTGCCGGGCCTCGACCGGAAGGCCCGCGTCGGCATGGACTGGCTACTCGACTCGGTCTTCCCGCCGGATATCGTCGGAACGCTCGGCGAACCATCGGCGCAGAGTGGAGGGAACTCGACAACTGCGGCGCAGGCAGCGGCACAAGCGAAGCCGGACGTTGCCGGAGCAACATCCTCCAATGAGTCATCTTCCAGCGCACCAGATTGAATTTACCCTGGGAGCGCGGCCATCCTGGCCGCATGGGGTACTCACTTCCAAGCGGCCAGGATGGCCGCGCGCCCAGGCGGCATCCACTCTCTGAGCCCGCAGCTAAAGCGACTTTGACTACGATGCGTCAAGCCGAACAAACTCCTAAACAATTGGACACGAATGACACGTCCGTGAACCCAGATTCACACCCCGGCTGGTACTCACGTGGATACCTGCCGCACGTTGATCATGCGAACTTGGTACAGATGATTACCTTCCGGCTGGCCGACGCGATGCCCGCGGAACGTCGTGCAGAGTGGCAGCAAATACTTCGGATTGAAGAAGGTGCCAAGCGCAGGACAGTGATCGAGGCGTACCTCGACGCCGGTTATGGCGCCTGCCACCTACGCGACCCCCGTATTTCGCGTGTTGTAGAAGACGCCCTCAGACACTTTGACGGCGAGCGGTATCGCTTGCTTGCTTGGGTCGTTATGCCGAATCACGTGCATGTATTGATCGACGCATTTGCGGGTCATCCAATTCGTCAGACTGTCCATTCGTGGAAGTCATTCACTGCGACTCAAGCTAATAGAATACTGGAACGCACAGGACCGTTTTGGCAGCCTGACTACTTCGATCGATACATACGAGACAATCAGCATCTTGAGCAGGCCAGATGGTACATCCACCAGAACCCGGTCAAGGCTGGTCTTGTCCAGTCGGTTGAGGATTGGCCGTACAGTAGTGCGCGATGGGCATGACACGCCCCGTCCTGGGAGCGCGGCCATCCTGGCCGCATCTTCGTTCGATACCATGGCGGCCAGGATGGCCGCGCTCCCAGGATGCCAACCGACATCGCATCATCGCAAACGAATATCGAGTGTGTAGGTCACACCCAGGGTTTCGCCGGGTTGGAGGACGCCGATCGCTCCCGGGAGTCCCTCGGCGCGGAGGGGGAAGC
>JBFXAN010000218.1:0-9807 GCA_050184225.1 Dehalococcoidia bacterium | reverse complement strand
GACGAGGACTCCCCCTTCCCTGCGAGGGAAGGGGGCCGGGGGGTTAGGTATCCCCTATCACGACACGAACTTCTCCCTAATCCGATCAAAAAACCCCTTGTCGTCGTCGCGTTCCGGTGGACGGCTCGGCGTGCCGAGCGAGAGCGCCAGTTCATCGAAGAGACGCTTCTGTTCCTTGGTCAGATTGGTCGGCGTGACGACGACGACGCGCACATATTGATCGCCGCGGCCGCCGCCGCGCAGGTGAGGGACGCCCTTCCCATGCAGCGTGATCACGCGGTCATTCTGGGTTCCCGGTGGGATCGAGAGCTTCGTCTCGCCATCGATTGTGGGCACCGGCATCTCCGCGCCGAGCGTCGCCTGCGCGACGTTGATCGGCAGGTCGACGATGATGTCGTCCTCCTCGCGCCGGAAGTGCGGGTGCGGCCGAACGTTGATGACGACATAGAGGCTGCCGGGACTCCCGCCGCCGCCGCCGGCGTCACCCTCACCGGTGAGGCGGATCGGCTGACCGTGGTCCACGCCGGGCGGGATCTTGACCATCAGCTTGCGCGTCTTGCGCTGCCGGCCGCTGCCACGGCATGCCTGACAGGGGTTGCTGATCACCTTGCCCTCACCACGGCAGCGCTCGCAAGTAGAGATGTTGCGGAACTGTCCGAAAATGCTCTGCTGCACGCGGTGGATCTCGCCGGCGCCGTTGCAGGACGGGCACCGCTCCGGCTTGCTGCCGGCTTCGGCGCCGATCCCGTCGCAACTCGTGCAGACCTCGTTGCGGGCGACCTCGATCTCGCGCTCGGCGCCGAAGATCGCCTCCTCGAAGTCCAGCGTGATGCTCGTGCGAAGATCCGCACCGCGCTGTGGTCCCCGTCGCTGCCGGGTGGTGGCGCCGCCGAAGAACGCATCGAAGATGTCGCCGAATCCCCCGAAGTTGAACCCCTCGAAGCCGGTCCCGCCGAACTGGCCGCCGACCCCGGCGTGCCCAAAGCGATCATAGGCAGCGCGCTTGTCCGGATCGGAGAGCACCTCATATGCCTGATTGATCTCCTTGAACCGGTCTTCGGCGCCGGGTTCCTTGTTTCGGTCCGGGTGATATTGCATCGCCAGGCGGCGGAACGCCCGCTTGACATCTTCCTGGCTGGCGTTACGGTCCAGCCCGAGCACCGCGTAGTAATCACCCTGTTGTGTCGTCATTGCCGCCTCTGATCAAGCCACTCAAGTATGGGAAGAGACCCCGCGCCGGAGCCTCACATCATTGTAACAGCCCGCCTCACACCGCGTCGAGTGGGGCGTGAACCGCAAAGACGCAAAGGGCGCAAAGGAACGCAACGGATTCAATGGGACTCTTTGCGTTCCTTTGCGCCCTCTGCGTCTTTGCGGTTCACCACCCCTACGCCGGTGCCGCCTCGCGCTCGGCGACGCGTGACGGCTCCAGGTACTTCTCGAACCACTCCAGGATGAATTTGAACCGGTCGCGGCGGTGGTGGGGGCGGCCGGCACGGGACATCTCGTGCGTCTCATCCGGGAAGCGGATAAACAGCACCTCCCGGCGCAGCTTCATCAGCACCGTGAAGAGTTGTTCTGCCTGCTCCATCGGACAGCGCAGATCGTTCTCGGCGTGCATGATCAACAGCGGCGTCGTGATGTTGCGGGCATAGGTCAGCGGCGAGCGGTCGATATACCACTGCATGTCCTCCCACGGGAGCGCCCCCGCGTGTGTCTCCGAGAAGAAGCTGCCGATGTCGCTCGTGCCGAAGAGGGTATACGTGTTGTTCACCGCCCGCTCTGAGCAGGCCGCCTTGAACCGATCGGTATGACCGACCACCCAACTGGTCATGAAGCCGCCGTAGCTGCCACCCATCACGCCCAGTCGTTCCGGGTCGATGAAGTCGAAGCGCTTGAGCGCCTCGTCCACGCCCATCATCACGTCTTCGTAATCGCCACCGCCCCAGTCGGCGCGGACGGCCCGCGTGAACGACTCGCCGTAGCCCTGGCTGCCGCGCGGGTTGGTGAAGATCACCGCATAGCCCGCGCCCGCATACACCTGGAACTCGTCGAAGAACGTGTGTCCGTACTGCGTCGCCGGGCCGCCGTGCACATTGAGCAGCGCCGGATAGCGCTTGCCCGGTTCGTAGTTGGCGGGCTTGATCACCCAGCCGTCGATCGTGAAGCCGTCGCGCTCGAATCGATAGCGCTCCGGCCGCTGAAAGGCCACCTCGTCCGCGATCGCGTCGTTGATCCCGGTCAGCCGCCGCTCGTCGGTGCCGTCGGCGTTGGCGACAGAAACCTCGGCAGGGTGCACCGGGTCCGCCGAACTGACGGCGATGCGCGCGCCGTCCGCCGAGATCGAGAGGCTCATCAGCCAGCGCTCGCCGCCGAGCACCCGCTCCGCCACACCACCCGTTGCCGGCACCCGATAGATCGGCACATCGCCCTGATCCTCGACGCCGAAGTAGATCCAGCGGGAATCCGGCGACCACAGCGGACCGATGTTGCCGGCGAACGGTGCGCAGGTGCGGTCCAGATCTTTGGTCAGGTTGCGCGGCTCGCCGCCCGCCGCCGGAATCACGAAGACATCATTGTTCCGGCCCATGTCCAGCGCGTACTCATTGCCCACATAGGCGATCGTCGCACCGTCCGGCGACCAGGAGGGATTGGCCGATGGACCGCGGCCCGGCGTCACCTGACGCGGCTCACCGCCCTCGGCCGCGACCACCCAGATATCCGTCACCTGATCGTAATCCCGTTCGTCATGACGCGCGGAGGCGAACGCTAGGAACGCCCCGTCCGGCGACCAGGACGGCGCACTATCATCCCAATCGCCGTCGGTGATCTGCACCGGCTCGCCGATTTGTTCCGAATTGGGGGCGTTGTCACGACCCCAACCCGCCACTGCGGGGGCTGCGCCCCCGGTACCCCCGAGCGAGACGACAAAGATATGGCGGCGCTTGTCGTAGACGAAGCCGCCGTCGTTCGACTTGTAGCGGAGCGACGTGATCACCCGCGCCGGCTTCGACTTCTCCTTATCCTTCTCATCCGGCTCGTCCGGCGCCAACCGGGAGGTGATCGCAACGCGGCTCCCATCCGGCGACCAGACCAGGTCCTCGACCGACTGCTTCAGGTCGGTCAACCGCCGCGCCTCGCCGCCGTCCACCGCCATTACATAGAGCTGCCGCTTCTTGCCGTCGCGCTCGGAGAGAAAGGCAAGCTGCGTCCCATCCGGCGACCAGCGCGGCGTCGTGTCCCGCTTCGGCCCGAAGGTGAACTGGCGTGGTTCACCGCCTGATGCCGGCACGACCCAGATCGTCGAGAGATACTCATCCTTTTCCTCGTCCAACCGTGTTCGGACAAACGCGACGCGGCTGCCGTCCGGCGAGATCTGGGCGTCGCCGAGGAAGCTGATGCGGAAGAGGTCGGCCGGCGTCATGCCGCGGCGTGAAGCAGTGGTCATCGGTAACTCCTGGGGATCCCGCTGCGTCTTATCTAGAGGATCATAGTCGCACGATCGAGGAGGCGCGAGTGACGGACACGACACACGACTGGCGGCCGTGGCCGTGGGAGCGTGTGCAAGGCCGGTCACGTCGCTGCCCTTCGACGCTGCGTATACTACTTTCGGACTATCCGGCCGATCAATGAGTGGAAACCGAAGCGCGATGGTCACCCGCCCAAGCCGCCGCGACACGCCCATACCACTCCGCGAACCCGCGCGCCCGCCGCACAACCTCCCGCTGCAGCCCACGCCGCTGATCGGCCGCGACAGCGATCTCGCCGCACTCCAGGAACGGCTGCTCGACCCGAACGTGCATCTGCTCACACTCACCGGCCCGCCCGGCACCGGCAAGACCCGTCTGGCGATCGCGGTCGCCGATGACATCACCGCCGAGTTCGACGATGGTGTCTGGTTCGTGGAGTTGGAAACCGTGCGCAGCCCCGACGGCGTGATTGCCGCCATCGCTCAGACGCTCAACGTTCGTGAGACGGCGGGCCGGCCGCTCGATGCGGCGCTGACGGACTTCCTCGTCGATCAAGAGCGGTTGCTTGTGCTGGACAATTTCGAGCAGGTGCTGGTAGCCGGCGTGCAGGTCGCGGCGCTCCTGACCGCGTCGCCACGCCTCAAGGTCCTGGTCACCAGCCGCGCGCCGCTCCGTCTCCGCTGGGAATACGAGTTTCCGGTCGCGCCGTTGTCTCTGCCCGATCGGGACCGCTTCCTCGACCGCGATGCCGTCGCCCAAGCCGCGGCGGCGCAACTCTTCATCCAGCGGGCGCGCGCTGTGTCGCCCAACTTTCACCTCGTCGCCGAGAACGCGACCGACATCGCCACGATCTGCTACGAGCTGGACGGGTTGCCGTTGGCAATTGAGCTTGCCGCCGCCCGCGTCAAGCTGTTGCCGCCGCGCGCCATCCTGGAGCGTCTGGAGCAGCGATTGACCGTGCTCACGGACGGACCGCGCGATCTGCCCGACCGCCAGCGCGCCCTGCGCACCGCGATCAGCTGGAGCTACGACCTGCTCTCGGGAGAAGAGCAGGCGCTCTTTCGGCAGATAGGTATCTTTGCGGGCGGCTGCTCGTTTGCGGCAGCGGAGGCCGTGGCCGAGGGATTCGGGACCGGCGAGACTGGACCGACAGCGCTCGACCACCTCGTCTCACTCGCGGACCAGAGCCTGCTCCGGCGCGACGCGGAGCCGTCGGGCGAGCCGCGCCTGCGGATGCTGGAGACCATCCGCGCGTTCGCGCTGGAGCAACTGACCACGAACGGCGAGCGTGAGGCGGCTGCCGGTCGCCACGCCGCCTACTTCCTCGCGCTGGCGGAGACAGCAGAGCCGCAGCTCACCGGCGCCGAGCAGACCGCCTGGCTCGACCGTCTGGACGCGGAGCACGACAACTTCCGCGCCGCGCTCGCCTGGGAATTGGAGCAGGGCGACGCGGAGCCGGCGCTGCGGCTGGGTGCGGCGCTGGGGCGTCTCTGGTTGATGCGCGGGCACCTGAGCGAAGGGCGGCGCTGGCTGGAGCGGGCGCTGGCCGCCGGTCGGGCAGCGCCGATGCGACCGCGCGCGCTGGCGCTCCATGCCGCCGCCAGACTCGCGTGGTCCCAGGCGGACTTCCCCGCCGCCCGCGCGTTCGCCGAAGAGAGCCTCGCGCTTCAGCAGGAGTTGGGCGACAAGCGCGAGATCGCCGCTACGCTCAACACGCTGGGGACAATCGCCGTCCGGCAGGGTGACTACGCCACGGGACGCAGCCACTTCGCGGAGGCCCTAGCGTTGGTGCGTGAGCTGGGGGATGACTGGCGGATCGCCGTCGCGCTCTACAACCTGGGAACCGTCGCCATCGAACAGGGCGACTACGCGGCGGCGCGGTCGTCCTACGAAGAAAGCCTCAGTCTGCGGCGGGGACTGGGGGACACATTGGGTATCGCCGCGTCGCTCGATGCATTGGGGAACCTGGCCAACGTGACGGGCGACCACATCGCGGCCGGCGCGCTCTGCGCCGAAGGCCTCGCGCTCCGGCGCGGGCTGGGCGATCGGTCTGCCATTGCTTATTCACTCTGGAACCTGGCCCTGGCCGCCCGCTCGCGAGGTGACATCGCCGCGGCGCGCGCCTCCATCGAGGAGAGCCTGGAACTCCGGCGCGCGCTCGGCGACCGCCACGGCATCGCGTGGTCGCTGCACGCGCTCGGCATGGTGGCGGAGGATCAGGGCGAGCACGCCACTGCCCGCGCTTGCTGGGAGGAGAGCGTAGCGCTGTCGCGGGAGCTGGTCTCGACGTTGGGTATCACGAACTGCCTGGTCGGTCTGGCACGCATCGCCGGAACGCCGGCACAGTCGGCGCGGGCCGCCCGGCTGCTGGGAGCGGCGGCGGCGCTGCGCGAGGCGATCGGGTACGTCATCCCGCCGTCGGAGCGCGCCGAGCATGAGGCTGGGATGGCAGCCGTGCGCGCGACGCTGGGCGAGGACGCCTTCGCCGCGGCGTGGTCCGCGGGCCGGGCGATGTCCTTGGAGGAAGCCATCACCGAAGGTCTCCGGGCGGACGAGGATCGCGGGGAACCCACGCCGGTCGGTCCGCGGCCACCGACTGCCGGCGGTGCTGACACCGGCCTTCCCGCCGGCCTCACCGCGCGCGAGGTGGAGGTGCTGCGCCTGATCGCCGCGGGCAAGAGCACCCGGGAGATCGCCGCTGCACTCGTCATCAGCGAAAAGACCGTCGAGCGCCACGTTTCCAATCTCTACGCCAAGATCGGCGCCCGCGGCCGAGCGGACGCCACGGCGTACGCCTTTCACCACGCCCTCGTTGCGCCCTCCGACGCCTGAGCACCCTGTGGGCCTACGGGGTTTCCCCCATCTTCGCGAACCACGCGTGTAGTACAGGCTTCCCCCGATGGCGACGGCATGGCCAGGCACTAGCGTGGAATCGTGAGGTGCTCCACGCGCGGCCAGAGCCGCCGAATCCATCGGAGCACCCAGACAGGAGACTGATGATGAAGCTCGCAGGATGGAAGCGCACGCTGCTCGCCGGACTGGTGACGCTGAGCGTGGTCGGGGCGCCGGTGGCCACGTTCACGGCAGGACCCGCCTCCGCCGACCCCCTCTCCGATTACAACACCTGTTACGGCTGGCGGACACCCAGCGGCACGGCGTGCCATCAGAACTAGCGGCACGCTGACGCCAAACCTCGTGGTGGCGCCGAGGTCCGCGGAGTGCGAACGGGCAGCACCGCTCACACCCCACGGTCCTCGGTGCCACCACGCCGATCGGGCATAGGTCTACTCACAACAGCACACGACCCATCCAAAACATGACTACGGAGTCAAATGCCATGACAACCATGCAGGTACACACAAGGACACGAACGGCGCGGCGGACCACACTGGCGCTGCTGGCGGCCCTCGCCATCACGCTCAGCGCCATCGCCGCGCCGCTGGCCGGCACCGCCCACGCCGGTGGCGCGTCCGGCGGCGTACTCGGGGATCGGGCCTCAGCCTACAGCACCGTTGAAAAGTGAGCTGACTCGACCAGGGACAGTCGCAGCGTCGACGCCGGCACGAGCAAACCAGGCGGCGCCGGCGATGGCATCCAGCCCTTTGGGTCCAAGCCGGGCGTTGGATGTGGCGCGAATTGAGGGGGTTGCAGCGCGACGCCCCGACGCATGTGAGAAGCTCATCCGGGCGACGGAGCCGGCGGGAGGCGCCGCTTCGTCGCCCGTGCGCATCGCTCAGGCCGCGACGCTTCGGCGGAGTCTCCGGATGATCGGCAGCTCGATGGTCCACCGTCACACCGGCCGGCGCTCCCCTGCGCTATACTGCCCACGAGTCAGGAGATCGGTGAACCCTGAGGAGAGGTCGAGGCGCGATGGTTGCTCGTCCCTCTGCGCTCACCACGCCGATCGCCCTTCGCCCGCACGAGCAGCCTGACCGCCCCACGCATGACCTTCCGCTGCAACCAACGCCGCTGATCGGCCGCGACGCTGATCTTGCCGCACTGCAAGCGAGGTTGCTCGATCCGGACATCCGTCTGCTCACCCTCACCGGCCCGCCCGGCACGGGCAAGACCCGCCTCGCCCTCGCTCTCGCTGAGACAACACTCGACGACTTCGGTGACGGCGTCTGGTTCGTCCCCCTCGAATCCGTGCGCGACCCCGACGCCGTGGTCCCTGCGATTGCCCACGCGCTCGGTGTCCGCGAGGACGGCGCTCAAACGCTGGAGGACACCATTGGCGGCTACCTCCACGAGAGACAGGCGCTTCTGCTCCTCGATAACTTCGAGCAGGTGCTGCCTGCCGGCGTGAGCGTCGCCGCGCTCCTTGCCGCCTGCCCCGCGCTCACCGTGCTGGTAACCAGCCGCACGCCGCTCCGCCTGCGCTGGGAATATGAGTCTCCCCTGGCGCCGCTGGTGCTGCCGGATCCGGCGCAGCAGGCGGACCTCGCCGCCGTCGAACGCTCGCCAGCAGTGCAGTTGTTCGTCCAGCGCGCGGGGGCGGTTGCGCCCGATTTCCGGTTGGACAGCGCGAACGCCGCCGATGTCGCCGCGATCTGCAACCGGCTGGACGGATTGCCGCTCGCGATCGAGCTGGCCGCAGCTCGGATCAAGCTCCTGACGCCCAGCGAGATCGTGGAACGACTCGAGCGACGCCTGGCCCTGCTGACAAGTGGTGCCCGCGATCTGCCGGACCGTCAACGCACGCTTCGCGCGGCGATCGCCTGGGGCTACGATCTGCTCAGCAAGGAAGAGCAGGCCATCTACCGGAGGCTTGCCGTCTTCGCCGGCGGCTGCACATTGGCGGCGATTGAGGCCGTCGCGGGCGGAGAGCCGGCCGCGGACATCCCCGAGCCTGCCCTCCTCGACGTGCTGGATTCGCTTCTCGACCACAACTTCGTGTATCGGGGGCAAACCTCGGGCAAGGAGTCGCGCCTGCGGCTGCTGGAGATGATCCGCGAGTTCGCGCTGGAACAGCTCACCGCGAGCGGCGAGATCGAAACAGCCCGACGACGGCATGCCGACTTCTTCCTCACGTTCGCGGAGGAATCTGAGCCGAGGCTCAGCAGCCCGGAGCAAGCAACCTGGCTTGAACGTCTGGAGGCCGACCACGACAACCTGCGCGCGGCGCTGGACTGGGCGATGGCGCGGGGCGATGGCGAGCGCGGGCTGCGGCTCGGTGGCGCGCTCTGGCGGTTCTGGCGATTGCGCGGCCATCTGAACGAGGGCCGCCGGATCCTGACGGCGCTGCTGGCAATGCCGGATGCCGGCGATCCGACACCCGCGCGGGCAAAGGCGCTCAACGGAGCCGGCAATCTGGCGATGTACCAGGGCGACTATGACGCGGCACACGCCCTGCACGAGCAGGGTCTTGCGCTCCGGCGTGGGTTGGGCAATCCGCTCGATGTCGCGGCCTCGCTGAATAACCTTGGCATTATCGCCCAGATGCGTGGGGAGTACGCGCGGTCACGCCGGTACCACGAGGAGAGCCTGGCGTTGAAACGGGAAGCGGGCAACCACGCGGGGGTGGCCTACTCCCTCACCAGCCTGGGCAATCTCACCAGCGATCAAGGCGACTATGCCGCGGCGCACGACTTCTATGCGGAGAGCCTCGCGATCCGCCGGCAATTGCAGGACGACTGGGGAATCCATGTTTGCCTCGTCAACCTGGGAAACGTCGCCCGTCTGCGCGGTGACTATGCACCGGCACGCGCCTGGCTGGAAGAATCCCTGGTGATCGCGCAGGCCGTCGGCGAGAAAGACCTCGGCCCGTCGCTCGTAAACCTGGGATCCGTGGCGCTGCGTCAGGGCGACGTTGCGGCGGCGCGCTCGTATCTGGAGCAGTGTCTGACGACCTTCACTGAGATCGGCGACACCCGCGGCCTCGGTTACGCGCTCGAAGCCTGGGCCGCACTCGCCGTCACCAAACGGCAGCCCGAACGCGCGGCCCGGTTGTTCGGCGCTGCCGAGGCGACCCGCGACCGGATCGGTGCGGTCCTGCCCGCCGGCGACCGCGAGATTCATGACCGAGACGTGGCCATCGTCCGTGCGGCACTCGACGAGGCAGCGTTTGCCGCCGCCTGGGCCACCGGCCACTCAATGTCTCTGGACGCGGCGATCAACTATGCAACCGGCCGCGACCGATCAATGGGGCCGGCGGCGGATGGCGCCGGCGAGACTCCGACTGTGATGACGCCGTCAGGTCAGCCAACGGCGACCCGTCCCGACGGTCTCTCGGCGCGTGAGGTCGAGGTGCTGCGCCTGCTCGCCGGCGGCCGCACCAGCAAGGAGATCGCGGCGCAGTTGGTCCTCAGCGTGCACACGGTCGAGCGCCACATCGCCA
>JBFXAN010000217.1:0-9826 GCA_050184225.1 Dehalococcoidia bacterium | reverse complement strand
GGTACAGTCTGACCGATCGATCGACACCCTGATGCTCACGGCCACGCTGTGCTCCCCTCTCCCGCCGAGCGGGAGAGGGGTCGGGGGTGAGGGCCGTCCAGAGCACCCCTCAAACCGGGAACCCTTTCCCCTTCTCCGGTGTAGTACTCGGTAGAGGTGGATGGCCGCTGGATGAGAGCGGGCTGATCGAGCGGGCGCGTTCGGGCGATGCGACCGCCTACGAAGAGATCGTGCGCCGGCATCAGGAGATCGCCTTTCGCACGGCGTTCGTGATCACGGGCGCCGTGGCGGAGGCGGAGGATGCGGTGCAGGAGGCCTTCGTCAAGGCGTACTTCGCCCTGTCCCGCTTTCGTGCCGGCGCGCCGTTCCGTCCGTGGCTCCTCCGCATCGTCGCGAATGAGGCGCGCAACCGCCGCACCGCCGCCGGTCGCCGCGCCGGCCTCGCGTTGCGGGCGGCGGATGCCCGCCTCCAGGGCGCGGATGCCGCTTCACCGGAGATGCTGGCGCTTGCGACCGAGCAACGCGCGGAGCTGCTCGCGGCCGTCAACCGCCTCCGCGCTGAAGAGCGGCTGGCTGTCACCGCCCGCTACTTCTTGCAGCTTTCCGAGGAGGAGATCGCCGCCGTGATGGGTTGCGCCCGAGGCACGGTGAAGTCGCGGCTGTCGCGCGCGTTGCGCCGGCTCCGCGTGATGCTCGACGGCAATTCGATCTCCGAGACGGAGGTGTCGCGTGGCTGATCGCCCTGCGTCTCTCGCCGAACGAGAGATTGAG
This sequence comes from Dehalococcoidia bacterium, assembly GCA_050184225.1. Classification (GTDB taxonomy): domain Bacteria; phylum Chloroflexota; class Dehalococcoidia; order CAUJGQ01; family CAUJGQ01; genus JBFXAN01. Next base: position 9,055 of record JBFXAN010000217.1, on the reverse strand, counting down.
CGCGCGCTCGTCAGCGCGGCCGGACACATCGACTTCCCATCGACGCCGGACCTGACGGGCCGGGTGCGCGCGGATCTTGAACACCGGCAGAATCGGCGGTGGCTGCTCCCGCACCATACGTGGTTGAGTCGGAGGCGGCGGGCGGTCGCTGCAACCCTCGTGATCCTGCTCGTGCTGCTTGTGGTGGTCGCCCTGACACCACCGGCGCGGAACGCCGTCGCGGACTGGCTGGGATTGTCCAGCGTCGAGATCGTGCCGCTCCCGGATTCCTCCACGAGCACGGCGATCCCGTCCGGCGCACCATCCACCGGCGCCCTGCTCATCGATGGCCGCAGCGTGTCGCTCGCCGAAGCGCGTGGCATGGTCGCGTTTCCGATCCTCCTACCATCTGCCGCGCTGGTCGGGCAACCGGATGCGGTATATACGGGCGCCGAGCCGCCCGGCGGTCGCGTCACGCTCACGTACGCACCGCGGCCCGACCTGCCGGAGACGCGCGAGACCGGCGTCGGACTGCTCATCACCCAGTTCCGCGGTGAGTCGATACCGTTCATCCAGAAGGGCCTGCCACGCGGCGCGACGGCGACACCGACCAGCGTCAACGGGGCGCGGGCCTTCTGGATCGCGGGCGTACCTCACCTGCTGATCGTTCGTGATGGCGCCGGCGCGATGCATGAGCAACCATCGCGACTGGCGGCGAACACGCTGCTCTGGGAGCGGGACGGCATCACCTACCGGCTCGAATCCTCCCTCGACCTGGACACGGCGATCCGCATCGCCGAATCAATGCAATCGCGCCCACGCTCCCACGGGCGGGAACCTGGCAGCCATCTCCGTTGTAGAAGCTGTGGAAGTCACGAAGCGAAGGACCACACAACAAGGGAGAGGATGCCATGACTCGGCTCTGGATCGCGGGCGGTGCCACCGCCATCATGCTGCTACTTCTCGCCACAGCCGCACACGCCGGCGGTTGGGCAACGGTGACATTGGATCGGCCGCTGTCCGAACCTCGCGCCGGCGAGATGATCGAGGTGGGCTTCCTCGTCAAACAGCACGACAAAACACCGATCCATCAGGTGTCTGGTCAGGCACTCGAACCCGTCTTCATCGCGCGGCATCAGGAGAGCGGTGAGCGGATCGAGTCGAGGGCCACACCGGCCAAGGCGATCGGTCACTTCGTCGCACAGGTCCGGTTCCCTCAAGCCGGCACCTGGTTCCCGGAGATCGTGCCGGCGCCGTTCGCGGGGACGCGGCTCGAACCGGTCACAGTCCTTTCATCCACCGGCACGCGGACGACCACGACGGCATCCGACGAAGCCACACTCACCCAGATGACAGCGCCGGCGCCACATGAGGCTTCAACCGGCGGGTTCACGGACACCGTCGGCGCGATCGGCCTCGTATCGATCGTGGTGATCGTCGCCGGCGTAGCGCTGATTGGTGGGCGCCGGGTGATTGGCCGGAGTGCGTAGGAGCGGGCTGCGCATTCGGGACGGCGGCGGTAGCTCGGGCCACGCCCGAGCTTCGGTCCGCCGACCCGGCGGATTCCCTCACCTGTGGTACGGTGCCCATTGACCGGTCGGCGTGCTCACCGTCAAGGCGAGATACACTCGGTTGCGAGGCCGGCATCCTCGACAACGTTGAGGTATCTCGGATGGATGGGAACCGAGACGAGAGCGCATCGAACGATGAGACGCGCCGGAACAATCTGCCGCGCCGCCAGCACCCGCTCCGCGTCGCGCGGCCAAAGCTTCCGGCCGATGCCGGCAATCCTGTCTCCCCCTCAGCCGAGCGTGATGCGAAGCCGCCGGGCAACACGGCAGCCGAGCATCCGCCGATCGAGACACGTGACACCAGCGGGCCGCACCCGACCGAGCCGGTATCACCAAATATAGCGACGCCGCCGGACACGACACTGTCCGGCCGGCGCGGCCGGTTCCCGGCGGTGGTCCGGGTGCCTCGCGCGATCGACATCGACATGGCGCGCGTCGCCATCGCCGAGCGGCGCGAGTCGCAGAGCCGGATCACGGGCTGGCTGTACCAGAAGGAGGAGGTCGCGCATCACGCCGCGCGGCCCTGGTACCAGGTCTTGTGTCTCACCGGTGTCGATTACTTCTCCACCCTCGGCTATCAGCCCGGCATCGCCTATCTCGCCGCCGGCCTGCTCTCCCCGATCGCCACCCTGATCCTCGTCGCCTTCACGCTCGTCGGGGCGCTGCCCACCTATCGCCGGGTCGCTGCCGAGAGTCCGCATGGCCAGGGATCGATCGCGATGCTGGAGCGGCTGTTGCCGCGCTGGCGGGGGAAGCTGTTCGTGCTCGTCCTGCTCGGCTTCGCCGCTACGTCGTGGATTATCACGATCACGCTGTCGACGGCGGACGCCACCGCGCACATTGTCGAGAACCCCTTCTTCCCCAGCGCGCTCCATCACAACGTGGTCGTCGACATCGCGATCACCGCCGTCCTCATCCTGGCGCTGAGCGGCGTCTTCCTGAAGGGGTTCAAGGAGGCGATCGGCGTTGCCGTCGTGCTCGTCGTCATCTACCTCGGACTGAACATGGTCGTCCTCGTCCGGGCGCTGAGCGAGGTCGGCGCCGATCCGGACCTCGTCAGCGGCTGGCTCGATGCCCTCTATGACGAGCGGGGTAATCCGCTCGCCTGGCTCGGCGTCTCGCTGCTCCTCTTCCCGAAGCTGGCGCTCGGCCTCTCCGGGTTCGAGACAGGCGTCGCCGTGATGCCGGTCGTGCAGGGCGATGCCGGCGATACCGAAGCCAGCCCCGCCGGCCGCATCCGCAATACGAAGAAGCTGCTGACCGCGGCCGCGTTGATCATGAGCGTCTATCTGCTGATGAGCAGCCTCGCGACGACGCTGCTCATCCCACCGGAGGCGTTCGATGAAGGGGGCGAGGCGCGTGGCCGCGCCCTGGCATTTCTCGCCCACGAGGATCTGGGTGACGTCTTCGGCACAATCTACGACCTGAGCACGATCGCGATCTTGTGGTTCGCGGGGGCGTCGGCGATGGCGGGACTGCTCAACCTCGTGCCGCGCTACCTGCCCGCCTACGGCATGGCGCCGCAGTGGGCCTCCGCTCAGCGGCCGCTCGTCCTCGTCCTCACGGCGATCGCGCTGCTCGTCACGCTGGTCTTTCGCGCCGATGTCGAGGCTCAGGGTGCCGCCTACGCGACCGGCGTCCTCTTCCTGATGGCGTCGGCCTCGGTCGCCGTGACGATCTCAACCTGGCGTACCCGCTCGCGCTGGCTCTGGCTCTTTCTGCCGATCATGGCCGCCTTCATCTACATCACCGTCCAGAACATGCGGGAGCAGCCCAGCGGCCTCGTCATCGCCGCCTGCTTCGTCGCCGGCATCGTCATCACCTCGGTTGTCTCCCGCGTCCTCCGCTCGACGGAACTTCGTATCAGCCGCGTCGTGATCGACCGCACCGCCAACCAGATGATCCGCGGCGCAATCGACGACGGCCGGATTCGGCTGATCACACACGATCCGCTGCGCGGAACCGACCAGGCGGCATACGACCGCGAGGTCGAAGAAGCCCGCCGCCGGCACGGTATCGCGGCGGACCTGCCGATCCTGCTCGTCGAAGTGCGCGGCAACGACCCGTCCATCTTCCTCGACGAGCTCCTGATCACCGGTCACAATGTCGGACCGTACGGACTGCTGCGATGCGACGGCGCGGCGATCGCCAACACGATCGCCGGCCTGGCGCTCGCGGTGCGCGGCCAGTACGACACCACCGTCGATCTGTACATGCGCTGGACACCGATCAACTCGGTGATCGACGCCGTCGGCGAAGGAATGGAGTTCATCCTTTGGGGCGGCGGCGACATGGCGCGCATCGTCGAGCTGGAGGTGCGGCGAGAGTCACAGGACCGGGGCATCATCGTCCACGCGGCCTGACCGCGCGCCAGCATCACTGTCCCGCACCGGTGCTGCATCCTCCAGGCCCGCCGGAGTCGCGTCCACCCCGTGCCGCAATCGCCTCGATGCCGGCAAGGAGGAGGTCAACCCCGAAGACGCAATAGGCGTCGGCATCTTCATGCCAGCGCATCGCTGTCGCAGCTTCGACAATGCGTGGGTAGCGCTCCCGCGATTGTGTCGCGGAGAGGGCGGGTGCGTCGTGATCCGCCTCCTCCTGCTGCCGGAGCACCCGGGCCGCCTCGATCGGATAGTGCTGGGCTGGTTGTGCGGTCGCGATGTCTGGCGCGCGGCGCGCTGCATCGTGCATCCCTGTCGCCGGCTCCCGCCTCGCAAGCGTGGCCGCATCGGTCGCGACCCCCGCCGCCATCGCGACCGCATGCCGCATCACGCGGGCCGCTTCGAACGGCGAGAGTCCGGCGCGGCGCAGGATGTCGAGCGCCGTTTCGTTCACCCGCAGGCTGCGCTCCGAGTAGGTGTCGCGCATCTGCAGCAGCATGGCCGCCGCCGGGTGCGCGCGCAGCACGGCGATGAGCTGGTTCAGCAGCGACCGAAACTGCTCCTGCCAGGAGGCCGCATCGTCAACCGTGCCGTCAAGCCCCGCGTAAATCCGGTCAACCATGCCATCCAGCAACTGGTCCTTGTTGCGGAAGTGCCAGTACAGGGCCATCGGCGTCACGCCGAGATCCTTCGCTAGCCGGCGGATCGTCACCGCATCGAGGCCATGCGCATCCGCCAGCGAAAGCGCCTGCTCGACGACGAGCGCCCGCGTGAGCGGTTTCCGTCCGGACCGCTGGCTATCGTTCACCTTGTCACCCGCTTGACAACTATACACTGTACAGATATGCTCCCTATACATCGTACAGTACCTCGCCGCACAAAGAAAGGCACGGTGATTGTGATGCAGCAGGCATCCGCAGCTGCCCTTCCTGAGCGAGATCAGCGAACCACGGTACAGCACCCGCGGCGGTTGGCCCGGCTTGCTATGTTGGCCGTTGTCGGGGTGGTGTTCCTCAACGCGAGCGCCTGGCTTCTACCGATCGTGTCTGAGTACAGCGTGATCGGTGACAACATCAGCGAGCTGGTGCTCGGCCGGCTCGGCTTTGTTCAGACGGCGGCATTCCTTGTCTCCGGGATCGGCACACTCGGACTTGCCTTCGCCATTTGGAAGTTGACGCAAGGCACATGGGGCGCCCGTATCGGTTCGCTGCTGATCGCCATCTACGGCGCCGGCGCGATCGTCGCCGCCATCTTTCCCACCGACCAGATCGACAACGCGTCCGACGTGTGGTCGCAGTCCACGGCCGGCACGATTCACATCGTCGCGGCCCTGATCAGCTTCCTCTGTGTCACTGCCGGGATGTTTATCCTCCTGCGGACCTTTTTGCTCGACGCGCGGTGGCGGCCGCACACGCACTGGTGGCTGGGCCTGTTCCCGTCCGCGGCGCTGGCGCTGCTGTTTATCCAGACCGAAGGCCCCCGGGTGGGGCTGAATCAACGGCTGCTCGTCGGCGTGGCCTCAGTCTGGTTGATCCTGGCTGCCTTCCACGTCCGCGAGATCATCGGTTCCGCGGAAGCGGATCGCTCCCCCTAGACCGATGGACGGATTATCGCTCCGCGACAGCGCGATGACCGGTCTGATCCTCGGGTTCTTCGCCTCCTCCTGGTTCGGCTGGGCGCAGGAGCAACCTCCGCCGCGATGGCGGAGGTTGCTGATCGTCGGTGCTGTAGTCGCTGTCTACGTACAATTCAGTGATGAATTACCCTTGAAGGGTAGGTCCCCTTCCGGCCTTTGACCGGCTAGGGTTACGACATCAGCCCCCGCGAGGAGTCATTCATGTCACCCAGATCACGGCGCCGCCGTGGACAGTGGTTCATTGCCTTGACGTTCGTCGTGGCCGCCGCTGCGCTGTGGACGTCGGCAACCAGTGCCCAGGAGCTGCCGGCAGAAACGCCGGCGACACCCACACCTGCACCATCACCCACCCCGACGGCGACGCCTGTGCCTGCACCGCCCGGCGTGCTCGGCCCGCTGATCTTCGGCGCGGGCACGGCCACCCTCGGCGAGAACTTCCCCACCGAGTATCGCGGCGACCAGATCTTCGTTGCCATCCACGCCCGGACGCTGCCGAGCCAGTCGATCGGTGGTGTCTTCACGGTCGCGCACCACAAGCCGAACGGCGACCTGCTCGCCGAGGTGCGCGGCGAGATCTCGTGTCTCCGGGTGGAGGGCGACCACGCCCTCGTCACCGGCGTGATCACGTCCGCCCGTACGCCGGGGCTGCCGGAGGGTGGCCTGCACGAGGGTGTGATCGCGGGCATCATCGTCCGCGATGGCGGCGGCGAACGTGACCGGATGGCCTGGACCTTCGGTGAAGAAGCAGGGGCGAACTGCGACGATCTCCCAATCGTCACCGTCGTCGACGTCGAGTACGGCAACTTCGTCGTGCACGACTGACTGGATCGCGCACCGGCCGGCGGCGTCGCATCGGTCGGAAGGATGGGGGACAATGATGATCACGGCGCGCGAATCCCACGACGACACGCATCGCCTGGGTGATCCCTCTGAGCCGTGACGGCCTGGTCCTATTAGCACAGCCCACGAGGCCGGAACGGATGAGCAGACACACAGCAGACGCCCGCGCTGAGGAGCGCGGACGTCTGTCGCTTTGTCCAAACTGATTGATTAGGATGCCGGCGCCGGCGCCTCTTCGTCGCCGAACATATCGCGAAGCTGGTCCTCTTGCTCGCGGGAGAGATTGGAGGAGATGAACTCCGGCCTCGGCATACCGGCTGCCTCCGCCGCCTTCACCCGCTCTTCGACCCGATCGATCACCGCATCCTTGGTGAGGAGGAAGAGCGCCGAAGTACCTTCTGTCACCTTATCGCGCACTTGTTTGACGAAGTTGTCGTCGATGCCGACGTCGGCAAATTTGCCCGTGAGCGCACCGATCGCCGCACCGATCGCCAGCCCGAAGAAAGGCACGAAGAAGATCAGACCGAAGAGCATCCCCCAGAAGGCACCGTTCAACGCGCCCGCGCCGGCCAGGTTGTGCAACTGGCGCGTCTTGGGCTTCTTGGCACCCTGGGGCCAGGTCACGATCGCGGCGTCCTGCAGCGTGATCAGCCGGTCATTGGCCAGACCCTGGACGAGGGTCAAGCCCTGCTCCGCCCCGTCGGCGGTCGGGAACTTGAAGACGGTCATTGATGCCATGCGAGCGAACTACCTCCTGAAGTATGCGGCAGCGGCGCCGCAGCTTTTTCCCGCACCATTGCATCCTAGCACGGCCTCACGATATTCACGCATAGGATCACTGCCGTATCATGCGGCAAGCCTGTTGTGCCGCCGTCAATCGTGACCGCGTGTGGATGAAGATGCGCATTCTTGGACTGCTTCTCGTCGCTGCCCTCCTTGTCGTGGCTGGAGCCTCAATTTCGTGGGCAATCGAAACGGTATTCCTCGTGGAGCTTGCCATCGTCGGCGTGTTCGTGCTCGCCGCTGGGGCATTGATTTTCAGCGCTTGGTGGACCGAGCGACAACAACGGCCGTGAGGGACGTACCTCCGCCTTAACAGTTGTCGTACTTGCCACTCACAAACCGGCGAATCGCACCGTCTTCGAGGTTGTACTGGCTGCGGTCCAGCCCAACCAGATCGGTACCGTAGACATGAAGCTCGACCGTCGGACGGTCGGAGTCGTTGTTCAGCGCGTGGATCTCGTCCACCTCCGGCACGAGCAGCGATACTTCGCCGGGACGCACCAGCACAGCGCGATCCTTGACCAACTGCGCGTAACCTTCGCGGCTGCGATCGTCCACCCGCCGGTAGCGCGTCTCGTGAATGCCGTTACCAAACACGCCGATCATGCCCCAGGTGTGATGATCGTGCGGACCAACGTGGGAGCCAGGCCCCCAGACCACCGTCGTGACAAACAGACCGGGACCGCGGTGCAGCACATAGCTGCCGCCGCCCTTGCGCCGGCCGTTGTCGGCGGGGCGCCGGAACTCCTCCGGAATCGCGCGCTCGTCGCGGACCAGCCGCTCAATATAGGCTGACCCTTTGTCAAAGAGACGTGCCTGGTCCGGATTCGCCGCGACCAGCGCCGTCATGTCCTGGATGAACTCGTCCAACGTGTAGCGGATCGTCGTCATGGTGCAACCTCATCATTCGCTCAAATCCATCCGGTAGGGCTTACGTCGCGCTGGCAACCGGCACGGATTCAGTCCGCTCGGCAGGGACCAACCCGCTTGCCAGTTCGTGGACGCGATGAAGCGTTGCGGCTGAGTAGTACCGGCTACCACAGCGATCGCAAACACCAATAACCACGTCTTCGAGGATGACGAACCCGTTCCTGTGCTTGAACGCCTCACGTTCGACCTGCTTCGATCGCACGATGCCATCACAATACTCGCAGGGAAAGCCAAACTCGCTCTGCAATGGTCAGTCCCTCACTTCATAGACAGTGATGATCAAATATCGACCGGCTTCCGTCAGTCGACCCACCACTCCCACCACAGTGACACCGTCCGTCGCCGTTCCTTGCAATGTGAATCGTACGCCACGCGGATCGTCTGTCTCTGTCTTCACCAGTGTACCGGCGAGAACCGCCGTTTCTACGTCGATAATATCAAGCCCGTCTTCCGCCATTTCCTCAGCGGCGTGTGCCGTCATGTCGTATGTTCGACGACGAATGGCGGTCTTGATCAGTAATAAGTTCGGCCGGCGCGCCGGCATCGTCGAAGATACCTCAAAGCACGATCAAATTGCTTCATGATCGAGGGCTTGACAACGACGACGCCCAGATCTTGACATCAACGGCGGGGCGCACGCCGCACGATGTCCTCGACTGTCATCCGATCGCTTGCGGCCAACCGCACCAGCGCGCGGAGGTCGCGGTCGTCCAGCGCCACCTTTACTTGCTCCACACTCGCCCTCCGCGGCCGTCCTGCTTCGAGCATTACGTACCGGTTCCACCGCATACCCACGGTGAAGTACAGTCGCCGTCTAAGGCGACTGATGTGAGTTCACTCGAGATCGACGCCTGCCTGCTGCCAGACGGCGCGAAACGTGAGCGCGGCGAGCTTGGCCATCACGCGGGTGAGCAAGCCGTGGAAGGTCTTGGCGC
>JBFXAN010000216.1:0-9952 GCA_050184225.1 Dehalococcoidia bacterium | reverse complement strand
TCCTCACCGATCTCGATGCCGACCCCGCCCGCGTTCGGTCGCTGGCCGGCTGGGCCTGGATTCAGGACGCCCTCGCTGCGCTCCCGGCGCTCGACCAGAATGCGGCGTAGTCATGCGGGATTGGTATAAGATCGGTGCAGAGTGGGATCGATCTGACTTCGGTCGATAGATCCTCCTCCCATTGGCGTCGGGGGTAGGGCCGCAAACTCAAGCCCCCGACGCATCTTCTTTTTTCATCGCTCTCCACACTAGGGTAGGTAGGACTGCCCATTCCACCGGCCCTGCCAATCATCCCTCCTTCGTCTCAAGGCTGTGTTCTGGCGACTACACCGCTTCCGTGCAACCCGCGCAAGGTAGCATAGCGTTGGGCAGCCTAGCGATGCTACGAGAATAGTATAAGTGTCTGAGCACCTATGCCGCTACTCTTCATTATGGCAATTCTCAACCGGCGGACAAATGTTCGCTTAGATTCAGGATCGATCCATCCAGCCCCGGCTGGCTAGATGATTCTGGCATTGCCGAGAAAGGCGGCCGTGGAAATAGGTGGGCTGCTAGGTCGTAGCTATCCTGAACCTATGAACGCGACGCGTCTGCCGACCAGACCGCTATGCACGTATGAGGTCGCGCAAACAATTACTGAAGGAGACTCGATAGGGACGGACGATTGAGACTACGTTGTCAAACGCCCCGCAGAGAGTGCCGAGATCGACGGAGCACGACTTCGTGGTCTGTGGTTGGTTGAGCGTATTGCGTTTTCGCCAAGACTTGGTTCCGATGAAGTCCGGATTACCTATTCCTGGCCTGTTGCGGTAGCTATTCGCGGAGAAGCGCGCGGAAGCCCGCCTGGACGAAGTGAACATCGGCGCTCAGCGCTTCGGTGATGCCGCGATCCTGCATGACAACGAACGAGATGCAATCGGTCAGTCCCCAGTCCTTGTCCGCACGAGATGTGAAGAATGTTACCGCCCGTGCGAACAGTTCATGGTCAACCGCTACGATTTCGAGGTGGGGGTTGGAATGCACTCGGTGCAGGAATGGTGCGACGAGCGCGCGGAGCGGCGGACGCGCCATCCAGTTACCGACCTCGGTGAGCACTGCTTCGGTGGTTACGAGCCGGCCCCGAAGGGTCGCGTTGAGCCGGCGGGCGCGTTCGTGAAGTTGATCACCGCGATTGAGAAGCGCAATCCAGTGTCCCGCATCAATGAACCATGGTTGGAGATTCATTGCTTGGGTGCGCCGTACATATAATGCTCGAATTGTGCCGCGAGGTCCGGGATACCGAAGTCCACCGCCAGTTCCAGAATATCGTCAAGCATACCCGTCCCCTGCTCCGGTGTCTCGGACGACGATTCGATGATCACGTGATACCGTGCGTTCGGTTGTAGGTCGAGCGGCTCTTCCGGGCGCAGCACCTCGCCATCAAAGATCACGTGTACGATACGCTGCATCACCGACCTCCTGGTGGCACCTCATAGTTTACGCCTTCGGTGAGAAGTCCTTCGGTTGTGCACAGTCCTGTCCCAGGACAGCAGCCGACAGACCGCGAACCTCGTCTGGACGTGCCGGCGAGCGACTCCATTCGCTGGGCAGCCTACCGAAGGAGATCCCTGAACTGCTCAATCGTCAGGCCGGTATCTCGCACAAGGCCACCCATGGTGTAGGCGTTGACCGGGTTGTGCCGAGGGATCGTGATGATGCGTACTCCATCCGACATGACGATGTGCTTGCCCTGCCGGATGAGATGAAACCCGGCTTTTTCAAAGGCCCGAACCGCGTCGAGATGGTTGATGCCCGGAAGACTGGGTATGCTTAATCCAACACATCGACTTCGCGCGTATCCTCATCCTTTACCATCGCGTCGCGCGCTTCGAGGTATTCCCGAATCGCCTCACGGATGTTGGCAAGCGCCTCTTCTTCGGTCCTGCCCTGCGACCAGCACCCTGGGAGTCCAGGGCAGGACACGCTGAAGCCCACTTCTGACTCTCGCACGACAACCTTGTACTTCACCATACGGTCCCCCGTCTCTCGCACCGTGCCGTGATGCCTCGACACTACCACAGCGGCAGGTGCTGCCGCAGGACCGCAGCCGCCAGGTGGCGGACGAGTGCATTCTCGGTGGTGTCGAGCGACGCAACGGGACGTTTCCGCTAGGCTGGTTGCCCCGCCGGCTGCGGCAGGAGGCCAAGCTGGGCCATCTGGTGAAATCGATCGGGCACCCCCCAGTGCTCGACGATCTTCCCGTCTTCGAAACGGCAGACATCGATCACAGTGATCGCAAATGACCGGCCCGTCGGCGGCCGTCCCATCACGCCCTTGGCGTCCGTGCCACGCCCGGTCATCCGCGCCCAAACCGTGTCGCCGTCCGCCACCATGTCCTCGATCGTCAGGCTGAAGGGCGCGAACGTCTCGCGCAGGTAGTGGATCGACCCCTTGAACTCCTCGAGCGAGGACGGCAGTTCGAATTGATGCTCGACGTAGTTCGCGGGAAAACACTCGTCCATCGCCTGCATGTTTCCTTGGTTGAAACCTTCCTCGATCACTCGACGAAAGACCTCCCGATTCTTGCCTTCGGACATCGTTCACCTACGCTCTCTTGGTCCCGCCGAGGGTCCACACCGCCGCCGGTCACATGCAAGCAGTGCTGTGCCTGTTCAAATGCAGTAGTACTTCATTCGATGCAGTACTACTGCATTCTCTGCTGTGATACTGTAAGATCCGTCATGACCGATGTCAACCCTCCCGGCCGGACTTCGTACCGGCAGCTTCAGGCGGAAGAAACCAAGCAGCGCATCGCCCGCGCCGCCCGGCGGCTCTTTGCCGAACAGGGATACGCCCGCACGAGCATGGCCGCCGTCGCGGTGGCGGCCGGCGTGGCGAACCGCACGGTCTACGCTGCCTTTGGCACCAAGCAGGCGATCCTGGCCGCGATCTGCGATGCCTGGCTGGCCGAGGCAGACGTGTTCGCGCTTGGGGCGCAGGCGCTCGCCGAACCGGATGCGGGCCGGCGCCTCGCCCTCGTCGCCCGGCTCAACCGTCAGCAGTGGGAGCGGGGAACCGATGTCGTCGCTCTGCTCGATGCCGCCGCCACCACGGACCGCGACGTCGCCCGCATGCTCGCCGGTTGGAAGGCGCAACGTGGCCGCATCCTGGCCGAGATTGTGACGGGCATCGCCGGCCACCTCGCCGGCGGCCTGGACGAGGCCATGGCCGCCGCCATCCTCCGCGGGCTGAGCGCGGCGGAGATCTACCGCGAGTTGGTCGAAGGCGCCGGCTGGAGCGCCGATCACTATGAGCAGTGGTTGGCCGCCCTGTTCGTGCGCGAACTCCTCGGCGCAACCTACCGATAGTGGTCACCGTGAGCCGCGCCGTTCGTGGTGGAGTAGCGAGACCGGAAGAACCCGGCTCATCGGCGGTTCATGCCTCTTCGGCCGATGGAACGACAATCGACAATCCCTGTCCGCCGAATCGGTGGAAGTGGCGCTCGTTGAACGTGAGCAGCGTCGTCACGTTGGCGGCCCGCGCGCACACCGCGATCACGGCGTCGTAGATCTGACCGCCGCGAATCTCTTCCGTTACGGTCTGACGGAGCAGTGTTCGATATGCCGCATCGTCGAGCGCAATGACCGTGCCGCGAGAGACGAAGTTGTCTTCAATCAAGGCATGAGCGGTATTGGACGGCAACCGCCGAGGTTGTGGGAGACGGGTGAGCACCGAGTACGTCTCAATCAGGGCCGGAGCCGCGATCACCATCGCCTCACCTTGTTTGAGCCGCCGCTCAATTTCGGTAGCGGCACGCTCGTGGTGTTGATGCCATATCGAGAGCGACGCCACCATGCACGCCGAGTCAGGTGCAAATCCCGGCATTACAGCTCCTCGATTCGGCCGCGCCTGCCCCGCAACTCGTCCAGCATTTGCTCCACGACTTCGTGTGGCAACGGGTCGATCGGGACCTCCGGCACAGCAACGAGCATTCCTCCGGGGCGACGTACAAGCTTCACCGGTACGGCGGCCGGCTCGATCTCAACCCGCCCCTCGCACAATCTCACGTCAAGTTCCATGCCCGGTTCGATACCAGCCGCCTCGCGGATCTTCTTCGGAATGACGACGCGCCCGGCGTTGTCTATGGTGGTTTTCATGGCGGCACTCCTCCCATGCATCGTACCATTCGCCACGCCGTGATCTGGCGTACCAACTACGCAACCCGCGGGATCGGCTCGACCGGGTACGCGGAACGCCAGGCGTTGTAACCGCCGAGCAGGGCGACGGCGTCGAAGCCAAGCTCTTGGAGATGTCGCGCCGCACGGGCGCTGCTGCCTTCGTCCGGTCAGGTGCAGTAAGCGACGACCATCCGGCTCTTGTCCTGACCGTCGGCCCAGGCCGTCACCTGGTCCGGCGGCACGCGGATGCTGCCCGGAATCCGGCTGTTGTCCCGCGCATACTGCGAGCGGGTGCGTACGTCGAGCACCACCGGTGGCGCTGGTTCCGCCAGCCGCTCGGCCAGCTCTGCCACCGGCATCCGGTAAACATCGTTCGCCGGACCTTCGAAAAGCCCCGCCGCCGTGCTCTCCCGCTCCTCATCCAGCACCATCGTCGCCATCCGCCGGCCGTACCACGCACCCACCGGTGCCGCCGCCATACCGTGGATCACCACCGAGACGACGACCACCACCCCGACGATCGCAAAGAGCCGATCGGCCTCCGGTACGCCGTCGTGCAGCATGATCAGCACGAGCAGGAGCGAGCTGAGGCCGAGCGGACCGAAGAAGGCGATGAACAAGCGCGAGGCACGGCTGACCGTCGCCCGGCGCAGCACCGTCGTCATTGCCAGCGGCCGGGCGATGCCGAGCACCAGCACCGCAAACAGGACCGCCGCCCCCAGCGGCGCCAGCCCGATCACGTCGGACAGCGCCGCGCCGAGCAGGATATAGGCGAGCAGCATCGCCATCTCGCCGGTCGTCTCGCCGTATTCGATGAAGCAATCGCACAGCTCGTTGTTGAAGAGGACGACGGCGAACCCGGCGAGGAACGCGGCGAGAAAACCGCTGCCGCCCACCGCCTCACCCAGCACATACGCGGCAAAAACCAGGCCGATGCCGAACAGCGCCTGGTACTCGCGCGGGATCGGGTAGCGCCGGTCCACCCATCCCACCAGCCACGATCCGGCGCCGCCGACGAACAACCCGGCGACCGGCCCCAGCACGAACAACTCCAGCGCGAAGACCGCCCAACCGCCGGCGCTGTCGATGCTGCCTTCCGTGACCGCGATCAGGACGAGGATTGTCGGTAGCACGATGATGTCGTCGGTGCCGGCCTCGATCCGAAGCGCCCGCCGCACCGAGCCGGGGATTCGGACATCCCGCGCCACATCCCGCACCACCACCGGATCGATCGACGAGAGCGCCGCGCCGATCAACAACGCCCGCGTCAGCGGCTCGCCCAGCACGAGCATCGCCACCAGCGCGATCAGCGCGATCATCACCAGCGTCCCCGGTCCGGTGGTGAGCACGGGCACCTGCCAGCCGGCGCGCAGCTCGTCGGCGCGCAGCTGCACCGCATCGACGAACAGCGCCAGCGACAGCGTCACGATCGCGACCGCCTCCAGCGTCGGATCGTCGAGGCTGATGTCGAGCACACCCACCCCATGCGTTCCGAGCAGCACGCCGATGCCGAGGAAGATCATCGGGAAGGAGACGGGCGCCCGCTGGACCAAGCCTGAAGTGAGGGCGGAACCAATCAGCACGATCGCGAGCAGGGCAAACGCGGTGGGGAGGTCCGGCACAATGCTCTCCTGGCGCCGAATCCGGCGAAGTACCCCCCAACCACCATGGCCGACCCGGACCGCCGCCGCAAGCGTCGAATCAGTCGCTCAGCATTGGATCGCGGCCTTCTCCGGGCAAATGGGCGACGTCTTCGGCGACCACGACGATACCCTCCGCTACCTCGATGAGGAGCGACGCGGATGGGAGCCTGCGTAAACATGCTACGGATAGCGGACCTCGACGCGGCCCTTGCCGATATTCAGCGCGCAATGCTCGATAGCAGCACGCTGATCGCATTTCACAGTCCGCACGAGGCGGCACACCTCGCGGCCGAGCACTTGCTTCAGCGCATCGCCAGCAGCGACGATCCGCTAAGCGGCTACTACTCGTATGTGAGCGCCATCGAGTTGCTGGTTCGTCCGATTCGGACGAGCCAGCAGCGGCTCATGTTCATGCACACCTTTCTCACGCAGTTCCCCAACCTCACCGGTTTGCCACTCGACATGGTTGTCGCTGTCGAGGCGGCCACGATCCGCGCGGCGACGGGTCTGGCGCTGCCTGATGCCCTGACCATCGCCTCAGGAATGCTCGCCGGATGCGAGGCGATCATCACGAATGACGCTCGCTGGAAAGCTCGAGGAGCGCCGCTCTTCAAGCAGTTCCGCTGGATCTATCTCAGCGATTTCATCTGATGAACAGCGGCAATGGGCAATGGGCAATGGGGTTCCGGACTCACGACTGCCGATTGCCGATTGCCGATTGCCCATTGCCCATTGCCCATTGCCGGTTGCCCATCGCCGCATTCTCGCATCACGCAATCACGTCCCCGATCAACTCCTGAATCCGCCGCACCAACGTGCGGGTCGTCGGCTCGCTCAACCGGAGGATCACCTGGGAGCCTTCGTCGTCGTCGATCACAAACTCCCAGTAGTCGATATCGTCGTCGTCGTCGATGTGCGGGCCGATCGCCTGGACCGCGGCCAGCACGACGCGCGGATGGAAGAAGAAGCCGCGCATCTGCGGCAGCTGCGGTTCCCAGGCCCGGCCCGGCCGGAAACCGGGCCGGCGCTCCTCCCGGCCGATCTCGTCCAGCACCTGCGCCAGTCCGCTCGTATCCGTGGAGATATGCGCCGCCACATCCCCCGACAGCGCCTCGATCACATACTCGCGCGGCTCCCCAGGCTCCGTTTCCAGTTCATCGACATCAATGCGAACCACGTCGAAGCCAAACTCATACGGCACAAACGGCCTCCGCCTGTCCCATCGTGCGTTCTGCATTCGGCATGGTGCCTGTGAGCGGCCAGGGAGTGCACTCCCCACCCGCCCATCCACCAGCCGAACCGACGAGACGAATCCAGCGGGTATATCATACGGGCATGGACACGAACGCTTCGCCGGATCCCGCCACCCTGCTCGCAAAATACAACGCCATGCGCGATTTCTCTGCCACGCCCGAGCCGGAGGGTGCCCCGGCGCCGCCCGCTGGTCACCTGCGCTTCGTCGTTCAGAAGCACGACGCCAGCCAGTTGCACTACGACGTTCGCCTTGAGATCGATGGCGTGCTCAAGAGCTGGTCGGTGCCCAAGGGTCCATCACTCAGCCCATCGGACCGGCGGCTCGCGATGCAGACGGAGGATCACCCGATCGCCTATGCCGCCTTCGAGGGGCACATCCCCGAAGGGCAATACGGCGCCGGCGACATGATCATCTGGGATGAAGGCATCTATCATCCGCAGGACAAATCCCTCGCGCTGATCCCCGACGCCGAAGCCAACGCCGCCGCCGCCGCCGCCCTGTCCACCGGCGACTTCAAGTTCGCGCTGGAGGGAAAGCGGCTGCACGGTTCCTGGGCGCTCGTCAAGATGAAGGGCCGCCAGGAGAACGCCTGGCTCCTGATCAAGCACGGCGATGCCCACGCCGACCGGGAACGCACCATCACCGACGAGAAAGCCTCGATCCGCACCGGCGAGTTGCTCCCCCGCGACCGCGGCGAACCGACCACCGCCCAGCGGCGTGCCCGTACCCGAAAGCAACCCGCCGGCTGATGCATCTGACATCGTATGGTAGCGACGGACGGTTCCCCTTGATGCCGGCCTGCCGAACCTTTGGCACCGCGCATCGACGGCTGCGGACAGGGGTTGGCTACCTTTCACGAGGATGTTCGCCGTCCGCTCCAGCGAGCAACTTCTCGACGATCACGCAGTCGCGCCACTCGCCGTCAAGCATCCCATGCCGGTGATAGACGCCGACCACGCGAAACCCCTCGCGCTCGTGCAGCGCCAGGCTGGCCGTGTTCTCCGGAAAGATACGCGACGTCAGCTTCCAGAACCCGCGCTCCCGGTACGCCCGACACAACGCCGCCAACGCCGCTCGCCCGGCGCCGCTCCCCCGCGCCGCCCGCGCGACGTAAACGGAGTGCTCGGCGATACCCGCATACACCGGCCGGCTCGCGTACGGCCCCGCCCCCGCCCAGCCAATCACCCGGCCGCTGCGCTCCACGACGACGGTCGGAAAAGCGTCGCCGCGCTCGACCAGCTGTGCCGCGATCTGCTCGACCGTCCGCGGCTCCGTCTCGAACGTCGCGATCCGATCCGCGATCCCCTCGTTATAGATCGCCGTGATCGCCGCCGCGTCCGCCGTCGTTGCAATCCTGTCCGTCAGCGCCGCTCGATCCTGCATCGTCTACCCTGCTTTCACCAGCCGTCCCAGTCGATTCACCATCAGAACACCGAGCTTCAGATCCGGATGAATTTCTCGCGCCTCGGCGCCTTTGTGGCGAATCCCCCTTGACATCGCCGGCAGTATATCGGAAAGTACCGATATCGGAAATTGACGAAACGAGCAGGCGATGAAGGTCCTCGATCAAACAACCACCGACGAAGCCCGCGCCGTCGCCCTCCTGCGGGCGCTCGCCAACCCGGTGCGCTTCCGCATCATTCAGGTGCTCGCCGCCCGGCGCGAGTGTGTCGTCGGCGATCTGGTCGAGGCGTTTCCGCTGGCGCAGTCCACCGTCTCCGAGCACCTCAAGGTGCTCAAGGACGCCGGCATCGTCACCGGCACGATCGAAGGGCCAAACCGCTGCTACTGCATCGACCCGCGGGCGCTGCGGTTCCTCAGCGAAACGCTGCTCTCCCTCGCGCCGGAGGATTGCTGCCCGTAGCCGTCGTCCGCCCCTCGTTACGTGGGTCATATCGGAAAATGTCGAAATGTGAGAAGAGCAGGCACGAGCGGTTCCAGACATCGCAATCGGTCGGAACCAACGCCGGGACGCCGCACATCGAACGGAGGACACCATGACCACCACCAATCGCACCGCCGATGAGATCCGCGACGCCGTCAGCGCCGCCTACGGCGCCCGCGCGCGGGAGGTCGCCGCCGGCCAGGTGACGAGTTGTTGCGGCGGCGATTGTGGCGACAGCCGCGCCGCCGGTGTCGCCGATCGCTTCTACGCCCCCGGCGAAACCGACGCCCTCCCCGAGACCGTCGTCTCCTACGGCTGCGGCAACCCCACCGCCATCGCCGGCCTCCGCACAGGCGAGACCGTGCTCGACCTCGGCGCCGGCGCCGGCATGGACTGCTTCCTCTCCGCCCGCCAGGTTGGTCCCACCGGGCACGTGATCGGACTCGACATGACCGACGACATGCTCGCCCTCGCCGAGACGAACAAAGCGAAGCTCGGCCTCACCAACGTCGAGTTCAAGAAGGGCGTGATCGAGGCGATGCCGCTCCCCGACGCCGCCGTCGACGTGATCATCTCCAACTGCGTGATCAACCTCTCGCCCGATAAGGATGCCGTCTTTCGCGAAGCCTTCCGCGTCCTCCGTCCCGGTGGTCGCGTCCACGTCTCCGACATCGTCCTGGTTGGCGCGCTCACCGCCGACCAGCAGCACGACCTCGACCTCTGGGCCGGCTGCGCCGCCGCCGCCCTGCACGTCGATGACTACACGTCCCGCCTCGCCGCCGCCGGCTTCGCCGACATCGACATCCAGCTCCAGGGCGCGCCCGCCGCCGCAGACAGACCCTGGCAGAGCGCCCTGATTAACGCCCGCCGCCCCGGCGGCGCCGACGCCGGCAAGCCCTGGCTCCTGACCAGCGAGCGGATCGAGCTGATCGCGCCCGCCGGCCTCGAAACCGCCGCCTGCTGCAGCACCGACGGAAGCTGCTGCTAGAGAACCGGAGTGCGGGCAACGATC